>CAZVBS010000011.1:0-20854 GCA_964625905.1 uncultured Candidatus Saccharibacteria bacterium | reverse complement strand
TTTCTGTTATAGATAATGCTTTTATTAAGTTATCCTTTTCACAAGTTATTTTCATATTTTTGTATTAATTTTTTATTATTACTATTAGTAGTGTTAATATGTTGAAAAGTTGATTTAAGATATATTTTTATTGATATTTTAAATCTTTTTTTATTAATAATTTGTGAATAAACTGTTGAATATATTTTATAAAAATATATAAAATAATATATTTATTAAATATTTTTAATTTATACACATTTACTTAACAATTAATACATATTTTTTACATTATAATAAAGCTCTAATTTGATTTATTTCTTGTTCAAGTGTTGAATTATTTTTTAAATCTTTTTTTATTTTTTCACAAGAGTGAATAACTGTAGTGTGATCTCTACCACCAAGTTTCTCACCTATACTTGGATAAGATACACCAAAATCTTCGCGTAGAATATACATAATCAATTGACGTGGTTTTACTATTTCTTTTTTACGTGTTTTTTCATAAATACTACTTTCATTAACCTCATAAAAATCAGCAATTTTTTTCACAACTTCTTTTGCTGAGATTGATTTTTTTGGTTTTGATCCATTTTTTATGATTTCTTTTATTTCAGTTTGGTTAGGAATACGTCCTTTTACTTGTGATTGGAATATTATTGAATTTAAAACACCCTCTAATTCCCTGATATTTCCCTGAACTCCACGTGAAATATATTCAATAATATCATTTGAAAGCATAAAATTACTTTGTGCTGTTTTTAATTTAAGTATAGCTATACGTGATTCATGGTCTGGAGCTGGTATATCAGCTATCATACCCGCGTTAAAGCGTGATTTAAGTCGCTCTTCGAGCCCTGGTATGTAGTTTGGATGTCTATCTGATGAAAAAATTATTTGTTTATTATTATCATATAATGCATTAAATAGGTGAAATAATTCTTCTTGAGTTTTTTCTTTATCCGATAAAAACTGAATATCATCCATTATTAATACATCATATTGTCTATATTTTTCTTTAAATGTGTTTGCTTTACCCTCTTGCACTGAATTTAAATAATCCACAGCAAATTTTTCAGATGTTACATAAAATACTTTTCTATTAGGGTTTGTTTTTTTTATGTAATTACCAACAGCTTGTATGAGATGTGTTTTTCCGTGTCCAGTTGAGCCATAAATAAATAATGGGTTATATATTATTCCCGGTTTCTGTGTGATTACTTGTGCTGCAGCATGAGCTAATTGATTAAATGGTCCAACAATAAATGTATCAAATGTATATCGTGGGTTTAAGTTGTCATTTTTATTTATATAGAAATTTTCAAGAGGAAGTTCATTAACAGAATTTTGATTAAACTGTCTTGATATTATTTGATTTTTATTTAAGTTTTTCTTTTGGTCTTTAGATATTATATATTCAAGCCCACGCACTTCTGTAGAAAAATTACGTAATGTTTTAAGAATATCTTTATGATATTTATTTATAAGCCAATCTTTAACAAATTGATTTGGAACCCCAAGATAAACAACACCGACATCTATTCTTTGTATAGATGTATTCTTAAACCAAGTACTAAAATTTGCTTTTGATATACCTAGTTCGATATCTACAAGTGTATTTTCCCAAAGTTGTTTTATATCCACGGTAATTTTAAATTTAATTTATATAAAGTAATAAAATAAACAAAAAGGTTACTTATATTTATTAACCTATCTTAAAAATTTAGCCTAATCTAAATTAAAGACTAATTTCTAAAGAACTTATATATTATATAGAAGTGTACAGATGATAGAACTTGCGTGTATTAAATGATTATGTTGATAAACTGTTCACAAAATGTTGATTATTATAATTTTATATAGATTTACTATTTAATAAAATATTTTACTCTAAAATAGAGCCTTATTCTAATATCTGTAAGTTAACTTGAAAATAATAGGGTTTTATCGTATACTGACGTTCTTATGTCACAAACATATAATCCAAAAAATAAGAAAAGAAAGAGAACACACGGTTTTCTTAGTCGTACTCATACATCTGGAGGCAGAAATATACTAAAAAGACGTCGACAAAAAGGACGTGAAAGTCTTACAGTTTAGGCTTTAAGCTATATAAGCATAAAAAATAACATGCTTAAACTACAAACAAAAAATTTTTTTAAAACCGTCATGAAATTTGGCGGTTTGTTTAATTCTAAACATTTTTCACTAAAAACTGTTAATAAAAACGTATCAAAACCTGAAATAAAAATTATAATTTCAAAAAAAGTTATTTCATCAGCTGTAAAAAGGAACAAATTAAGGCGTAGAATAAGGGGTATTTTTAATAAAACAAAAAATAACGATATATGGGCAGTTTTTTATACAAAAAAAGGATCTGGTGAGTTATCTTATATTGAGATTAAATCTGAGGTTGAATACCTTTTAAGAAGACTTAAAAAGTAGAAGTTGTAAGAGTTGCAATAATGAGTTAAAATTGTTGAATGATTTCATCTTTATTTTCATCATTTGTATATAATCCATTATATAATGGACTCATTTTCTTTGTTGGAAACGTACCATATGCAGATGTTGGTATAGCAGTGATTCTACTGACAATAATAGTAAAAGTTGTGTTATTACCTCTTGCTCATATTGCTATACGTTCTCAAATTGTAATGAACGCTATTAAGCCAGAATTAGAGGCTATTCGAGCTAAATATAAAGATAATAAACAAGAACAAGCTAAACAAACAATGAGTTTGTATAAAGATAAAAAAATAAACCCATTTGCGATGATTATTCCACTTTTTATACAAATCCCTATTATATTTGGTTTATATTGGGTTTTTTTTAAAGGAGGTCTACCTAATGTAAATACAGATATATTATATTCATTTATAACAATACCTGATGTTATAAATATGCAATTTATAGGGTTAGTTGATGTTGGCGGTAAAAGTTTAGTTATGGCCATACTTGCAGGTATTACACAGTATATCCACACAAAAATATCTTTCCCTAAACTTGATACAAAAAATAAAGAAAAATCATTTAAAAATGATCTTGCAAAAAGTATGCATATACAAATGAGATACGTATTACCTATTATAGTTGGTGTTATTTCTTATACGATATCTGCAGCTATCGCTTTATATTGGACTACAAGTAACATATTTGCGATACTTCAAGAAGTGTTTATACGTAAACGTATGTTGAGAGAGGCTGATTCCTCGCGAGGAATCACGTCCAAAGACGGATCATCCTCGCAAAATACCATGTCCGGAGACGATTCCTCACAAGGAATCGTGCATGATGATTCTCAAGGCAACAGGCCTATAGACCAAACGAAGAAGCACGTCTTAGAGGTACCAAAAGTATAAGAACATACCCAAAAAATAATTCAAAAAACAACAAAATAGAGTATGAATAATAATGAAAAAATTACAAAAGAAATAGAATTTTTTTTAGAAAAACTAAGTATTATTCCAGACTCAATAGACATTAAAGAGCATAAACTACACCCCATCTTTTCTATACAAACTAAAGATTCAGCACTTCTTATTGGTAATCATGGTGAAACACTACGTGCGTTTAATTACATTCTTAAAAAAATTATTAATCAAGATGATTCAAATGAAATTAAGTTCCTTATAGATATAAATGGATATCAAGAACGTAGACTAAAAGATATTGAAAAACAAGCTGAATTACTAGCAGATAGAGTCAGAACATTTAAAAAAGAGGTTGAGTTAGATCCAATGAGTGCTTATGAAAGAATGATCGTACATTCATTCTTTGCAGACGATCCACACATAGAAACAGCCTCAACTGGAGAAGGTAGATTTAGGAAAGTAGTTTTAAGTTACTCAGGACAATAACTTACACTTACAGTGTTAATCCCCAAAGGATTAAAGTTTTTTTATCTATAAACAGAAGCATTTTTTGTTCAGTATCGATATTTAAATAAGTTGCATCAAAAAGCTTACCTTCTGCCTCAGCGTCGTATATAAGACTAGAAACGTCTGTTTCAAGGTTGTATGACCAAATATCGTCAGAGAACGACACAGCGCCTTTATACCAGTCATCAGGTACCGTTCCTAGTATTTCATTGTAAGGAGCTGCACAAAATATAATAAAATTATCAGACCATGTACATTTCTCAGGCAGTGTTGTAAATGGTATACGAGTTGTATCAGATGTTTTAATGTTATATATAAATAGATCTGTACCAGTGTCGCGATTCACAGATAAAAGTACATTCTCTCCATCTGGACTTACGTTGATAAGAAGCCCTGATGTAGAAAATAATTTAGTATATTCTCCTTGAGACAACTTATATAAGAAACCACGTATATTATTAGATGATTTTGTTGTTATTCCTATTGAATTCCCTACCCATGTTGGTATCCAGTCATATATAGTAGAAGAAAATATAGACTTACTATTAGTGCCATCAAAATTAGATGTTATTCCTTTAGAATTATTTCCAATTTTTTGTATATAAAAAATCTTATTATCTTCACGAACAGCTATATCTGTAATATTGTTACTTAAAAACCATCCATCGAGTATATTAGTATCTTTTGATACATCTCCATAAAAACTTTTTAACACTTCATTGTCATCTAGGTATTGAAGTATAACCATCTCTCCATCTTTAGACCAAACACTTTTTTGTACCCTAGGTATTGTTGTATTTGATATACGGTTTTGTTCAATAGAAGTTGCTGTGGTTTCATATATGTGACCGGTAGCTCTTTCCACATATCTAATTACAGTATTTTCCTTATTGGTAAATATTACAGACCCAGAGGATGGACCACTTGATATCTGACGTAATACAGGAATTTGGGCATTTCTTTGAATAGCAGTACTTTTATCACCTCCAAGTGATTCAGAGCCAGGAAAGAGTACATTTCTACTACTTCTATCTGTTGTTGAATTACTAATATCGATATCTCTAACATCTGTAATAAAAAATTGATATGCAAAAAACAGACCAATAATTACCACAACAGACAATATGATTACAAGTATTAAGATGTTCCTTTTAGTGTTCATTATTTTTTAGAATATATAATATTTATAAGCGCTATTTTTAAACTAAAATTTTACTGAGTAACACATTGCATCATTTTCTTTTGCGTCATTGGCAGCTTTAGCACAATCCGATTGAGTATTATATGGGCCAGTTCCATCTCCTTGTTGTCCTAGGTTTTTGTAATACCAAACAGGTACTCTTATCGTTGGATCTATAGCTTTTTGTTGTTCCAATAATTTTTCTAATTTTACTGGGTTGTTGTTTATCTTTGCACGTTCACTTCCAAATGTTGGCTCGTTATTATTTACTAGATTAGGCTCATTTTGTTCTTGTAGTATTGGCTTTTTTACATTTATGTCAAATTCTAATAATCTTGGGTTTATTGTAAATAAAATTAACCAAATTAAAAGAGCTATGAGAAGTCCAATAAGAGCATTTTGTATACGTTCTCTACCAGCTCCTTTTGCAAATATTGATTCGCTTGCCATGTATTGGAAACCTCCAATAGTAATCATTACCACAGCTAGTGTTACAGCTATAGCTAGTCCAAGTTTAAATGCTCCGTTTAAGAAAGTATTAAAACTTCCAGTGTCTGTTACACCGGGTATTTCTGTAAGTGGTATAAATGCAGTCTCTTGTGCGAATGTAAATATAGGAATAAAAAGTAAAATACTTAATAGTGTTATATATAGTGATTTATTTCTTTTTATTAACATAATATCCATAATTTAAAATCCAGATCTTGAAGAAGAATCACCCCCAAATTCTATACGGAAGTCAATTTTACTTTCTTGAAACATATCTTTTGAGTTTTCTACTAATAGTGATATTTCCGCTTCTCCTTGTTCAGATCCAGTATGACTAACTGTTATACTGCCCCTGTCCTCTCCTAAAGTAATAAATTTATTATTAAGTCTCCAAAAATAGTTGATATGAGAGTCATTTCTATTAATAAGTGACATAGCAAATGGATACGCTATAAATTTTGTTTCTTGTGATATTAATGAGTATAAATTACTTATAGTTTTATTAAAAAGCACACCAAGTAATGGACTGTCTTCGTATATAAGCAACTCACTGCTACGAATAGGTATTAATATAGTACGTTTATTAAACAACACATTATCAATAGCCCCTACTTCAATTTCAATAGATAAAGAATCAATAGGTTTTGTTTGAGATACAGTTATTTTATTCTTACCCTTACCTGAAATACGAGGTATGGCTTTTTTGTCGACTCTCCACGAATACATAAGTTCATTCACTGCTAGTTTTCTACCAATGATGTTTATAAAATGAGGAATAACTTCAATAGCTATAATACTATTTATAGTTGCTTCACGTTTACCTTTATATAGAGGGTTAGCAAATGTATGCGCTTGCCAGAGTACATCTATATCTGTTGGATAAATCGTTATTTGCTCAGATCCTAATGTCTCACCTCGTATAATAGCTAGTACATCTATTTTTGAACTACTTCCTAATGCACCAGTGTTAAATCGAAATATTTTACCACCAACTGTTTGTTGTTGTAGTACATCGTCAATAAACCACGATATAGTCGCTATATCTAGATCTATAGAAAAGCTTTCGGCAGACACTATAACAAGCTCATTTGGACCTGAATATGTTGGATTTGTACTCAATACAATAGTATCTTCAATACCAGGTACTGATTGCGCTGAGGTGTTTAAAGGTGTAAATAGAACCGTAGAAAATGCAAAAACAGTCACAAAGAACAAGAAAATAAATGTATTTTGTGCTGTAATATGTTGATTCATTATATACATTGTACCCTCACACCAGTTTTCTTCCTACTGCTTATATGTGTGATACATGGTATTACACTAAATATTAGCAATTAAGTTTTAATATTTTTGTAGAACTCCTTTATTTTCTTCTTGTCTTTATTTCGTACCATTAGAATTGTCATAAATATGGTTAGAGTCCATATAGGAAGGATGTTAAGTAAAGGAATAAGTTCTAGGAAAAAACCACCCCACATTAAAGCTAGAAGTCTCATGTTGTTGTTAAAATGTACCTTATGGAGTATTAACCATACCCAAAAGACAGCTATAATAATTGGATTGATAACCAAATCAGCAATTATAACTCCAGCTATAGGAATTGCAGCTATAATTCCTTGTAGAAAATCTAGACCAAAAGCAGTGGCAATCATCAGTTTTCCAGTACTAGGACTTATTCTCTCTTGCGGAGGCCTTACATTCTTTTTTTGTAAGCTTCTTACCATAACTTAGTTGCTTAGTTTGTTTTGCTTTGATTTTGTTGCAGAGCCTTTTTATTTTTTTGTATAGCGAGAATCTGCGACGGGTCAGATGTAATTATTTGATCTTCAGTGTAAGAAGCAATAACTTTGATAGCTACATGTTTTAATCCAGCGAAAAATATACCCTCTCCTACATCAGATTCGAGTAGTAAATATTTTTCCTCGTCACTTAATTTAAATGTTTTTTGAATAAGGTCTACAGATGTTGGAGATTGCTTCATAAGCATCTGTATAGAAGAGTTGCTGATCATAGGCATTCCATATGGAGAGCTTAGGAAGTCACTAACATCTTGTGTAATTGTAGCTAGACCTAGGAAATATTTTCTTCCACGTTTCGCGATACTAAACAAGAATGAAGCTGTATCTTCAGACTTCATCATCCACCATGCTTCATCGATAACAAGTAATCGTTTTTTTAGATTTTTACGAACCATATTCCATATGAAGTGTGTGACAATATACATCGCAACAGGTTTTAAGTCGTCCTCCATGTCCCGTACCGAGAATACTACGAATTTTTTATTAATATCAACATTTGTTGGTCGGTTAATGAATCCAGACCATGTTCCGTGAGTGTATTTAGATAGACGTTGTACTAGAGAATCACTACCTTCCATACCCGCTAGAACCATTTCAAAGTCAGAAAGAAGTGGTGGTTCTATTTGTGAGAAATCAGATTGAGGTGTTATATCTTTAAGAGCGTATGTCTCTGTAATTGCTCTATCTACAATCGCATCTTCTTCAGGACTAAGTCCACCTAGCATAATACGGAACAAACCAACGAGCGTAATTATGTTTGAGCGTAATATATCTGCTGGGTTTTCGTCCTCTCTAGGTATAGGTATATCAAACGGGTTAATATGGTGTTCTGAACTAAGTGATATATTAAAGTGTCGTCCACCTGTTGCTTCTGCCATATATTCATATTCTCTCTCTGGGTCAATCACAATAACTTCAGTATCAAACATAAGTGTTCTAAGTATTTCAAGCTTAGTTGCGTATGATTTACCTGAACCAGATTTAGCAAAGGTTACAGAGTTATAGTTTTCTAAAGAAAAACGGTCAAACAGTATTAAGCTTGAGTTATGTCGGTTAATCCCGTATAAGATTCCTTTATCGGAAGTTAAGTCAAATGAAACAAACGGAAATATGCTTGAAAGCGGAGAAGAATTTAATTTTGAATGAACCTTTAGTTCATCAGTGGCTATTGGGAGCACACTAAGAAATCCTTGTATTTGTTGGAACAGTGCTGGTTTAAGATAAATAAGCTTAGACTCAAGCATAGATTTAATCTCTGACTCTGTTTTATCAAGTTCGTCTATTGTATTTCCATATATAGTTATATAAATACCAACATCAAATATTTTTTCTTGAGCTTGTTGTAATTGGTCACGTAATTGTTCTAAATCTTGATATGCTGTATCGAGCTTTGGATCACGTACTAGACCCTTCCCTTCCCTATTTGTTATTTGACTTTGTATCTCGGCTACTTTTTTTTGGAATTTTCTTAAAACTGCTGCGGTGTCGGTTGGATGAATTGAAATAGAGATATCAAAAATTTTATCTAAATTAATAATAGGAGAAAACCAACTACTATTAAGGAATCTTGGATACGAAATCACAAAAAAAGTACGCGCAATCTTGTCTCCAAGGTGAAGTTCTTTTGGAGTAACTTTAAGTGCTGACGGAGCAATAATATCCTTTAACTCAAGAGCACCAGCTCGATATATCTCTTCTGGTAGAATTGGAATAATTTCGTTATTCTCAATTTTTTTATTTTTTCTGAAAAAATCTAAGAATGCCATATTTATTGATTTACTTGCTGTGTTACTTGTTCTTGCCCTAACTTAATAGGTTTTTCTTGTTCACCAGGATTGAAGATTTTATAATATAGCTCGATCACTTCTTCTGTATCAAGCTTTATCACACGTACTCCTGAACGTATTAATCCTTGTTCAACAACAGCCATACGTTGTTCAAGTTGAGAAAGAGCTTCTTCGAAGTTTATTTGGTCTTGATTGGTATTTTTTTCTTTATCAAAAAACTTAGAAAATAAACCATCTTTAGATTGAATAGTTGGTTTTGTATAAGGAACGACTATAAAAAAGTTTTTAGTCATTATATTTGACGCATCAACAAAATTTTTAATAAACTCAATGTATTCTTGTATCTGGATATGCATTAAATCGTTTGTTGTATTCTCTAACTGTTCTTCTAGTAATGCAACATAAGGCCTTATGTCTAATTCTCGTGACTGAATAGATATTTGTACAGAGAATTCTAGTGAGTTAAGAAAGTTTTGAAATTGAGAAATAATAGCATTTTGTTCGTCTGCAGATTTTAATGCGAAGTTGAGTGATGAAGCCATTAGAATGCCACGTAGTGAGCCGTCTTTTAATATAACAATACCATCACGTATTTTTTCTATAGGTACAAAATCTTGGGATGCTTGTGATTTTTCTTTAGCCATATCTATTTTATATTTTCTTTTATATCAAGACTCCACGCCAGATCTTTTAATTTATTTTCAGATAACTTTGGTACAGAAATAACAGGCTCTCTACTTGAGCCTATTGACGGGGCTTTCTTCGGTGCTTTTTTATTGGTTTCCCATAAATATAGTTTTTTGCCAAAGAAATAGCTAATACCATACTCTAATGTGGTTAAGAGAGGTCGGTTATTTACTTTGTAAAATGCGAGTCCTACAGATAACGCCATCACAGGAAGTATAAAAATAAGCGCAATAAATAAAGGTAAAAGTCTCCACAATGTGAAAGCTAGCCCAGCACCACCTGTAAGATAAATAAATTGCTTAAGTGTTAATGGACCAAAGATTCTATCTTCGACTTCAATAAATTGCGGTACTTGATATCGCATAAATATATTATACTGTATTTAATACACCTTTTCCCTTTTAATTTGATAACTTTTTTAAAATATAAAATTTACAATATGTAAGTTATTTAATTGGTTCTCTATAAGGATCAACAGTATAGCCTTTAGTTGCTACTACATTTATTACTTTAGGTTTATTTCTTACAACAGAATCGAGTTTGCTTGTATTTTCGGTCTCTGTGCCGTAGACACTGGTAATTGTGGTTGAGGTTGGAGTTATTTCGGTTTCTGGTGTTTTTATATCTGTCGATGGCTGGTCTTTGTCTATGCCCTGGTCTATAGGCTTGATGCCTTGCGAGTCATCAGACACGATTCCTTGAGAGGATGATCGGTCTCCGGACACGATTCCTTGAGAGGAATCGCCAGTTTTGGGTTTATGGGTTATTGTACTATCTTCGTTCAAATAAGAGATGGGCGTTTTTTTTGTTGGTATTATTTTGTCGTCTGGTTTAACACCTATTGGAGTGATATTTATATTTTTAGTATCTTTTTTTGGTGGAATGGTCGTTGTTTCTTTAAGTATATTTCTCACAGATAGAAATATTTCTTTTGCAACATCATTTGATATTTTAATTGCATTTTCTTCTGATATTCTAAGTTCTTTTTTTAAGTTTTCTTTGTAGTTTTCAGATTGTTCAATACCAAGAAGTACCATATATGTTTCATTCTCAAGAATTTGACCTTGGTCAATATGTAAACGATACTTTTGAGATATTTCTCGTAATTTTAAAGCTACTTCAGTAGAGGTTATAGCCTCTTGAAGTTTTGGTGGAAGTTTATTAAACCTATCTTTTATTATTTGATTTATATCTGTATTTGCCATAGTAACTTTAAACTTATTTGATACCAGAAATAAGGTTTTTAATACTTACTTCAGTATTGTTAGCTCTTACTGCTTCTTTTATAGAGTCCAAATCTTCTTTCGGTGTTTTTTCTATTGCATTATCAGTAGTTATGTTCGATTCTTGTGTAGGTTCCTCGCTTAATTGTTGTTCAAGAAATTTATACCAGTCTCCCTGTATAGGACGTATTACTACTGAAACAATAGCTAGTGCTATTTTCTCTGCTTGTTCTGCTGTTAATCCTGCATTCTCTATTAAATTATGTTCATAATCTTCTAGCGACTCAAGCCCTATAACAACAAGTACAGTTTCGTCTTCGATAGTATCTTTTGATTCTTGACTAATATCATATTGAAATACCACTGTCTCTACATTATTGGTAAGAGAGCCAGACGCAAGTAACTCTAGTATAGACTTGGGTAGTTTACCTATTTGTGTGTCGAGGATTTGTTTAAGAGTTTGTTCCATAGTGTTACTTGTCTTTAGGTTTTGATTCTTCTTTGTCTTCTTTAGGCTCTTTTGACTCCTTTTCTTTTAACTTTTCTTCAGCAAGTTCTCTTCCCATTTCCGCATGTCGTTCTTCTTTACTTTTAACTTCACGCACCATAACTGCTGCTTCTTTGTTTTTACGTGGAACTTTCATGAATAATGTGCTAAATGTCTTTTCGGTAGCTAATGTGCGCGCGTATGCTCGGGTTCTTTCTTTGTCTGTTTCTTTTGCGTTCGCTATTTTAGCGTTAACATCTTTTAATTTTGTCTCAATTTCACTGATTTTATCAACTTTGGTCGTTAATTGATTGACAGTTTTTCCAATATCCTTAGCGCCTCTTTCTTTACTTAATGCTTTAAACGAATCTTTACCATATGCTCTTTTAGCATTCTCGTGTTGTACTTTTGCTGTCTTTAGCTTAATATCTGCGGTTTCTTTTTCTTTTTTAATAGTGTCTATTTGTTCTTGAGTTAGATTCAACTCTTCTGTTAAGGTAGCTTTTTCGTTTTCTTCATTAGTTGTATCTGTTTTTAGAGATTTCTTGAATGCATCGATAGCCTTTGTTTGTTTCTTAAGTATTGCGTCGTAACCACCTTTTTGTGGTTTACCTAAGTCACCTATACCAAATGTTTTTGCGGTATCTTTAATCCCAGGCGCAGCGCGTAAATCATAACTTGCTTTTGCCCCATATTGCGTCCCTCGAATGGCCATTCGCGCACCAAATCCTTTGATTTTATCTAAACGAGTTGCTCCTGTTTTACCGGCAGTCTCTACTGTGTTTTTAAATCTCTCGTATTGTGAAAGTTTACTAAAACCTCTACCTGGTAAGTTGCGTCCAAGAGCACCCAAAGTTCCAAAAGTTGTTTTCCCTGCGAGTTTTACTGCTTGTTTTCCACCTGCAAGTGAAAGTTTGTTTGAAATAATAACTGAGGCGAGCATTAGTGTTATTAGGATTAAAAAGTTCACCATAAGTCCAGCTGCACCTGCTCTTTTACCACTATCTCCAGAAAATACATCAAGGAATCCGTTTTGTAAGCTAACAGACTCTGTAATACTTTGCATAATAGTTATCGTTACCCAAAGTAGCATAAATAATATTGGAGCAAATAGTGCGTATTTAAATAAATTCGTCCACCAATCTTTAGCTAAGTATTGTGTTTTTGGTAAAGCCATTGCTACAAATGCAAGAGGAGAAAGTATTACAAGTAAGATAAACCCAACAGCTCGAATTACCAACATTATTGCTGTAAACATAAATACAAAAGCAGTAATCATAAAAAATATGGAAGTAAAGATTGAGTAAGTAAATATCAATCCTATACCACCGTCTTTGCTAGCTAAATCTCGAAGTGATTCTAATACTGATCCTGTATCATGAAGTGAGACTACCCCAAGTTGATTCATAAATACAGATGAAATTGACGCACCATTACCTAACCCAGCTATGCCGTTATAGAATTGCAAAGCAAATATGTTTGAAATATCAATAATAAATTTTGTGAAAAACAAACTAAAGTTTATAAATAAAGCAACTATTATTATAGTAGGTAGATGTTTTCGGTAACCATAGCCAGTCCCTAAGATAGTTGATATAGCTATTGTGAGAAGTCCGAATATAAAGAAGATATTTGCTAAATCACGTAGCGTACTCCATGTTTCTAATATCCCAGAGTCTGCTGCATTAAAATATTTTGGGAAATCTACAACCAAATCAGAGACAACAATGTCCAAAATAGAGCCAGACACATATACAAAGAAGCTTGTAATAGCGATTGGTATAACAGCTATTAGCGACATAGCCCATTCACCAAAAGCCACTAACGCACAATAGATTGGTATTAGAGAGTCACAAGTTCCTTTTTCAGCCTGCACTCTCGTTGCTGCTGCGTTTGCCAAGTCTTTGTTTTTATCACTCTCTATCTTTTTTAGTCGCACTAACTCCGTTTCCATCTCGGCTTTTTTTGTTGGGTCAGTTTCTGTTTTAATCTTTTCTTCTTGGTCTTTTATTCGTTTTTGGTCGAATCTTTGGCCGGAAGTTAGTTCTGTATTAGTTTCTTGCGCCACTGCACGAGGTATTTGTTGAACCAGCGGGAAAATACCAGAGAAGAATATGAAAATTATTATAGTTGTTAATAGTATCTTTTTCATATTAATTTCCAGTTGATATAAAAGGTTGTTGTGTTAACACAAGACTTTGACACGCTTCTAAACTAGCACTTGTTTGACTATTGAGTGTCGCCATATCTCGGATGATACCTTTAGCAAGCCCGTGTTCTTCTCCAGGGTAACCATCTCTTTCAAGCTCTGAGTCATAGACATCTTTTACTGTTTTGATTTGTTCACTTTCTTTAAGTGTTTGATATCTACCGATGATTTCATTTAAATCTTCTAGTGACTCCACGTTTTCTAAATCTGTTTTTATAACAATAAGTTTACTTGTAATATCATCTACATCCACAATGTCTTTCATTAACCTGTCCCGGAGTGGTACTAAGGTACTAGCTATTGTAGAAGAAGCACTATTTGCGTTTGCAGTAAGTTCTGCAGAAGTAAATGACACGATACTTTTGTTATTTCCTTCTCCTACTATTCCCCATAATGTTCGTTTTTGTGCTGCTTTCTCCACATAACATTGATAGAGGCCTTTGATATTCTCTATTGCGGATTTTACCGAACCTAGAGATGCTTGCTTTGCATATCTATAGTCACCTTCTTTTTGTAAATCATTTTGTATTGCTTCTAGTGTCTTATCGCTAATTGACGAAGAATCTCTGCTTTCTTGGACTAGTCTGTCTATATATGCAGGTTGCCCATTATAACTTTGACTAAGTCCTGATAAGCCTTTAGGACCACCAAGTACTTGCTTTACAAGTTGACCAAGAAGAGCACCGATAATTTCGTTAATTTCGTCAGCTAGTTCAAGTTGTCTATATCCAGTTCCAAGAGTGTCGCCAAGAGTTTTGTTTATAATAATCCCTGGAGTTGCAATACGGCAGTTAAGCTTTACACCATTAATAGTACCTGACAGTACTGGTGCAGTATCATCTGCGGAGCTTGTCGCTGGGTCGTCACAAACTTCATATGACTGAAAACCGTTACCCCACCCTAGTACTTGTTTTGCTACATCTTGCTTACTTGCTTGCTCTAGTCGTATAGAATTTCGTGCACTTAAAAATGAACCAACAGCATTGTTGTTTGGATTTATTGATAGTTGATACCATTGATCCCACGCATCTTTAGAAGAAAGATCTCCAAATGCATCGCTTACATTACCTAGCACATCACTCAATGTACAAGAAACATCATCTCTTGAATAATAATCGAGGGCTAGCGCGATTCGTACGTCGGCTCTAAAAGGTTTACATAAACCAGCTAGGTTGCCGTCTGCTTCTATAAAAGAACCTAAAACCTCGTCACCAATATCAGTTAAGAATCCACCAAGGTCTGTAATAAAAGCAGGCTCACCTTCAAAACCGCCGTTAATCCAGTTTACTATATTTTTAGTTATGTTAGATATAAGTACCTCTCTAAGTAGAACAGTGAGTGGATCGAGTACGTATTCTTTAAATGCTAGACTAGTTTGAGCGACGGAACTAATAGCGTCAAAGCCGGCACTTATGGCTGAAAACCCCACATTTATAATATTGGATGGTCCACCTATGGTGTCCAATCCAAAAGCATGTGTTTTACTAGGTACTGTAAGGAATGTTGCAGGTAAAACAAACGACAAAATAAGTATAAGTGTTGTTATTTTTTTATATATAAATTTTTCTTTCATATTACTCATTTGAGATTCTGTATAATTCTAGATATCTCCCGATGGTTTGTAGATTTTGTACAAAAATAAACTCATTGTCAGTATATTCCTCTACACCAATGAGTGCTTCTAAAGGGTCTATAAAGACAGTTTTCATGCTTTTAATATTTTCTATAACCCTCATAAGTGCATTGATTGCAGTAACATGTTCAGTGGAAATAGTAGTTGGCACAGAAAGTAAAAGCATTTTGGATACGATTTTCCCGTAGTGTTTGATTGATGTATCAAATGCTACTAGGTCATTATTGTTTTTTGTTTCAAGTACCTGTCTAAGTATAACCAAATCATTTTCCATAGCTTGATCTGGTTTGAGAATATTAGTAAGTTGGATGTCGTATGCATGGATTGCTTCTTCCGAAGGGTCTTCAATAATTGTAATATCTTCTGTGTTGTAAGGTCGTATGTCAGCACTTCTTACTGTCTTATCAATTATTGCTGTAATAAGACTATCGCTAGTTATAGTGTTTAAATTTCCATCTTTTTTAAGGCTTATGTATCCAGTGAACAGTTCGATAGCAAGGTCTTCGGTTACAGTACGGTCATCTGTCTTAGGATCCGCGTCATTTGTTATAGAAGTGTTGCTCGACAATACAGAATCATCAGGTCCAGCAATAAGTGGGTCTCTGTCTTGGTCCACTTCATCTTTATCAGTTGTTCCATCACTGTCAGTATCAGGATTTTTTGGATCTGTTCCTAATAGTACTTCCTCCCAATCCTTTAGGCCGTCGTTGTCGGTATCTAGAGAGACTGTCTCATTTACAAGCCTTTGGATTTCTGCAGAGTTTGCAGTTATTGAGGGTTTTGTAGTGTTGCCTTGTTGGAGTTGGGTATAAAATATAAAGGCTAAAATAATACCGACTAAAACAACGGTAATAAGCACTACGTTTTTCTTTAAGAAACGCTCATTCACACTAATAGTATAGCAATATTTGATTATTCTTCTATGCCAGAAGTGTGAATAGATAAAGCCAATAATTCACAGCAAAATGGTGGACGTTGGTCTGTGGACATGATTCATTGCGATGAATCAGACGTTCACCATTTTTCTTTTATTTTATATGTAGCCTACCTACAACCTCTCTCCATATTTCAAGCGACATGTCTTCGGCTCGTATTTTAGGATCTAAGTTAAGCTCATCAAAAACCTTAATAATTACTTCTTTATCTGCAACCTTCTCTAAGTTATTGCGAACCTGCTTTCTTTTACTAGAAAAGCCAGCTTTTAAAGTCTTAAAAAAGGATTCTTCGTTGATATCCAAAGAAGAATTACCGAATAAATCTCTTGAGACATCTTCAATTAACAGTATTGCAGAGTCTACTTTAGGTGCTGGGTTAAACGCACCACGCTTGATAGTGCCTATATATCTAGGAGTTCCATACACTTTTACGCTAAGCGATAGCAGACTTTCTTTTTTTTCTCTTGCGATACGTTCAGCGATTTCCTTTTGTACAATGAGTACAATAGTACGTGCTTGTATTTCGTTAGTTAACAAAGTTCTTATAAGTATCCCAGTTATATAGTATGGAATATTAGCAACAACTTTATACTCACCATCAATTAATGAAAGCGTGCTTAAATCACACTCAAGAATATCATCATGAATAACCTCTAGTAATCCATCATGTATTTCTTTTTTAAATATTTCTTTTAGTTTTTCTACCAATTCTCCATCTTTCTCGACGGCGATAACTTTACCAGCTTGTAGAAGTAGCTCACGAGTGAGCGCTCCATTCCCTGGGCCAATCTCAAGAACTGTATCTTTTTTAGATACGTTTGCAGCATCCACAGTTTTTTTAATAATCTGCGGAGCAATGAGGAAGTGTTGACCTAGTGATTTTTTAGCAAACATATTTTGTTTATATGACTATTCTATAATAAGGAATTCTTTCTTGCCCTCCACTTCTGTAAGTTCTTGTTTATCGTCCTGGTCTCCGGACATGATTCCCTGCGGGAAATCAGACATGATGTCTTGCGAAACATCAGAATCGTCTCCCTCTAAAAATTCATCAGGGATGTCATTAATAAAATCAGATGGTAAGCGAGCTTCTCTAGAACCAAAAATAGTTCTCATTGACGAAAAAGTTAGGAAAACTTTTTTGCGAGCTCGTGTGAGTGCAACATAAAAAAGTCTTCTTTCTTCTTCATTGTCTTTTCCGTCGAAAGAGTGTTGAGGAAACATACCATCTTCCAATCCAGATACAAACACATAATCAAACTCTAAACCTTTTGAAGCATGTACTGTCATAAGTTTTACTGCGTCCATTTTTTTATCTAGTGAATCTTGATCGGTTGCAAGTGCAGCGTTTTCAAGTAGCTCTTCAACTCCCTCCTCTGGCGATAAGTGGTCGTACTTTGTTGCAAGAGTCACTAGCTCATAAATGTTTTGTAGTCTTTCTAGGTTTTCGTTTTTATTACTTTCTTTACCATGTTTTAAATGTTTCTCAATACCGCTTTCTTTTAAAATGTAAGTGATAGTTAAAGAAAGTTTATTATTCATAGAATATTCCGCGATCTTCTTAAGAAGAGATCTAAATTCTTCAACACGTTTTCTCATTGCTGGAGAGAGTTCATGGTCTAAGTTTTCGATCATACGAAGTAATGTCACTTTACCAATACCACGAGGAGGTGCGTCGATAATACGTTTAATATCCGCTGTATTTTCAGGGTTAATAGCTGCGCGAAGATATGAAAGAATATCTTTAACCTCTTTTCGTTCAAAGAATCTTGTACCAAGGACTTGATATGGAATGTCATGATATATAAATACTTCTTCGAGTACTCGTGATTGAAAGTTTGTTCTATATAGCACAGCGATTTCTTCTTTCTTAATTCCTTTTTTTATAAGTTCCCCTGATTTTTGTGCTATATAGTGAGCTTCTGCTTCTTCATCATAAGCTGAAGACACAGTAATCCTTTCCCCTTCTTTTTGTTTAGTGAAAAGCTTTTTCTCTATTCTGTTTTTATTTTTTTCTATAATTGCATTTGATGCTGCGAGTATATTTTGAGTTGAACGATAGTTTTCTTCAAGTAAAACAGTAGTTGTATTTGCATATGTATTTTTGAAATCAAGAAGGTTTTGTATATCAGCGCCTCTCCAGCTATAAATATTTTGATCAATGTCTCCAACTACACAAATGTTTTGTGTTTTACCTGCAAGAAGCTCGGATATTCTGTATTGCACTTTGTTAGTGTCTTGGTATTCGTCGATTAAAATATATTCCCATACGTTATTGTATTTATTTCGCACATCTTCATTATTTTCAAGTAAAATCATTGTCTTTAGAAGTAGATCGTCAAAGTCTAGAGCATGCTCTTTCTTGAGAATACTTTCGTATTTTTCCCACACAACTGATGCGGTGCGTTTCATATAATCGTTCCCAACACTTTCTTGAAACATAGACAGAGTCACACCGTCACCTTTTGCTCTTGAGATTATCCCTAATATCTTTCGCGGTTCAAATTGCTTCTGGTCAATATCGCTACGTTTCATTGCTTCTTTGATTGCGCGAATAGAGTCCGATCGATCAAAAATACTAAAATGTCTTTTTAATTCTAAAAGAGACGCATTCTCTTTTAGAATGTGCACACCAAGTGAGTGAAAAGTCGAAACAAATGGAGATGGTGCACGTAGCGCAGATTGTGAGATAGGAAGGTTTAAATCTCTATCCGCTTTAATATATTCATGTACTCGTTCGCGCATCTCCTTTGCGGATTTATTTGTAAATGTAACAGCAAGAATCTTTTCTGGAAGAACACCGCACTTTAATAGGTGAAGTATACGACACGCTAGTACTCGTGTTTTTCCAGCACCTGCACCTGCAATAATAAGTAAAGGGCCGTCTTTATGTAGGACCGCAGTACGCTGTTTTTCGTTTAGATTTTCTAGATAACTCACTAAAAAACTATAACATATAATTAAGATAAAATACTCTAAAATGGCTCAAAATAAGGCTGTAAAAATTATAAATTATATATGTGTATAGCTCGTTGACTTTTAATCAATAGAGGATATAGTGGATGAATACAGAGACGTAGATTGTATTATATGGCTCAAATGAGCCGTTTCAGATTTGGAGTGAAGACATTTTATCTTAACATTTAGCTTATCAACTCAAACACACAAGATTCCGACCCTTCAAATAGTAAGGAAAACGGGCGGATGACATATAGATCACATATTAGGTTTAATTCCGTTACTTTTATTGTGGCTATATTATTTATAATGTCACCAACTTCAGCTAATGCTGGAATCGTTTCATTTTTTAGTAGTCTCTTGCCAGACTTTTTATACTCAATAGAAAATAATATAGAGCAATCTGATAGTTCACAAAGCGCACTAGTTCTGAGAGCTGCACTTAATGTAGATCCAAACCCATCAAAAGGAGGTGGTGATATTACTATTGTTGATGACTCTGCTCTTCTTTCGGAGACTGGACCTCAAGGAACACTTGCGGATATTGAAGAGTATCCACAAAATGGTGGGAGTATTAGCATCTATGTTGTACGAGAAGGAGATTCTATTTCACAGATTGCTAAAATGTTTAGCGTTTCAGCAGGTACAATTATTTGGGCCAATGATATTAAAAGAGGTTCTATAATACATGAAGGACAGATACTCGTTATTCTTCCTATATCTGGAGTACAACATACAGTAAAGAAAGATGACACACTCGCAAGTATTGCAAAGAAATATAAAGGAGATGTTGATGAAATCATTCAATATAATGAAATGTCAGAAAATACAGTTCTTGTAGTTGGTGATGTAGTAACAATCCCAGGTGGTGAAATAGCTACACCAGTATATAGTAGTTCAGGAACTATAGTGCGTGGATCAGGAGGTCCTACATATTCAGGATATTACTTACGTCCAATTGTTGGTGGGCGTAAATCACAAGGACTTCATGGATACAATGGAGTTGATTTAGCAGCTCCTAGAGGAACACCAATTCTTGCTGCTGCATCAGGTAGAGTAATAATTTCTCGTGGATCAGGATGGAATGGTGGATACGGTGTATATATAGTAGTACGTCATGAAAATGGAACACAAACACTTTATTCTCACAACTCACAAAATATAGTTTACGTAGGTCAGAATGTGGTGAAGGGACAGGTCATAGGGTATGTTGGGAGTACGGGACGTAGTACAGGTCCGCACGTCCACTTTGAAGTTCGTGGCGCCAAAAACCCATTTTAGCTCAAACCTTTGAAAATAATACATTTCTTCGTTACGCTTCAAGAAATTTCAACGCTGTACCACGGTACAGCTTTTTCAATTTCTATCGCGTGCCTCGAACTGCATTTATTTTCAAAGGTTTGATGGTATTGTAATTTTTTATTTCACTCCTCGTATTTCATTCTAGAACCGATTCTCGGTTTTGTTATGTATATTTTAATCACTAAAACACAGGGTTTAATTTTTTGATATAATAATAAACATGGAAAAAGTAATTACATGGGAAGAGCATGGAAAGATTTTTGAAAAGGTGGCAAAAGATGTGAAGAAATATGCAGATGAAAACA
>CAZVBS010000010.1:0-21152 GCA_964625905.1 uncultured Candidatus Saccharibacteria bacterium | reverse complement strand
CATATGCTTTGATTTTAACCTTTAAGGTGTTGCATAGGTATTGAACCATTACGGGTACTTGACAAATAGTCTATAATATGCTATTATTAATACAGAACGTAAAGGAACGTCCTTTACAAAAACCAAGGAATTGTGAAAATGCCTACACTAGCTGAAAAACTAAACGAGGCTAAGAAATCAGAACGGCCAATTTTTCTGAAAAATATGGCAATTCTAACTTTTTTCGCACTGTTTCCAGTGTTTTTAATAGCGATGTATTACATCGTCGCTATTCAAGGATTTGAGCAATGAGAGGTCTGGTCGATAGAATACGCTATCGACCTTTTTTGTTTTATACATACTAATTTTTATAGGTACGAAAGAGGGTTTAGATATGCATCTAGTGGAGCAATAGGAATACGTACATTTCCACAATTAGTTATTTTCTTTACATCTCCAAGACGTACAACTTTTACTCCCTCCGATGCATACACGGTAAAATGTAAATGTGGACCTGTTGAATATCCAGTATTACCACTAAATCCTATAATGTCCCCAGTCAACACTTCTTGACCAGCTTTAACTGAGACATAAGAGAGATGTGCGTAAAGAGTCGATAGTCCATTTTTATGCTTTACGAGTATCCATTTTCCATACGAATAACAGCCTTTTTGTAAGTCCGTGTTCCCTGTTTCAACAATTGTACCAGAAAGTGCTGACTGTATTTTAGTTCCTATTGAAGCACGAAAATCTGTTCCGTTATGCCCACGTCCACTGTATACCTGAGGGTTTTTTGTAGAAAATGGCGTATTACCAAAATACTGTGTAATACAATTTATATTACCAAGTGAT
The DNA here is from genome assembly GCA_964625905.1 of uncultured Candidatus Saccharibacteria bacterium. Lineage (GTDB taxonomy): Bacteria > Patescibacteriota > Minisyncoccia > Phycocordibacterales > JABMNX01 > JABMNX01. The sequence goes on along the minus strand of CAZVBS010000010.1, from coordinate 20,321 downwards.
TTGTCATATGATAAACATCTTTTCATTTGTTCTGAGCTAAACGGCCAACGTAAAATACCAGAACCAAAAGGAGGTATACTGCCTGAATCGATAGCAATACGTAGCTGTGATTCTAGTTCTAGCATTTCATTCTCAAATTGCTCTCGAGCAGCTAAGCGTGTATTTAATAGTTCTTGATATTCAGATTCTTTTTCTACTGTTTCATCAAGGAGTACATTCTTCTTTGACAAGTTTCCTTCTAATACATTTTTCTGTCCAGAAAGTTGTGTTTTATAATTAGTTAAATCACCTTTCTTTATTTCCGAAGATTTCTTTGTACTTTCTAGTTCACTCTTAAGTTGTTTCAATGTTTTTAATTCGTCACGTACTGTTGTCTGGAATTTTTGTAGTGTTTCTAGATTATTCCAAAATTCATCAAGATTATCATAACCAAGAATCACTTCAATCATAGATTGTGATTCTAGCTCATTCATTCGTCTGATTGCTAAGGCTACTGCTTCTGTATCATTTTCTATACGATCTCCTTTAGTAATTATATTTTCAGCTAGTTCTTGTATTTGTAAAGTGGTTGAAAATATCTGGTTTTGAGTGAGCTTTATACTAGTTTGTAATTTTCTTTTAGATATCGATAGTTCATTGACAGCATTTTCAAGAGTTTTTTTATTACCACCTATAACATTTAATTCAGATTCGTACTTAGTTATTTCTGCTTCAAGTTTAGCTATCTTTGCATTAAAATCTAAGATTTCTTTTTTAAGTTCATCAATACTAGCAGCCTCTACTTTAGATATTATAGATCCAATAAATAAAGAACTGAATAATACCAATATACTTATTAAAATTGCAATAAAGTATATAGATATTTTTATTTGATTAAAGTGTATCTTTCGCATTTTTTAGTCGTTTAATACTTTCTTCTTTACCAAATATAGAAGAAAGTACAAATGGATCTGGTGATTTGTCTTTTCCTGATAGTGCTACTCTCATTGGCCATAAAACAGAACCTCTCCCAACTTCATTTGTGTAATCCCAGATTGAGTCTTTAACTGATTTCTGTGTGAATTCATGTTCTGAAAGAACATCTAGTTTTGCTATTATCTCTTCTAGATATTTTTTTGTTACTTCATTAGAGTCTTCTTTCCAAGAAAGTTTTGTTGTTATTTTAGGTGATGAGAAAAAATAATCAAACTCCCCTGTTGTAGATAAATCAGCAAGTTCTTTAAATGTGTTTATTCTCTCTAGTATTTCTTCAGTTACTTTTTCTAACCGCTCTGTTGAATATTGAGGTAGACTTTTAATACTTTCAGGTAATACATTTTCAAATAATTTGATTATCTGTTCTTTTGGTAGTGTTTTTATATGTTCTTTGTTGAACCAATTTAGTTTATTTATGTCAAACATTGCCCCACCCCTTTGAACCTGTTTAAAAGAAAAATCTTTTATAAGTTCAGGTAAGGTATAGAACTCTTTTTCAGTACCAGGGTTCCATCCTAGGAATGCTAGATAATTTATCAATGCCCCTTTTATATAGCCATTTACGCGATATTCAGTGATTGATGTACTTCCTTTGCGTTTAGACATTTTAGAACGATCTGGGTTTAAAATAAGCGGAATATGGGCATATATAGGCTCCTTTATACCTAAAGCACGCTGTATTAGTATCTGTCGTGGTGTATTTGATATGTGGTCTTCGCCACGAATTACATGCGTTACTCCCATCTCATAATCGTCCACTACCACAGCCAAGTGATATAGAGGCTCTGTCATTGAACGCGCTATAACAAAGTCTCCAAGATCTGTTGTATTAAAAGTTATTTCATCACGTATTTCATCTTTAAATGTTATTGATTCACCATTGTTCTTTAGACGTACAACTTCCACTTGAACATTAGGGTCTTTCTTACTTGCTTCCTTTGATATAAAAGCTTTTCCAGAATCTACTAATTGAGTTAAATATTTAGTGTATACACCTACTCTTTCTGACTGTCGATACAGCTCATCATAATCTATACCTAACCAAGAGAGACCTTCTAGTATATCTTTTTCGAACTCTACATTACTACGTTCTTTGTCAGTGTCTTCAATACGAAGTATAAATTTACCACCATGCGCTTTAGCATATAGGTAATTATACAAAGCTGTTCTAGTTGTACCTATATGAAGAACACCAGTTGGACTAGGCGCTATTCGTGTGACGACTTTATTTATTGATATAAGTTTTTTTAAGAAGTTAAAGTTCATAATTATTATTTATTAATCCTTTTATGATTCATGCTCGATACCTATATTAATTAATTCTTCTGCTATTGTGTGCGCAGCGTCTGGACGAGAAAAAGTTTTTGCACTTTCTGACATACGTTTCATCTCTTCAGGATTATTAATCAGTCGACTTATTTCAGTATTTAACAAGTGGGGTGTTAGATTATTTTGTTCTATTACAATAGCTGCACCTGACCTCGCATAAGTAAATGCATTAGAGCTTTGATCTCTGGAAACATTTCTTGGAATTGGAATTATTATACTTGGTATTCCAGCTGCGGCAGTTTCGAATATACTTCCAGACCCAGCTCTTGTTACAACTAAGTTAGCTGCACCATATGTCATGCGAAGAGCAAGTGCATTTAAAAGACCAAATGGATGATACCTAGATTTGTTTGGATGGTCTGACATTATTACATCAACCCTACCTTTTATTTCTTTTATATTTTTTTCACCAACTTGATGGATTACTTGGAAATTTGGTAATAGTTCAGCAAGAGCATCTACAATTGTATTATTTATAATTTGTGCGCCTTGAGATCCCCCAAGTACTAGAATCACTGGTACATCTGGTTCTAAGTTTAAATATTCAAAAGCACCTTCTTTTTCTGGCTTGAATAGTTCTTTACGAATTGGATTCCCTGTATGTGCAACTCTGTTGTGTGGTAATGTTTCTGCAAGTTCTGGATACGAAATAGCTACACTTTTTGCAAATTTTGCAGTCCATGCGTTTGTTCTACCCATTATTGAATCTGATTCATGCATAACAACAGGTATTTTTAGTATCCGTGCAGCTAAAACAGTTGGAAAGCTTGCATAGCCTCCTTTGCTAAATACTACATCTGGATATATAAAGTAAAGTTTAATTAGTGCAAGGAATGCACCAAATACGGTTTTCACCATATCTATGTAATTCCATATTGATGGATAGTTACGAAGCTTACCTGCGCTACTGTAGTAATGTTCTATATCAAGCTCAAATAAAGCTCGTTCTTCAAACGGTTTTGGGCCAAAATAATATAACTTAGGTTGAATCAATTTTTTCTCCGCTGCAGTATCTTTTATTTCTTGAGCTACTGCAATAAGTGGATAAAAGTGTCCCCCACTACCTGATCCTGTTAAAACTATTTTCATATTGAACTTATGTTTTTCTATATTTAGAAATGTTTAAAATAATACCAACACTACCTAGTGCAAATAACATAGCTGTGCCACCATGACTAATAAAAAGTAATGGTAATCCAGTAAGCGGAAAAACGCCAAGCATTGAGCCGATGTTTATAAATGACTGGGATGTAATAAGTATAACAATTCCAACTATAAGCAGTCCACCGAAATAATCAGGTGCTTTAGTTGCAATTTTGAGTCCCCTAAAAGAAAAAAATAAGAACAAAAGTATAAGAATGAGCGCACCAATAAAACCAAATTCTTCTGCAGCAACAGCAAAGATAGAATCCCCTATTGGTTCTGGTAGATAATTAAACTTTTGTACACTTTGTCCGAAGCCTCTACCTAGTACACCACCAGAACCTATTGCGATAAGTGATTGATTTAGTTGATACCCAGACTCTTGTAAGTTCATTCCTGGACGTATATAGGTCTCAAGGCGATCTTTAAGATATGGTCGTTGATATACAAGAACAGAAAAAGCTAGTATTGCAACCAAAAGAAGAATAAACAAATCACGAACTTTGGCACCTGCTGTTATATACATAGCTATACCAGCTGAAGCTAGTACTAGTACTGTGCCAGTGTCTGGTTGAAGTAATAGTATTATGCTTGGTATACCCATTATTAATGCAAAAGGTATTAGTCCGTGTTTGAATTCTGTTATTTTGTATCGTATAGAGGAGAGGTATGTTGCCAGATACAAAACAAAACCCAGTTTTAAGAACTCTGCTGGTTGAAATGAAAAACCAAATAAATAAACCCATCTACGAGCTCCATTTACTTCAAAACCAAGACTGGGTATAAACACAAGTAATGTACCTAGTATAGAAAGTATGAATATATATAGAGAAATAGGTTTCCATAGCCGATATTTAATCTTCGACATAATGAAAAGAAAGATCGTACCAAGGAACATTCCAAAGAAAATCTGACTAAACGCAACTGATGAAAAGCGCGCCCCATCTCTAGCTAAAAGCCCAAGTGATGCTGATGTAAAAATAAAAAAACCAAACACAACAAGTGTCCCAGTTATTATAAGAAGAGTACGATCGATAGGTTTCATCCTTATAGTTTACAGTTTTTAGCTTACAGCTTCCAGTTGAGAACTAAAATCAAATATTGTTCGAATGTTCGATGTTCGAAGCTAAGCTTCGAACAATTATCATTAAAATAAACACCAAGGGTGCTCTTGGCGTTTATTTTATTATAATTTTTTGCTCACTACCCTATTAATGCAATGACAATTCCTATAAATGCGAATACTATACTTACTACCCAATATCGCATAGTTACCTTGTAACTCGGCCATCCTATTGCTTCAAAGTGGTGATGAATAGGCGCAACTAGGAATACTTTTTTACCACGATATTTTTTTGAGAGAACTTGAATAATATTTGAAAGTACAGTAATAACCAAAAGTATTGCAATTATGGGAAGTACTGCTATCCCTTCCCCACCTCCGAGCGTATCAGTCATAAAAGCCAGAACCGCAATAGTCATTGTCAGCCCCATGGTTCCTGTTTCGGTCATATAGAACCGTGCAGGAGGAATGTTAAACCATAAGAACGCGAGAATACCTCCAACAATCGTTGCCGAAAATGCAGCAAGATCAATTTGTTGCTGGTAGAATGCAATGCCGGCGTATGCTGCAAATATTGAAGCAAATACTCCTCCAGAGAGTCCATCTATTCCATCAATAACTCCACTGGCATAGATTGCTAAAGAAATAAGCATAAAGAGTGGGATAATAAGCCAACCAATAAAGAGGTCTCCGTTAAACGGAACAGCAATGCTTACAATATCTAGTTTTTCAAAAAACCACCATCCAATAAACAAAGAAACCCCCCCAACGATTGCTAAACGTATTTTTAATGAAATTCCACGTGGTCCTGAAACCGACGTTACGTCTAGTACATCATTTATGAATCCAACAAAAGCACCTACAAGAAGTGTGAAAAAAGGAATCCACGTTTGGTTACGGCTCAAGAAATCCAATTTATTAAAAGTGTCGTTGTTTAATGTGCCTAATATCCAAAAAAGAAGTGTGGTAATAAGAACACTCCCCCATATAACAATGCCACCCATACGCGGAGTCTTTAAGTCAGCCTCTCCATGGAGTTTAGTAAACTCCACTGCTTTCGTACCGTCTAAAGCCATCTTTCCACCCACTTTTTGCCACACTTTATATTTATACAGATAATGAGTAATAATCGGGGTTATAGCAATACCAATAAAAAAAGCCAGCGCTGCTGGAACTATGACTTTAACTATATCTATGACTACCATATTGTTTCTATTGTACAGTGTTTAGTCTATTTATTCAAAACTAAATATTTTTTACTATACTTTCAATATTTGTATACTCTTTTTCAAAAGCTTCATCTACACTATCTGTGTTTACAGGAATATTTTGCATAGTATTTACTTCTGGAGCAATTTTTTCAAGAATCAGATCGACTAACCTTTCTTTACTCCAATGGTCTACATTATATTTTTGAATCAATTCTTCTATAGAAAGATGAACAATTTCATGAACAATTGTCTTAACAAGCTTCATTTCACTGCGAGTCTGAATGTTAACAATTATTTTATTGGGAGGATTATAGCTTCCGCCAACTCCATACCGAGTTAGATTTATCTTATATGAACTTTGAGGTTCTATAGAAGTCGCTGTAAAGTAACTTTCCAAGACTTCATTTATTTTTGGTAATGTTTTTAAGATATACCTTTCCTCTTTTTTATAATTTTCTTCTTTATATTCATCCCATATAGACTGTTTAATACTTTCAGGACTGAAGTCTCTATCTTCTAGTGACAGAGTTTTCGGTAGTTTAAATGTATACCCTTTTTCATTAAACCAATCTATCTTATCAATCGTATTCTGAACTTGTAAAATCTCTTCCTCTGGAGAATATTTTATATCTAAATTTATCATGCTTATTATTATACTAATCATTAAATTTAATAAAAGAGAACTGCCACAATTGTCGTTGCGGCAGCTTGGAGTTTAACACCGAAAGAAAATCAACCCTTCTCTAGATGAGAAAAAATCACAGTCATATTTAAATGGCTGTGATTAAGTTTAGTTAAAAGGGTGAGGAAATCTATTTAGTTCATGAAATTTGATTTTATTTTCCCTATACCCTAAATCGTGAGGAACATTATATATGCGATGCATTCCTAATGGTTCTAAATTATAACCAAAAGACAGTGGTACTAAGCCTGGGATGATTACCCTTACTATGTATCTATGCTCTGGTAACAATAAATCCAGTTTCCAATCAGTAGCATCTACAACATATACCGAGAATCCATGATTTACAACAGATTGAACGATATCAGGTACAATTTCGTATTGTGAGTTGAGTTTACAATACGAAATTGAATCACTCGATTGATCAAAGATAAACCCAGTTTGGCTCTTAAATTTTTCTTGTTGATGCAGTTCTTCATGTTGAGTCAAGGAAAAAACTTCATCAGGTTCAATATGTGTTTTATGTTTTTCTTTCAGATTAAGAAAATGCATTAATGCGCTCTCTGTCTCTGAAATAGCAGTATGGATTGTATCTAATAAATTATTAGATGAACCCAAACCCATAGTCACATAATTCCCTGACTTATCTTGTACCGCAACTATAACAACAGGAACTATACCCATGCCAATATCCTTCAAGACTATTCTGTATCCAAAGTCCTGAATTGAGGCAATTCGTACCTGAACCTTCTTTGGCAAAGAGTTTATTTCTATACTAGGAAGGTCAAGTTTATTAAGCCAATAGATCATGAATGCGTCTCTTTCTAATAGCTCGTATACTGCATGCTGTATAGCATCCGTTTTTTTGGTATGAGCTGCGCACCCAGAAGAGGTTGCGAAGCTATGTTGAGCATAATTAGAAGTATATGGATACAAAATATTATCAGCTAGAAAAAACACTTTTTCATTACTTATAATATCTTCTCCTTCAACCCATTCATGTATAGAGCTTGAATCGAACTTTTCCAGTCTAAAATTCTTATCAGCATATTGAGTATCGTGATAAGCAACGATGTTGTCCGGATGAACACATTGTAATATAGAAAAGTAGTCGCAAACGATAGTCGGTCTTTCCACAGACGATGACCACGCACCCCACTCAGCTATTTCAAAGATCAACTTTTTACAAGCTACGTTGAAATCAAAATCTCTTGCAGAAGACCAGATACTTGAATCATTTGGATCTGCTTTGCCATAAATTATATGATACGGTAATTTAAGTAATCCAGAAGTTTCTTTATTTGGGACCAAAGTTCTTATTTTCTCTGATTTTTTGTCTTGCAAAGTAGGATTTATTGCTAAACCATTAACAAGGATCTTTTTTTCAATTAACAAGTCTAGCAAAGAAATTAATTCCGATTTATCCCATTCAGTCGAAAGTAATTCCACAACTTCTTCTAAAGAATTGTTATTCGCACAAAAGCCTTCGAGTTGAGAGATAAGATTTACAGACATTCCTTCGAATGATATTATCTCTTCTACAGTGCTTATCTCTATTTTGTCTTCAATATGGCTCCATATTGCGACAAATCTAGGTATGTACTCCATAGTTTCCATAATAACCTCTCTATTTTGAGCTATAATCTTTATGAAATGTACTACAAAAAATACAATAAATCTATCCTTGTCTGAAAAAACGATAGCTTCTATTTTCTGCATTGATTTTTCTGTATCAAACAATAAAGATGTGATAATTAAAGAGATGCTTGATCAGATAAAGCAAAATCCTAATTTTATTCTAGGTGAATTTAAAAATGAAGAAAAGTTAGCAGAGTCTCTTAAAAGAAAAGTCTTTGGGGAAACAGAAGTCTCTGCGCTTAAAAGTATCTCCACTTCTATCGATGAAATATCAAAAATTCTTGATGAAACATTACTTGTATCTTTTAATAAATTACATACAAGAGATGATATAGACGTTTATGTATTACCTCTTTGTAATAAAAAAGCTAGTGAAGACTTAGACGGAGTGAACGGCTTCACTGTAGAAGGAAGAAATGTGCTTTATTTACTCATTGATATAACACATCCAAACTGGAGGAAATCTTTACAAGAAACTGTACCTCATGAATACGCACATATGTTCTATACAGCTAAATTTAGTTGGAACTCAATTTTGGACGGTATAGTCAACGAAGGCTTAGCAGAGCATTTTAGAGAATACGTGATTGGAGGTGATCAAGCACCATGGTCAGTAGCATTAAAAAAAGATGAAGCCATAAAAATACTTAATGAATTACCAGAATCACGCCTTAATGAATTAATTGACGATAGTAATGTTGACTTATATATTTCATATTTTTTTGGAACCAAAAACTTACCAGAATGGTATGGATACAGTTTGGGTTATTGGCTTATAGATGAGGTTATGAATCGAGGGAAAGTTGACCTAATAGAGTTATTTAAAAAATCACCCAAAGAGATACTTGGACTATTTAAATCATAGAAAATCCGTCCGACTGTAAACAGTCGGACGGAAGTGAGTTTCAAGGAAGCTCTTCTAGTGGCCACACTTGCAGCCATTGCCGCCACAGTTCCCGGTCTTAGGGGCGGCTTTTTTAGGTCGCCTCACAGAAACAGAGCTGTAGAGTTTCTTATTTTTCAAAGTTTTCATTTCAACCTCCTTTCAGGAAGAAATGTTTTGAATAGCACCAAACCCATTTTGGTACTTACTCAATAACCATATTAATGAAAAGTAGTTTTGTCAATAGTTACTTATTTATTGAATTACAGAGCTATTTCTTCTAGGCTAGCCCTAACAAGTTTCTCAATATCTCTAAATCGTCCTTCAAAAGATGAACCGAGTACAACAGCAGTTATTGGGTAATTTATTCCTGCATCAAATACTATGGCAAGATTACCTCCTGCTAAGTCAGTAAATCCTGTCTTTGAAGCTAGTAGCCCAGGAATATTTCCAATACCTGAGTTAGTGTTTGTTGCATTATATATAAATTTATCTTCTGATATAAATTTAAGATTTTTATAAGTTGTTGCTTCTAATATTCGTGGTCTGTTTGAAATAATATAACTTATAAGTGACGCCATATCTTTAGCTGAACCATAACCACCTCCAGTAAATTCATTTGTATCAAGTCCGCTTTCGTTTATAAAATATGATTGTACTAATCCTAGAGATACTGCAGTTTGGTTCATTTTATTTACAAAATTAGTATACTCATCAACTTCTGTGGTTTGTGGATCATTTGTAAAAGCCCCAGCAACACCAGCAATAGCATGAGCACCATCGTTTGAAGATACAATTAATGTGTAGTCTAAAAGATCTTTAAACTTCCACCGTTCATTTGTATGGAAGCCATTATCTCCATCTATTTCTATGGAGGATTTATCTATTATTATTATCGTATCATTTGAGATAAGAGTAGATGAGACAAGTGCCGTCATTAATTTTGTAAGTGAAGCAAGTGGTAGTTGAGAGTGCTCATTTTTTGAGAATAGTACTTCATTTTTAACTAAATCATATACATATACAGCTTTTGCTTCAATAACTATATCTTCAAACGGATTTATAGGAGTGTTTTTATTTTGTTGTATTTCAGAAATACCATTTATTTTTTTGTCCGAAGCATTTTCATCAAATACAAAAAAACTTAGAATCAAAAAAAGTACCAATATACTTAATTTAATAAGTAGTGTATTTAAATTCACAGATGATGTTTCTGTTGAATTATCAGCTAAATCTATTGTTTTTTGTTGATTATCGTCCATTTTATGCATTTACTACTTAAGTCTCTGAGTCTATGGTTTCCCCGCTTGACTGGACTTCAGTTGTAGCCTCCGCGTGTTTAATGTCTTGGTCTTTATCTTCAGACACGATTCCTTGCGAGGATGATCGGTCTCCGGACACGATTCCTTGCGAGGAATCGTGTCCGGAAGAAGATTTAAAGTCAATTATCTCTTTCTGTACATCTTCATATTCTGGCAATTCAGTTATATTAGATATACCAAGAAGTGATAATAGTGAAAATGTTGGACGATATAGAAAACTTCTCGTGTCTTTAGGATTTGATTTTTTTTCAATCAATCCACGTACCATAAGGTTTCTTATAATAAATGTTGAATTTACTCCACGTATATAATCTACACCAGCTCTTGTTATAGGAGATTGATAAACAATAACAGAAAGTGTTTCTAGTCCCGCTTTCCCTATATCTTTTGAGAGTTCTTCTTTTCGTAATTCAAGTAGAGTGTCAGAATACTCAGGTGCTGTACGAAGAGCTATACTATCATTTAACTCGACTAGAACCACTCCGCGTTCAGATAGAGACGCATTAAGTACAGTAATAGCTTTATTTATTTCATCTGTACTTTTTTTGAGTATTTTCTCTAACCATGTTTTTTTTACTGGTTCGTTTTTAAAGAATAAAATAGCTTCTATCTTTTTACTCAAATCATTATTTGTGTCAGTTATTGAATTGTTTATTAATTCGTTCATCTGTTTTATTCGTATTTAGGTATTCCTACTGAGTCGGACTCCATTGTAATATCTGAAAAAGTCTTATCTTGAGTTAAACTTATTACCCCTTGTTTTGCTAACTCTAACATTGCCAAAAAACCAACAATCACATCAATCTTCTCTACCTTTCCAATGTTTGAGAAGTCTGAAAAACTAACTTGAAGATTTTTTGTTATACGTTCCGTAAGATTATCTATCATTTCCTCTATACTTACAACTTTTTTAACAACAGCCTCAGGAATAAAATCAACTTTAGGTAATTTTTTAAGTACATTCATAATACTTTCCAGTAATGAATTTGTAGAGAAATTATCTTGAGGTAAGAATATCGGTTCAGAATCAATAATTTTTGCATCTTCTGATTCGAAAAGTACATTTTTACCAAATATTTCTGCTATATGTAAAGAAAGTTCTTTGTTTCGCTTAAATAACCTTAATCTCTTTTCAAGACTTTCAATATTCTCTTCTTCTTCTTCTGTTAGTTCAAGTGTTGGAAGTAGAGACTTAGATTTAACAAGTAATAAAGTTGATGCAATTAATATAAAGTTAGATGTCCTTGAAATTGGAAATTCCTTTTCAGTTTCGATATGTTTTATATAATCGTCAGTTACTGTTGCTAAAGATACATCATTGATTGGCAACTTTCTCTTTTCTATTAAAGAAAGTAGTAATTCTAATGGACCTTCGAATCCATCTATTTTTATACTAAAATCTTTATTATTTATTGTTATGTTTTCTTCTTTTTTTTCCTCTTCAATTTCCATCTTAATAATTGTTTCTTTTCTTTTAACTTATAAATTTACCTACTTTATTACTTTATAACTTCACTAATATTCTTCTATAAACTTAGCGAGTAACCGTACAGGTTCACCAGCTGCTCCACTTGAAAGGTTATCACTTGGTACTGTTGTCATGCGAGGCGCTATATCTATGTGTACCCATGCACAATCTTTTGGTAATTCTTTGGCAAATTGTTTTAAAAACATACCACCATTTATTGCACCTCCGTATCTTGGGTTTTTTGTTGCAAGGTTTGCTATATCAGCTATTCTCCCTTTAACATCTTCTTCATACTCATCCCATAGTGGAAGTGGCCAAACATAGTCACCTGTCTCATCACCAAGATCCATAAGTTTAAGTATAAGATTCTTGTCTTGTGACATGATGACAGAAGCCTGTTGTCCTAAGGCTACTAAAGATGCTCCTGTAAGAGTAGCAACATCTATAACTACTTTAGGGTTATATTTTTTTGCATATGTTAATGCATCAGCAAGTACAAGCCTACCCTCTGCATCAGTGTCTATTATCTCAATTGTTTTACCTGACATAGATTTAAGTACATCTCCTGGACGGAATGAGCTACCAGATACCATGTTTTCGACAGAAGGAATTAGAGCAATTACATTCTTCTTTATCTTGAGACGTGCAATCAGACTTATTGTTGCTATAACAGCAGCACCTCCAGACATATCCATATGCATCCCAAGTAGACCACTACCTAGCTTTAGATTAAGTCCTCCACTGTCGAATGTAACACCTTTTCCTATAAGTACTATTGGTCGTTCACCCTTCTTACCTCCATTATAATTCATCACGATAAATCTAGGTTCTTCTGGTGACCCTTTTGCGACTCCAAGAATCGCTTCCATTTTTAGTTTCTCAATTTCTTTTTTGCCAAGAGATGATGTTTTAATAGTGGTATTTCTGGAGAGTCTTTTTGCATGTGCAGTTAATATTTTAGGTGTCATATCTCCTCCTGGAGTATTTGACATAAGACGACACTCATTTACCATCTCACCTATTATTTTTCCTTTATTAATACCATTTTTCGTATCTTTATTTTTAACATTTGTAATTAAAACTTCTTCTACATTCCCCCACCCTGCTTTTGGTTTAGTCTTAAAATCTTGAAATTCATATCCAGCCATTATTAAATTTTGTGCAACGATAGATCCAAGGTCTTTGTCTTTAAGATCTGATATTTTCCTAAATTCATCTATATCTATGGATATTTTTCCTATTTTATATAGTTGTGCTGTACGAACTACACGTCTGACAGACTTAATAAACATTCGAAAGGAACTTTTTTCAGAGTTTGTTATCTTTATTTCAATCCTTGTTGTTTTCTTTGGATCTTCAATAAACCGGGTTTGTCCTTTTTTAGTGAATGTAATTTGAGTTATTTTATCTTGTTTGACGCCTTTGGGCGCGATTCCTCGCGAGGAATCGCCAACTTTTTTTCCTTGTATAGTTACTCTCATTTTATATATATTACTCTGATAACAGTGTGTCTATTCGGTTCATTTCTCTAGGGAAAAGTGTTGCCTCTTTTATATTTTCTATATTTAAGATTTTTTGTGTTAGTCGCTCTAGCCCCATACCCCACCCTCCATGAGGTGGCATACCATACTTAAATGCTTGTAAATAGAAAGAAAAATCTTCAGGATTCATTCCTTTCTCTTTAATCTTCTCTACGAGAGTTTCGTAGTTATGGATTCGTTGTCCACCTGTCGTAATTTCAACACCTCTAAATAGCAAGTCAAAACTTTTTGTAAACCCTTTATTTTCCTCATCTTCGTATGTGTAGAAAGGTCGTTTAGAGACTGGATAATGAGTGATATATATAAAGTCTGAATCAAATTTCTTTAGTGCGTATTCGGATAGCCATCTCTCGTGAGCTGGTTCTAAGTCTGGTTCGTTAACGCAGTCTTCCCCTGTTTCTTTTGAGATAAGCTCTAAAGCATTTTTTAGCTTCATCACTGGTATTTCTTTTGGTATTTTTAATTCTGAAACATTTTTTACAGCTTCTCCAATGTGTCTCATGACATCTGTAAGAACATTCATTACATCCGTATGGTCTTTTATAAATCCAAACTCAGCATCTATACTTGTATATTCATTAAGATGTCTAGTAGTACTGTGCTTTTCTGCTCTAAATACAGTCCCTGTTGAGAATACTTTCTCAAACACACCTACCATTATCTGTTTATATAGTTGTGGACTTGTTGCAAGATATGCTGTGTTGTTTTTGAAGTATTCCACTTTAAAAACATTAGCGCCTCCTTCTGCATCACCTCCTACTAATTTAGGAGTTTGGAATTCAATAAACCCTTTTTTGTTAAGTGCTTCTCTGTAAGCGCTTACGATTACAGCTTGAGTCTTGAAAACTTTTTTGGACTTTTCCGATCTTAAAGTTAACGGCATATTATCAAGATAAGTATCAAGATTGAGTTCCGTATCTTTTTCAAACGGTAGCTCATGTGCTTGTGAAAGTACTTCTATCTCAGTGATTTCAAGCTCAATATCGCCGTTTTCTACACCTTTGTTTACCATTTTTTCAGGACGTTTATTTACTTTACCTGTAATGGAAACAACCCACTCAGGACGAAGTGTCTTAGCTATCTCAAGTACGTCTGGCTTACCAAAAACAACTCCCTGTACAAAACCAGTCCCGTCACGAAAATCGAAAAACGCCATCTTACCTTGATTTCGTGATACATCTACCCATCCAGAGATTGAGACTTCTTTGTCTACATTTTCTTTCAAATTTTTTATTTCAGTTCTTTCCATATTTTTGTATTTAATTAAATGATACACCTATTTTTTCACGAACTTCTTTCATTTTTTCCTCTGCAATGACACGAGCTTTTTCTCCGCCTTGTTTTAGAACATCAGCTACATATCCTTTGTCTTTTTCTATATTAACTCGCTTCTCTCGCATAGGTGCAATAAACGCATCGATATCTTCTATAAGCGCCTCTTTCAGTTCTTTATACTTCCCAGCTTTTTCTTCATACAAAGACTCTAACTCTTCTTCAGTTTTAAATAGTTTATGTATAGCGTATACGTGTTCTGGGCGGTCTCCAGATGAATCAGTAACTATACTCATTACTTGTTTTGTGATTTCTTCTCGCGAAGCAAACAGTGGAATAGTGTTGTTATAACTTTTACTCATTTTTCTTCCATCTATGCCTAGGATTGTAGCTAGGTCTTCCTTAATAATCACATCAGGAAGAACAAAAGTCTCTCCGTATTTCAAATTAAATTTTTGTGCTATATCACGCGCAATCTCAACATGCTGTTTTTGGTCTTTTCCTACCGGAACTACTTGTGCGTCATACATAAGAATATCCGCAGCCATAAGAACTGGGTAATCAAACAAACCTACTGATGCTTCAAGTCCTTGCTCCACCTTATCTTTATATGCAACTGCTCGCGATAGATACGGAACTGTTATAAGAGTATTGAAAATCCAAGTTAGTTCGGTAACTTGAGGTACGTCTGATTGCATAAATAGAATAACTTTTTCAGGATCTAGTCCTATGGCAAGATGATCAATGACTGAGTTTGAGGTGTCTTCTTTAAGCTTTTGCGGGTCACCTACTGTTGTTAGTGCGTGGTAGTTAACTATTGAGATAATCGCATTGTGGGAGTCTTGAAGGTCAACAAACTGCTTCATTGCTCCAAAATAATTACCGATATGTAATCGGCCCGAAGGCTGTATTCCAGAGAATAATACTTTTTTCTGTTTATCTTTACTGCTCATATCTCAAAATACTACCAGAAAATGGCGATTTTGAAAGCTTTTTACTCTAATATCACACTAGATTGATATAATTTTTAACTCTCAAATATAACAATAACCTTATTCTTTTTACCTATACAAATCATTATGATTGGAGATGAGAAATCATTAGCTTTTATATCTTTGTCTTGATCGTCAACGACTACGCCATCTACTCGTATAGCTTTGTTTTGAATAAGTTCCCTAGCCTCTCGTTTACTAGACGTAAGTCCGTTATCAACAAGTAAGTCTACAATATTAGAGTTGTTTGATACCTTTATGGAAGTTGCATATTTTTTGACTAAGTCTTTATCAGTATCGTTTAGTTCGTCTAGTGATGTGTTTGAAAATATTAATTCTGAAACTTTTTCAGCATCAAAAGCAATTTCATCCCCGTGTACAAACTTTGTTACTTCATAAGCAAGTTTCTTTTGTGCTTTACGTGAGCCTGCATCTTCTTTTAATTCTTTCTCAATTAGAGTTATTTCTGACATAGAAAGGAATGTAAAAGCCTTGAGGTAATCCATTACCGCACTGTCATCAGTATGTATCCAGAATTGATAAAAGTCATAGTAGCTAGTTTTTTCTGGGTCAAGCCACACTGCATTACCTTCACTCTTGCCGAACTTCTTTCCTGTAAGTTTGTCCACAATAAGTGGAATAGTGAAACCGTATACAGTTTTACCTGTTTTCTTTCTAATTAAATCTATTCCTGAAACTATATTGCCCCACTGGTCAGAACCTCCTATTTGTAGATCACAACCTTTTTCTTTATTTAAGTGATAGTAGTCATATCCCTGTATTAATGCGTATGAAAACTCAGTAAATGAAATACCAGATTCGCTTTTTAGTCGTCTTGATACAGATTCTTTTTTTATAAGTGAATTCACTGTGAAGTGTTTCCCTACATCTCGAAGAAACTCAAGCACTGGCATATCTTTAAACCAGTCGTAGTTGTTAACCATATCCATTTTTGATAATCTTTTTATATTACCGAGCTGATTATGTAGATTATTTGCCATTTTCTTAACGTCATCAACGTCAGAAAATTCTCTCTCTGTATCTTTTCCCGATGGGTCACCAATAAGGCCTGTTGCTCCACCTACAAGCAGTATAACCTCGTGTCCTGCCTGTTTTAGGTGCTCTGCCACTATATATGTAACTAGATTACCAACGTGGATAGAGTCCGCTGTTGGATCAACTCCAAGGTAGGTTGTCCTTTTTTCTGAGTCATTAAATATCTCAGAAATGTCTTCTGGAGAGCTTTGATATAGAAGGCCTCTTTCACGTAGCTCTTCTCCTAGATTTATTTTTTCTTTTCCAGTAGTCATGATTATTAAGTACCTATGATAATATACTTATTTCTGTATTTTTCCAACTTGTAGCGATGTTTAATCTTAAACAGTTTTTAATTCTACAAAGAAAGATGAACCCTTACCTTCACCGTCTGACTCTGCCCATATTTTACCACCATGGGCTTCTACCATTTGTTTGGCAACATATAGTCCAAGACCAGTTCCTAGTACGTTTACTTTGTGTGCATTATCAGCTCGTACAAATTTATCAAATAATATAGCTAATGTTTCTTTTGAGATTCCTACACCTGTATCCTTTATTTTGAATTGAATAAAATCTCCTTTATTTAATACTGTAACCTCGATACTTCCTTCAGGAGTATATTTAATAGAATTGTCTAGTAAGTTGTATAAGACCTGCTTTATCTTCCCTAAGTCTGCATTTATTTTAAAAGGAGGAGTATTTTTTATATCAAAAGATAATGACAAACCTTTTTCTTTAGCAACTGATGTTAATTCAGCTACGACAGTATTTACTAGCTCAGTTATATCGAAATCTGTTTTATTATATTTCATCTTACCTTGTTCGATTCTAGATACATTAAGGAAATCGTCAACAGATTCCACCATTAAATTTGTAGATTCAAATATACGAGAAAGAGGTTCCCTTGCTTTATCTGGGAATTTTCCATAAGAACCTTCAAGTAACAAGGAAGCATAACCCTTCATCGCTGTTAATGGACTTCTAAGTTGATGAGATGCAATAGACACAAACTCTGATTTTAGTTTATCTAATTCATGCAATCTTTCATTAGCTTTTTTAAGATCTTCTGCTAGTTTTTCTATTTCTTCACGTTGTTCCACTTCTTTAATTACACCTTTAATTAAAAATATTCCTAGAGTTATGACAGTAATCAGTAATATACTGTTTATAAGCATATCTGTAGCTGAATTAGAAAATAAAGTTTGAAAAGCAACTATTATCCATACACTAAAAGTAAGTAACTCAGTAGTAATTATTTTTATGTTAAATAAGTGATATTTTAATATTGCGAAAAAAATCACTATTGCTAATGCAAAAGTAAATAATGGACCCAGCCATATGTAATTAAATATATTAAAATAAGGTAGTACAAGATCAGTTATCATTGCTAGGATAGAGACAACGACAGCTGTTGTAAGAATATATATTATGTTTTTCTGTTTTTTTGGATCCTTTGTACTTTTTAATTGTAAAAAAAGGAAAAAATAACCAAACAAGAAATAACTAGAAAGTAAAAGTGCATAATATGCGTAATTACTAAATATTTCATATGTAAGTCCGGCAGGAATACCTATTATAGACATTCCGTTAAATATAAAATAATTCAATATAAGGAAAGGTAATATAGATATGATTAAGATACTATCGGGTATAATTTTCCTAGGAAACGAAGCAGAAAAATAAAAGAACATTAGTGCAAAAAATAAGCCGGATGAATGTGTAATGAGTATCCATAATGCCGAGTTACCAAAAAAAGGAGTGATCGAATAAAAAGCTGCTATTGAAAAAGACCAAATCGATATACTAAGTAATATCAATCCATAAAGCATACTTACACGATATTTAAGTCCACGCGCAAGAATGATTGTGCTTAAAATAAAGTTAACAAATGCAACTGCGTACAGTAGATAAATGATTATATTTAATTCCATAGATTATAAAATTTTTATCCTTCTAAGAAATTTATTATATAAACTATCATTTAATATGAATGTATCTTGATTAATTTTCTTAAAAAGTTTTTTACGGTGGACTACTTTAGTAATGTAACTCTTAACATTATCTGTTAAAAAGTAAATTGGCACAACCTTATCATGGTTTTGCATAAAATATTTATGCAAAATTGCACCTTCAGGATAAATTTGTTTAAAATTTTCAATTTCTGTTATTGGAATTTTAAGTTTTTTCATCTTTTTTAACAGGCTTTCTTTAACAAAAGAATACCCATAGTAAATATTTTTATCTTCACTATGCAAAACAATACAATAAATCAAAAATAATAAAATTATATTTCTTGGTAAGTACAAGTTCTTTTCCTTATTATAAGGCCTTATAATTAATCTTCCAAGTTCACATCGGTTATTTTTTCCTAATTTCAATAACTCTTTTGGATTTTCAAAAGCAAAAGCTTTTTCTGTTGGAAGTATGTCATCAATTATCAATCTGACTGTCCCTATTATTTTATTGTCTAATTTAGCTATAAAATAAGTTGACCTATTTCCATCATCATATTCGTCTATATCAAGAGCATGGTCTCTCTCTTCGATATATTTTTTTTGACTATATATACTGTATCTTAACTTATGCATTTCTTCTATTTCATCATCTGAATCTGGTATACCGAAATAAATAATTTTGTTTTCATCACCAACCATTAATCCTAGTTTCTTAAATATTTTCATATTTATTTTATTGCGGAGTTTAATATCCCTTGACCAGCATATACAATTTTAGTTTCAGATATATTATTAAAATTACCTATGTTTAGTAATTCCTTCTGCTCTTCTTTTTTAAAGAAATCGTATGTGCCGCTACTGTTCTCCTCTTTTATCATTGTATTGTATTTAAACATTCTCAAAGTTGCTGGAGCTAATTTAAAAATGTTTATCAATGTTCTTATAAATCCATATCGTTTAATGGACATTTTTATGTGTGATACATAAATTGTAATTGGGGAAAAATTAGTTGAGATATTTGAAATTACTATTTTACCTCCAGGTTTTAAAACCCTAAACATTTCTTTTATTATTATATCCCTGTCTTTAGCAGAAATGGTATACAGGGTGTTGTTAGAAACTATTTTATCAAAATTATTTTCTAAAAAAGGAAATCTTTTTGTTATATCTCCTTCAATCACAGAAGCATTCGGTGCCTTTCTAATGTGTTGTAAGATACCATAAGGTGATAATTCGATTCCTTTTACGTCTGCTCCTAATTTAGACATTTTTATTGAAAGATTTCCTGTACCTGACCCAACATCCAAGATCTTTTCATCCTTTTTGATATCTAATTCATTACATATCAAATCAAGTAAGTCATTATATGGCACAACCATATTTAAAACGTCATAATCTTGAAAATATGTATTCCAAAATTTATTATCTAGCATGTTAATTTATTAGTTAATAATTTCTTAGCTTTTTTATATTTTATTAATTTCATACAAGGATTTTTAGATTTAAACAATAAGTGTTTTAACTCTTCTCATAATTAATTTGGATGACTCTTTTAAATTTTCAAACTCTACAGTACTGTCATGTATATAAATTGGTTTACCAAATTCTACAATAATTTTTCTTCTACGTAATAAGAAGTCAGATAAACTAATCTTAAAAACTCCCGATATTCCAACTGGAACAATAGGTACTTGTGTTTTTTGTGCTAGAAATGCTACACCACCTTTTGCTTCTAATAGATTTCCATCTTTCGTCTTTTTTCCTTCTGGGAAAAAGCACAAACTTCTTCCACTGTTTAATATGTCTATA
>CAZVBS010000009.1:0-21166 GCA_964625905.1 uncultured Candidatus Saccharibacteria bacterium | reverse complement strand
TGATTTTAACCTTTAAGGTGTTGCATAGGTATTGAACCATTACGGGGTATTGACACTGTCCACTCATTGGGTTATTGTATTCAGTAGAATTACTCGAATGTGGTACAGGAGTGAGTAACAATGTATTCTAATGAAAAATTATCACTTTTCTTTCAAGATTCTATTTCGGGAGAAATAGCACGTGAAAATTTTTTTCTAAAGGCTAACGCCATTCTAATGTTTGAGGTATTTGCCCTTTTATTTTTAAATGTAAAAGGTATAGATACGGGAGGTTCTTTTTTAACTAGCACTATATTTCTCCTTTTTATATTAGTAGTCTCTGAAGTTTTGTTTCAAAGACATGCTTCAAATCTTAGGAATCTTTGCGGAAAACCAAAAAATTAAAAGATCAAAAAAGTATAGATTTCTTCGGTAAAGAAGAAAGGTTATTTTTACAAGTCGCGACAATCTGGTCGCGACTTCTTGTATTCATTGACGTAAGGCACGACTTCTAGTATATTAGAGCCCATGTTAATAATCAGATTAGCTCGCATAGGACGTAAGAATGACTCGGCATTTCGTGTTGTTGTTACTGAACATACAAGAGGACCTAAAAGTGGCAAGCACTTAGAAATCCTTGGAAACTATAATCCAAAGATGGACGATGTTTCTATTGATGGTGAACGCGTTAAATATTACATCTCAAACGGTGCACAAGTGTCCGACACAGTACATAATATTCTTGTAGGACAAGGAATTATAGAAGGAAAGAAAATTAATGTACTCCCTAAAAAATCACCTATAGTTAAGGACGATTCCTCGGAAGGAATCGCGCCCAAAGGCGTTAAGCAAGAAACCACAGAATCCGAAGAATCTAAAGAAGAAACTCCAAAAGAAGCTGACGAAGTAAAGAAAGAAACGCCTAAAGACGAAACCGCAACTAAAGAAGTCAAAGAAGAAGTAAAAGACGAAGCTTCATCTGAGGAAGCAAAAGATGAAGAAATTACATCTGAAGTATTAGAAACAAAAAAAGAAAACGAAGCTCCAAAAGAGGCATAATCACTTGACTCAAACTTAACTTCTCATTATAGTAAACGTAGCATGTGAGATTTCTATACTAAGAGTCCTACATTGTTTTAGCAGAATAACAGAAAGATATTATGGAAAGAGATAGAGAATTTCTAGAGTACGTTGTAAAAACTCTTGTCGATAATCCAGACGATGTAAAAGTCGAAAGGGTAGTTGATGAAATGGGAGTACTTTTAACACTCGACGTTAGTTCAGAAGATATGGGAAAGATTATTGGACGTTCAGGAAATACAGCAAAAGCAATCCGAACACTACTTAGAGTTGTCGGTATGAAGAATGACGCACGCGTCAACCTTAAGATCAACGAGCCAGAAGGAGGTACAGGTGGAAACAGAGCACCACAAGAAGGAGCTCATGGAGACCGATCATCCTCTCAAAGAATCATGTCCACAGACCAAGACAACTCAGGATCAACAGAAGTTTCTGACATAACTAAGTCAGTAGATCAAGTAATGGAAGACTTGAAGTTGTAAAACTAAAAGTAGAAAATATACAAAAGTCGTGGTATCGTCATATCATGGCTTTTGTATATTATATATCAGTACATAACCTCTATTCAATGAATTTTCACATCATCACTTTATTTCCTGAGAGCATAGAAGGCTATGTTAATAGCTCTATCTTAGGACGTGCCCAAAAAGATAAAAAGATAAAAGTCTCATACTACAATCCAAGGGATTTTACCAAGAATAATAAAGAGAATAAACATAACAGACGTGTAGACCAAAAGCCGTATGGCGGTGGGCCTGGTATGGTGCTTGAAGTAGGATCTGTAATAAGAGCAGCAGAGAAAGCCATTGGACGAAAGAAAAATGTACTTGTTGTATTTTTTTCTCCAAGCGGAGAACAATTTACAAATACTCTTGCGCGTTCGTATATTAAAAAACACAAACATATAGTATTTATTTGCGGACATTATGAAGGGGTTGATGCAAGAGTAAAAAAGATCCTTAAAGCTAAAGAAATTTCAGTTGGACCTTATATACTTACAGGTGGAGAGTTACCGTCTGCACTTATGATTGATGTTATAGCGAGACAGATTCCTGGGGTATTAGGGAAGTATGAATCACTTGAAGAAGAGCGAGTAAGTAATAAAGATGTCTACACTCGTCCAGAGGTATTTGAATATAAAGGAAAGAAGTATCGAGTGCCAAAAGTGCTACTTTCAGGACACCATGCGGATATTGAGAAGTGGAAAATGGAGGGAAAATAGCCTAGACAGTATTAATAAAGGTGGTATAGTGAAGATGGATGTACCTTAGGAGTGTTCTTTGGGTGCTTCTTTCTTGTTAAAAATCTAACAAAACAAAGAGAAAGGGCTTTAAATGCCAACGAAAAAAACGAGTGAAAACGAGTCTGAAGACAATACAGACGCCAAAAAAGGTTGTCTTACGTGCCAGAATGGCGGTATATGCTTGGGAGGATGCAGATCTGCTGAAATTGCCGAAAGAATGCAATGGAACTTTTTTGGCACATACGCTGGACTAGCAAAGCCGTGGGTACCACGACACGCTTAAAGCCAATCCAATATTGGATTGGCTGAGAAATTTGGGGGGGCTTGGACGCAGACGCGTTCGGGTCCCTTTTTTATATTTATACACAGGATATACACAGGGCGATATCGTGGAAATTTGACAGTATATACATATTCATGTACTATATCCTCCAATACGTTTTCCGATACGATTGAGTACCGAAATGATTCTTTTAATACACGTTAGGTATATATGTACTAAGAGTGGGCAAACTAGTACATACTTTTGTTTAAGCCAATTTAATAATCTTACATCATCTAGATATCTTCATATTATGAGGATTTATCTTTGTGTTGTACTCTTTTGTTTTTAATTATATTGTAATTCGCTATGCTACAAATATCTGAAAAGAAGACATTTGGAAGGTACAAGGAGTCTCGTGTCGAACATCCTCATTTTGTTGAGGCGCAGTTAGATTCATTTCGTCTTCTTGTTGAAGAAGGAATAAAAGAAATTTTTAAGGAGTTCTCTCCAATTAAAGATTATTCAGAAAAGAAGTTTGATCTTGATTTTACAAAAATAGAATTTGGACAGCCAAAATATAATGAATATTTTGCAAAGAAAAATAAGCTAACGTACGAAGCACCACTTCGTGCTGTTGTTACGCTTAAAAATAAAACCATTGGAGGAACAAAGGAACAAGAAATCTTTCTTGCAGACTTTCCAACAATGACAGACCACGGCACGTTTATTATAAACGGAGTCGAGCGTGTTATTGTACCACAACTAGCACGCTCATTTGGTGTGTTTTTTGGAACAAAAGAACTAAAAGGTAAAGACTATTTTGGAGCAAAGATAATTCCGGCACGTGGTGCTTGGGTAGAAATAGAAAGTGAATCAGATGGAGCAATCTATGTAAAAATAGACCGAAAGCGAAAGTTTCCAGTTACATCATTACTTAGAATAATGGGTGCTACGTTTGATAAAGATATGTTTGATTTATTCAAACATAATCCAAAGGCTAAAGCTGTACTCGAGGCTACTTTAGAGAAAGACTCTGCTGAAACAGTAGACGAGTCATTTATTGAAATACATAGACGTCTCAGGGATGGAGACCTAGCTACAGCAAAAAATGCTCGAGATCATTTAGGATCAATATTTAGTGAAGAAAGATATGACCTTTCAAAGGTTGGACGTCGTCACTTTAATCAACGATTCGGAATGAGTATTAATGATAATGAGCTAGAGAGAAGAACTATTTCTCTTGATGATGTTGTGCGTATTGTTTCAAATATCATAGCTTTAAACAATACTCCAGGTTCCACAGCTGACGACATAGACCATCTTGGATTCCGTAGAGTTAGGTATGTTGGAGAACTTCTTCAACAAAAAATTCGTGTTGGAATGAGCCGAATGAAAAGAAATATCCAAGACAGGATGTCAACAGTAGAAGCTGAAACAACTCTTCCTATCCAGTTTATAAATCCACGACCACTTCAAGCAGCGATTAAAGAATTCTTTACAACAAACCAACTGTCTCAATTTATGAGTCAACAAAATATTCTAGCAGAGGTGGAGCACCTTAGACGACTTTCTGCACTTGGTCCGGGCGGGCTTACACGTGAACGAGCAGGTTTTGAAGTTCGTGACGTTCATCCATCTCATTATGGACGACTTTGTCCTATTCATACTCCAGAAGGACCAAATATTGGTTTGATTCTTAACCTTGCTGTACATGCACGAATTAACGAATTTGGAATTATTGAAACACCATACGTGAAAGTAAAAAACGGGAAACTAACTAGCGAGATAGTTTACTTAAATGGACTTGAAGAAGAAAAGAAAAAGATTGCGCACGCAGCTATACCTTTTGATGAAAAAACAGGAGCGATTAAAGAAAAAATGATTGAGGTACGTATTGCTGGAGAACCAACTCTTATTCCAAGAGAGGATACTGAATTTATGGATGTTACAACAAATCAAGCATTCTCTATAGCTCCGTCCATGATCCCATTTCTTGAGCATGATGATGCAAACAGAGCACTCATGGGTTCAAACATGCAAAAGCAGGCAACTCCGTGTATCTTACCGGAGGCTCCTTTAGTTTCAACAGGTATTGAAGAACATGTGGCACGTGACTCAGGACGGTTAGTATACGCAACAGAGACAGGAGAAATTACTTATGTTGACGCACGTAAAGTTATAGTAAAAGGCGTAAAAGAAGAAAGAGAGTATCCATTAATAAGCTACTTACGAACCAATGACTTTTCTGCTTTTCATCATCGACCAGTTGTATCAATAGGACAAAAAGTTAAAAAAGGACAACTGCTAGCTGACAATTCATCAAGTGACAATGGGCAAGTAGCGCTTGGTCAAAATATTAAAGTTGCATTTATGTCTTGGTCTGGAGCTAACTATGAGGACGCTATTATTATTTCTGAGAGATTAGTAAAAGAAAGTCGATTCACAAGTATCCACGTTGAAGAGTTTAGTGTTAGTGTTCGTGACACAAAACTTGGACCAGAAGTAACAACACACGACATTCCAAATATTGGTGATGTTAAATTACGTAACCTTGATGAAGAAGGAGTTGTACGTATCGGAGCAGAGGTTCGTCCTGGAGATATATTAGTTGGTAAAGTTACTCCAAAAGGAGAAACACAGCTTACTCCAGAAGAACGACTTCTAAGGTCAATTTTCGGTGAAAAAGCGAAAGACATAAAAGATACTTCACTTAGAATTGGAGGAGGAAAGCAAGGTCGCGTTGTTGGTGTTAAAATTTTCTCACGAGAAAATGGCGACAATCTTGATTCAGGAATAATTAAGAAAATTCACATTGAAGTAGCACAACTTAGATCTATTTCAGTTGGAGATAAGATGGCTGGACGACATGGAAACAAAGGTGTTATTTCTAGGATTTTACCTGAAGAAGATATGCCATACGGAGAAGATGGAAATCCTGTAGATATTATTTTGACACCACTTGGAGTTCCTTCTCGTATGAACCTTGGACAGATTCTTGAGTTACATCTTGGTCTTGCAGCTCATACTCTTAATTATCAAGCAGTTGTTCCACCATTTGCAGGAGCAACAGGTGAAGAAATACAACAAGAGCTTATAAAAGCTGGATTCAGCGGTACTGGTAAGATAAAACTAAAAGACGGACGAACTGGTGAAGAGTTTAAACAAGATATCGCAGTTGGATATATGTATATCCTTAAATTACACCATATGGTTGAAGACAAAATACATATGCGTTCAATTGGTCCATACTCACTTATCACACAACAGCCACTTGGAGGAAAAGCACAAGCTGGTGGACAGAGATTTGGAGAGATGGAAGTGTGGGCACTTCT
Source organism: uncultured Candidatus Saccharibacteria bacterium (assembly GCA_964625905.1). Classification (GTDB taxonomy): domain Bacteria; phylum Patescibacteriota; class Minisyncoccia; order Phycocordibacterales; family JABMNX01; genus JABMNX01. The sequence continues at coordinate 15,267 of CAZVBS010000009.1, read as the reverse complement.
TGGATATGGAGCAGCATACACGCTTCGTGAAGTGCTCACAATTAAATCAGATGATATAGTGGGACGTTCTGCAGCATTTGATGCAATAGTTAAAGGTGAACGTATAAGTCATCCAAATACACCAGCAGCATTCAATGTGCTTCTAAAACATTTGCGAGGACTTTCACTAGATATTGAACTTAAAAACTCTAAAGATACTAACGAATAATTTATGAAAAAAGACACACATAATGCACGTAATTTTGATTCAATATCTATTAAACTGGCAAGCCCAGAGCGTATCTTAGACTGGTCATTTGGAGAAATAACGAAGCCAGAAACTATTAATTATCGAACTCAAAGAGCAGAAAAAAACGGATTGTTTGATGAGAAGATATTCGGTCCAGAAAAAGACTTTGAATGTTACTGTGGGAAATATCGAGGTATTAGATTTAAGGGAATTGTTTGTGAAAAATGTGGAGTAGAGGTTACTCGCTCTATAGTTCGTCGTGAGCGAATGGGTCACATTGAGTTAGCAACACCAGTTTCTCATATATGGTTTTTACGAGGAATACCATCACGTATTGCTCTTATTTTAGGACTTTCAGCTAGTGATGTTGAGAAGGTTGTTTACTTTGCTGGGTATATTATTACGAAAGTAAACGAAGACGAGAAAGCTAGATTCTTTAAAGAGCTTGAAACAGAATACAAAACGAAAGTAAAGTCTGCTACAGATGCTAAAACAAAGACAAAACTTAAGGAAATGTACACTAAGATCAAGAAAGAAATTGATTCTGTTAAAGAGGGTAGTGTTCTCGACGAAGTATCTTATCACACATTCTCTGTTAAGTTTGGAGGACTTTTTGAGGCAGAAATAGGTGCAGAGGCTATTTATAATATATTTAAAAACTTAGATTTAGCTAAGCTAGCAAAAGAACTTGAAGAAAGGCGAGAAAAAGCTGGAGCTGTAGAAAGTCTAAAGTTAAACAAACGACTATCACTTATTAATTCAATGGTTGGTGCAAATGTTCGACCAGAATGGATGTTTATGGTGCGTATCCCAGTTACTCCTCCAATGCTCCGACCAATGGTTGCTCTTGAAGGTGGACGTCACGCATCAAGTGATGTCAATGATTTATACAGACGCGTAATTAACAGGAACAATCGGCTTAAAAAACTTATTGTTATTAATGCTCCAGATGTAATCTTACGTAATGAAAAGCGTATCCTACAAGAGGCTGTTGATGCTCTTCTTGATAACTCAATAAGACACGGAAACACAGCATTCTCTGCAATGAGTCAGTCACAACGACGACCTCTTAAATCTCTATCGGATTATCTTAAAGGAAAACAGGGTTATTTCCGTGGAAACCTTCTTGGTAAACGAGTTGATTATTCTGGACGTTCTGTGATTGTTGTTGGGTCTAACCTTAAACTTGATGAATGTGGACTTCCAAAACATATGGCACTCGAGTTATTTCGCCCATTTGTTATTTCAAAACTTCTTGCAAAAGAGCTTGCATATAACATCCGTGGTGCAGGAAGATTAATTGACGATGGTATTGCTGAAGTATGGGCAATTCTTGAGGAAGTTATTAAAGGAAAGCACGTGCTTCTTAACAGAGCACCAACTCTTCATAGGCAAGGTATTCAAGCCTTCAGACCAGTTCTAATAGAAGGTAATGCTATTCAAATTCACCCACTTGTATGTTCAGCGTTCAACGCAGACTTTGATGGTGACCAGATGGCAGTTCACGTACCTCTTTCAGAAGAAGCACAGCTTGAAGCCAGTGAAATAATGTCAGCAAATAAAAATATTCTAAAGCCAGGAAGTGGCGAAGTAGTTACAAGTCCAAGACAAGATATTATTCTAGGATGTTATTGGATGACAAAGATGATTGAAGGAGAAAAGGGAGAAGATAAATATTTTCAAACACCAAACAGTGCAATTACAACATATGACTTTGGTGAAGTAGATTTTCGTGCACGTGTTAAAGTGATGCCAACAGACAGTGTTAAATATGAGGCGTTTAATGGTGAAATATTTGAAACAACAGTAGGACGTTTGTTATTTAACAGTGTTCTTCCAAGTGATTATCCATTTATTAACGATGAGATGACAAACAGGAAGATGACCAAGCTTGTTGATAGTTTGATTGAAAAATATGGATTAGACGAACTACCTGAGATTATCGACAAAATAAAAGAATTTGGGTTTAAATATGCAACTCATTCTGGAATTACATGGAGTCTATACGATCTTAATGTTCCAAAAGAAAAAGAAGAGATTATTAAAGAAGCGAGAAAAAAGACAGAGGAGATAATGAATCAATTCAACGAAGGTCTTTTGTCTGCAACAGAACGACATCGAATAACTGTTGAACTTTGGTTGGATGTTAAAAATAAAATAGAAGAAATCCTAACAAATTCACTTGATCCAAATGGGTCAGTAAATGACATGCTGGTGTCAGGTGCTCGTGGTTCTACGAGTCAGCTTTCACAAATGGCAGGGATGAAAGGTCTTATTCAAAATACAAAAGGAGAAACTATTGAGTTTCCAATTGTTGCATCCATGAAGGAAGGACTTTCTCCTATTGAGTATTTCATTACAACTCACGGTTCACGAAAAGGTATGACTGATACAGCTCTACAAACAGCTAAGGCTGGATACCTTACACGTCGTCTGTTTGATGTTGCACAGGATGCAATTATTACAGAAAAGAATTGTAAAACAAAAAATAGTGTACGTATCACAAGGGAGAGTGCGTCAGGAATTCAGATTTCAGTAGCGAAAGATATTTCAGGACGATATCTTGCAGAAGATGTATCTGATCCAAAAGGAAATATTTTATACAAAAAGGGTGACATGATACAGCAGAAAGAAGCTAAAGAAATAGAAGATTCAAACGCAGAAGAAGTGTTTGTACGGTCTCCTATGACATGTAAATCAGTTCATGGAATATGTCAGACTTGTTACGGAATAGACATGTCAAAAGGTGAGTTAATAGACATTGGAGAAGCTGTTGGAACAATTGCAGCTCAAGCTATTGGAGAGCCTGGAACACAGCTTACTATGCGTACATTCCATGCTGGAGGTACAGCATCAGCCGGTGGAGATATTACACATGGACTTCCTCGTGTTGAAGAGGTATTTGAAAAACGTATACCAAAAAGTGCTGCTGTTGTTATGCATATCTCAGGAACAATATCAGAAATAAATGAAGAAGAAAAAGGACGTGTACTTATATTACTTCCAGATGAAGAAGGTAAGAAAGTTAAAAAGAAAGATATTGAATACCCTGTACATTTTTTGCGCACACTAAACGTTAAAGTTGGTGATCATGTTGAAAAGGGACAGATTATAACAGATGGTTCAGTAGATATAACAAGTCTGTTTATGTATGCAGGTAAAGAAGTAGCACAAAAATACATTATTATAGAAGCAACCAAGATATACGAATTACAAGGTGTTACTATCTCACGAAAACATATCGAAATAATCGTAAAACAAATGTTCTCTCGTCGTAAAGTTACAGCAGAAGAAGATTCAAAATTTGCAGTTGGTGATATTATAGAAGAGTCAGAACTTATAATAGAAAGTGCAAAACTTAAAGAAGAAGGAAAGAAAGTACCAGTAGCAGATTCATTGGTACTAGGAATTACAGAAGTTTCTTTGACTAGAAAGAGCTTCTTGTCAGCATCTTCATTCCAAAACACTACTCGAATACTTATAAACGCAGCAGTTCGCGGTAGTTCAGATGTTCTTAAAGGTCTTAAAGAAAACGTCATAATTGGACGATTAATTCCAGCAGGTACAGGATTTAAAGGTAGTCCAAAGGCTCTTATGATTGAAAATATGCAAAAAGAGCTAGACGGTGATTCATCAGACAATAAAGAAGCGTAGTACATAAGTCTTATACAGAGTATTAAGCGCTTTGTTATTGTAATAAACAATATGTATTTCTAGTATAAACTAGAAAAAACAATCATATGTCTTCACCAGTAGAGCAAATTAAAGAAAGACTAAGTGTTGAGGAGGTAGTCTCTCAGTATGTAAAACTCACCAAAGCAGGTAAGAATTATAGAGGTCTATCACCATTTAGTAATGAAAAAACTCCTTCGTTTTATGTTTCTCCAGACAGAAACATGTTCTATTGTTTTTCTACAAACCAAGGTGGTGATATCTTTACATTTGTAGAAAAGATGGAAGGACTAGATTTTGCTGGAGCGCTTAAGATTCTTGCAGAAAAAGCAGGTGTTGAACTTGTACAAGAAAGTAAAGAAGTTCGAGATAAAAGGACTAGACTATATGATGCACTCGAAAAATCAAAGAATGTATATCAGCTTTTTATCAAACAAAATGATGAAGTAATAAAATATCTTAAAGATAGAGGAATCACAGAAGAGTCAATTAACCGTTTTAATGTAGGCTTCGCCAAAGATGAATGGAGAAGTTTGTATGAGTACCTAAAAAAAGAAGGTTATACAGAAAGTGATTTATTGAGTGCTGGACTTATAAAGAAAGCTCAGACCGATAATAATGACTCTCCAAAATATTACGATACATTTCGTGGCAGGGTAATGTTCCCAATAAATGACAGTGCAGGAAGGGTAATAGCATTTTCTGGAAGAATATTACCAACTATTGATGAAGGTAAAACTGGTAAATATATAAACAGCCCAGAGACAGAGTTATATAATAAATCAAAAATTCTCTACGGGTATGATATCTCAAAAGGCGGAATAAAGAAATTTGATTTCTCTGTATTAGTTGAAGGACAAATAGATGTAGTTATGAGTCATCAAGCTGGATACGTAAATACAGTAGGGGTTTCTGGAACAGCCCTAACTCGAGATCAATTAACACTTCTAAATAGACTTTCAAAAAATATAGTAATGGCATTTGATGCAGATAGAGCAGGGTTAGCATCTGCAGGTAAGGGAGCTACATTAGCACTATCAATGGGTATGGATGTTAAGGTGGCACGTTTACCTGATGGAGTAGATCCAGCAGATTTAATAAAAGAAGATAAAGATAAATGGAAAAAAACGATCAAAGATTCTGTACACATTGTAGAGTTTTATATCACACATCTTCGAAGTCTTGAGTATGATGATCGTAAGTTTAAACTTAAGGTTCAAGAAATAGTACTACCGTTTGTTGCTCAGATTAAAAATATGATAGACCAGAATCATTTTATACAGTTAGTAGCAAGAGAGATAGGTGTTTCAGAAGATATAATACGCTCGGAAGTAGAAAGAATAAAAAACAATACGGAAGATCAAAATAAAAAAACTGATACAGAAAATAAGGAAAAAAGTGATAGTAGTGTATCGCAAAAAAGTTCCGCAGAAGAAAAGCTAGCACAGATAATTTTATGGCAAGAGTCAATAGATAGCCCTACAGTAGACACTGAAACACTTAGAAATTCATTTGAAGCTGTGGTAGGTAAAGATAGTATGAAAGAGTTGCTAACTATATCAGAAAGTAAGAAGCAACAAAATATTTTTATAACCGAATTGCTCTACGAGAATGACCAACAGTTAAAGGAAGATGTAGATGAATTACTTCACCATCTTACCTACAAGTTGACCAAAAAAGAGCTTGAAGAAACGATAGTAGGGTTGAGAAAAGCAGAGAGTATTGGAGATATTGACACATCTTCAAAATTACTCGAGAAAAGTAAAGAGATAGCAGATAAATTAAAAAAGTTTATTGGCAAGTAATTTTTAAAAATAAATATATAACATAATATGATTCCAAAAAATAAAGTAAATGAAAAAATATTGAGGTCACAACCGAAATCCCGACCACAGTCGGGGAAAAATAAATCAAATAAAAAAATATTGAGATCTAAACCGAAATCCCGACTGCGGTCGGGGAAAAAGAAACTAATTAAAAAGAAAGTTGTAAAAAAGACTGTGAAAAAAGTTGTTAAAAATGCGACTAAGAAAGTTGTAAAGAAAACTACCAAAAAAGTAGTAAAGAAGAAAGAAAAGAAAGTTAAAAAAACATTGAGGTCGCAGTCGGGGAAAAAAGTAGTAAAAAAGAGGAAGAGTCAAAAGTCTATGGATACCAAAGCAGCAAAACTGCTAGAAAAAGGTAGAGAACGTGGGTACGTAACATACGATGAGATTCTAAAAGAGTTTCCTAAAATAGAGGAAGACGTAATGTTCCTTGAAGAAATGTATGAAAAGTTTAGTACTGCAAGTATTGATGTACTTGAAAGCGGCGGATTACTTGATAGTAATCTTATAGAAGAAGATATGCTTGGTAAAAAGAATCTATATAGACGATCAGAGTCTTCTTATGATTCAATTCAAATGTATCTTCGTGAAATAGGACAGTACCCACTTCTTAATGCTCAAGGAGAACGTGATCTCGCAAAACGTATTATTGATGGTGATATAGAAGCTGTTAACTTACTAGCACGAGCAAACTTACGCCTTGTGGTTTCTATTGCTAAGAAGTATGTTGGACGAAGTCTAGACCTCACACTGTTAGACCTTATTCAAGAAGGAAATATTGGATTATTTAAAGCAGTAGATAAGTTTGATCACACAAAAGGGTACAAGTTTTCAACATATGCAACATGGTGGATTCGCCAAGCTATTACACGTGCACTTGCAGATCAATCTAGAACAATACGAATACCGGTTCATATGGTTGAAACAATCGCAAAATACAAACAAAAAGTTCGCCAATTAAGTCAAGATCTTGGACGTGATCCACTTCCAGAAGAAGTAGCGACAGAGATGGGACTCGATGTAGAAAAGATTCACAATATAGAAAAGATTAATCAAGATACTGTTTCACTCGAGACTCCAGTGGGAGACGAGGGGGAAGATAAATCAACACTAGCAGACTTTATTGCAGATGATAAAATTCTTTCACCAGATCAAGAGTCTGCACAGCGAATCTTAGCTGATCAAGTTAGAGATATATTAAATGAACTTTCACCAAAGGAACGAAAGATTTTAGAGATGCGTCACGGGCTTGAAGATGGCATTTATCATACACTCGAAGAAGTAGGAAAGGAGTTTGGAGTAACGCGAGAACGAATACGTCAGATTGAAGCAAAAGCATTAGAGAAGATCCGTTCCCATGAAAGAGCAAACCAGTTGAAGAATTATTAAGTAAGAGTTAAGAATTAGAAAAACACCCCGCACTTTGTGCGGGGTGTTGAGATTAGGAGAGATGCTTTTTTTTAAATTTTTTCCACAAAGGCATAAAGTTTTTCTTAAAGACTGCCAAAAGAACTTCGTCAACATATTTACCGTCGGCAAAATGTTGTTTTTTGAGTGTGCCTTCTACGGTATATCCGCACTTCTCACTGTATTTCAGTGAGCGTTCATTGTATGAATAAACAGAAGAGCATATTTTACGAAGATTGAGAGTATTGAAGGCATAGTTGAGTAGAACCATCTTTGCTTCAGTTCCGTAACCCTTACCCCAATAATCTTTCTCGCCAATCATAGATCCTGTAGTAGCAGTTCCATCTCTGAAACTAATATTATGGAGCCCCATTGTACCAATAGGTTTGTCTCCTTCAGTGAGACATATCATAAGTACAACGTTAGAGTCTTTGTTCTTATAAAGCATTTCAATCCATGCTTCTTCTTCTGCTTCCATGGATGGAAGATACATACTTAAGAAGTTGTAAACTTCAGGATCATTTACCCAACGCATAAGAAGTGACGCGTCTTCTTTAAGTAGAGGACGTAAGTACACTCTTTTCGCTTTTAAGAACTTTATTACTTGTTTCTCAGACATTTTCTATCTCCTATTGTTAAAGAACTAACCATTTAGTGCGATACATCGCACTAAAACGCACGCTGAACAAAAACCTCAGCTTTTGTTCAGCCGAGGTTTTTCTGTAGGAGTCCTTTTATAAAATTAAGAAGATACAAACATACCACGGCTGAATATAAGCACTTTTGCCATTTTTGCATAGGCAGGGGAAATAAGTCCCGCATCAAAGCGACAGTTACGTTTTGTATTCATTTGTGTATGGTCGTTTACCATTACCTTAATTTATATCTTAAATACTGATTTAAGTCAAGAGATGATGATACGTTTTACATTTTGCTATAATTACCACATGAAGAAGAAAGCTATTAAAAAACCACCAATTGAGCATTGGAGTTATTCATCTTTAATAACTCTTATGAACAATCCTTTGGCTTGGTATAAGCGTTATGTAGAATATGTGAGAGATACTCCATCTGGGCCAGCATCTTTTATAGGGCGAGCAGGGCATACTGCTCTGGAATATTTTTATAAAGGAGTATCCAAAGAAGAGGCAACAAAGCGTGGGCTTGAAGCTCTTAGAAATGTAGCAGACTTTGAAATCAATTTTGGTGCGGCAAAAACAAAAAGCGCACAGAAAAAGAAACGTAAAAGTATGGAGCTAGAATATCTTAAAGCTGTCGGATTTTATTTAAAACGAGCGCCACGATACAATGTGCTCGGAGTTGAAGCAGTTGGAGTCACTGAAGTAAAAGGACTACCTTTACCACTTAAAGCTATTTCTGATTTAGTTGTTGAGTCAAAGATAGATAAAGGAGCAGTTGATATTGTTGACCATAAATTTGTAGCTTCGTTTAGTAAAGGTGGAGATCAGAAAGTCATGTATATAATACAAGCAATATTCAACTACTACACAGTTAGTGATCTATACGGCAAACCAGTAAAGAGATTTATTATTCAAGAATGTAAGCGTTCAAAAAACAAAGACGGTTCTTCGCAGATGCGACGGCATATTATAAACTTCGATGAATGTAGAGAGGAATTTATTATTTTTCATAAATTAATTAATGATGCAACAGATGAGATAACTAGAAAAAGGGTGTATTTACCAAACCCAATGGATATGTTTGAGGGAGAAAATTCTTTTGATATCTACAGACTTGGACTTGTTGAAGAAGGGGAGTAAAATAATTTGTTGGAAGTCCGATTCCTCACAAAGAATCGTGTCCACAACAATGTTCGAAGCTAAGCTTCGAACATTGTTTTATGAAATAGCCAGAGTACTCTGGCTATTTCACTTAAAAGTACTGCGTTTTGTAATCTAATCGCTTTACTCTTAGACAAACCGGTTGGAAATGGCTTGGTTGAGCTATTTTATACCATTCCATTTGTTATGCTTAGGTTGCTTAGTACTTTTTACTAATTAGAATCATTTAGAAGTGTTTCTATAACTTTACGCATTACTTCTATTGGTTGTGCTCCTTCAATTGGTGCCTGTTCTCCATTTACGAATATTACATTATACGGAGTACCGCGTGCTCCTGATGCTATAGCTTCATCAAACTGAGCTTGTATTTTATCTGCATACTTACCACTATCAACACAAGCTTGTAATGCCATAGGGTCAATACCAACATCTTCTGCAATTACAGAAAGTTGATTTAGGTCTAAGTTATTATTAGATGGCGTTATTTCATATAGTCTATCTACATAATTCCAAAATCCTTGATTACCACCAAGCTCTGCTGCACACTCTGATGCTTCTGCTTCTTTAACTGCTTTTGAGTGAAGGTTTGTTATTGGAAAGTGTCTATACACCCACGCAACATCGCTATTTGCTCCATATTCATTAATAATTTGATGCATTGTGTCATGAAATTTTTTACAGAAAGGACACTCTAGATCAGAATATTCAACAATTAATATCTTTGCATTTGGATTACCTAGAATATGATCATTTTCTGAGATTGCTGGTACTCCTACTGAAACTTCAGAATCAGAGGTAGAATCTACTTTAATTTCTTGTGATTTACTGTTGAAATACAAAGCACCTGCCATAAGTATTCCAGCTATTATGATAGCAACAGGTACAATATATTTTTTATTACTTGGTATTGATTCTTCTTTATAGTATTGCTCGGTGTTGTTTTTTTCCATGTTTATAAATTATGTTTAATTAACGTGAAATCAGTGTATCATATATGGAATGGACATTATTTCAGGACTTATTTTGGGAGCCGTACAAGGACTTACTGAGTTTATTCCTATATCTTCTTCAGGTCATCTTATTGTTGCAAGAGAGATACTAGGTATAGCGACAGAATATAGTCTTTCTATTGACGCCATGTTACAGCTTGCAACATCGCTCGCTATCTTACTTTATTTCTGGAAGGATTTCTGGGGTATGGCTGTCACATCATATAATTGGCTCAGGGGACACATAATAGCTTCAGAAGAAAAAATACTTATTGTAGCATTAGTAGTTGGTACAATTCCTGCTGTAATCTTTGGGTTGATGTTAGAGAACGTTATGGAGACGTCTTTTAGAAACGCAGAGCTTGTGGCGTGGACACTGCTTCTTGGTGCTGCGCTGTTTTGGGTAGCGGAGAAGCTTGCAAAACAAAAGCAGGAACTTAATGTTAAGCGAGGTTTTTGGATTGGAATGTTTCAGACTTTAGCACTGATCCCTGGTATGTCTCGCTCGGGTATGACCATTGCTGGTGGACTATTGCTCGGGCTTTCTCGAGAGCGTGCAACAAGGTTTGGTTTTATGCTTGGTTTTCCAATTATTTTTGGTTCTGGTATGAAGAAATTTATTGAGCTTTACGGAAGTGGTGGGCTCGTTGAATTAGGACTTCCTTTGATGCTCAGCACGGCAACAGCGTTTATTGTGGGAATACTCGCTATGCACTTTATGGTGAGATATTTGCGCAACCACACACTTAATATTTTCATCATCTATCGAATAATATTCGCCCTACTAATATTTATGTTCATTGTGTAGTCCATAAAAATAAAAAAGAGACCGTTTGACATTTATCATATCATTCGGTCTCTAAGTTTCTTTCCAGAGGAGGGCAGATGTTCCTTGCTTACCCCAGCCTATGCATAGGCTGGGCGAGGGGAATACTTACTTTTACCTTACTTCCCGAGTCAGTAAGCGAGATTATCTTGCAGGATTTTCTCACTTCTTCGCGTTCCTGTACTCAGTAGGGAACTTCTTTCGGGCTTTGGCTTTATTTCAGGTAGTTTCAGTTTCTGCGCACCTTTTTGCGCTTCACGTTGGGCCTCTATGTCGGCCTACGTCGCGCGACTTCTTACTCTATGCTAAAGCTACTTCTTAACTCTGTCTTTAATGTAGTATTTATAAATAGGTGTGTCAATACCTACGATTTTATCTTTCTTAAGTAGAATTTAAACCTAACTAACAAAATTGGTGACGTCCGACGTCACCAATTCAAAGATCAAATTCATTACAAATTAAGATATTTTTATAGTTATATAGTCAAGTCATACTGGACTATAATAGTTTTTAAATATAAGTGTTAAATATTAAAACGGAAGTGAATGCGTCATAGAGCTACCGTCTTCTTTTTCTTTCTCCCAGTCGGAGGTGTCGAGCTTGATTTCTTTCTTCTCTGAGAAATCCATGTAGTTTACAGAGCCGTTTTTAAGAGCAAAATCATACACTTCTTTTGTTATCCTTACGTCGTCCAGACAATATTTTCGTATCTTATCAATCTCGCCAGATGCCCACCATCTTACTGCATCGAGTCCATGTCCGCTTTTCTTTGTACCTAACGTACCTTGCGCTACTGAGTCAAGTCGAAGTCTGCGTCCGAAGGATTCTTTAATTTCTTTAAGAATGTCGAGGCTTTTAATGCGAGATAAGTCACCGTTGTAATACTTATTAAGTAAAGGAATATCAAAATGATCTGAATTGTATCCAATTAACATATCTGTTTTTTCTAAAATAGGCCAAAGCTTTGGCAATTCTTCTTGTATATATGAATGATAAGAGTCGGTCTCGTAATCATATATACAGACTATTGAGATATCTAAAAGAGCTGGGTCTGCTTTCCCAACATCTTCAAAGGTATTCCTTGTTTCAATGTCAAAAACTATTTTTTTCATCCCGATTAGAGATTGTTCATTAGTCGTGAACAATATTTAATTAAAGTTAGTAAAGAACTTTGATTATAATTTGTTAAAGGTTTATTTTTAAGCATAGTAATTTTTATTATCTCTAACGGGATAAGTCCAGTTAGACACAGGCTCTGCTCGCACAACCGCGGGCTAAAAATAGGATTAGATTTTAGAAAAGATATAATCTGCAATAGCATTTTTCTCTAATGTTTTTTCTTCACCACTTTCTAAGTGTTTTATTGTGAAAGACTCATTTTTAATTTCATTTTCTCCTATACAAATTACAAAAGGAATTTGTTTTTTGTCAGCGATCTTTATCTGATCACCAACTTTTTTACTTGAAAGTGCTACCTCTACATTAATATCTTGTTCTCGGAGTTCTTTTGCTAGTGATTGAGCATAAGTATTTGCTTCAGAAGATAGGGTACATAAGTACAACTCTGTTCTGGATGTGTATTCAGGTAGTAAGTTATGTGTTTCTAGAAAATCTCGCAAGGTTACATCTCCCATACCAAAACCAACAGCAGGGATTGATTCACCACCAAATAGTTCTAGTAAGTTGTCATAACGACCGCCGCCAAATAATGAGCGATTGTTTTCTGATGATGTGTCAAAAACTTCAAACACAACACCAGTGTAATAATCAAATCCACGAATTATTGAAGTGTCTACTTCTAAATTTGTAACTCCAAGATTTTTTAACTTAGTGGTTATAGATTCAAGATTCGTACTACTACTCGTACTTTTAAGTCTTTCTGTAAATTTCTTTGCATTTTCTCCAAGTATTTCCTCAAGCTTCGAGTCAAAATCATCAATCTTATCCCTTTTGTCTAGTAGTCGCATTGTTTGTGCTTGTAATTCTTCTGAAATAGAAAGTTCTTCAAATATAGAATTAAGTATATTTCTATCACTTATACGTATTTCAAAGTCATTCTCATCTGCACCAAAAGCTTTCATAATAGAGTGTGCAAGTAAAATTATCTCGATCTCTGCTTCCATTCCTGATACACCAAACAAGTCCGCATTAAGTTGCCAGTGTTCCCGAACACGACCACGTTGTGGTCGTTCGTATCTAAATACATTTGGGATTGAATACCAACGGAGAGGGAAGGTGAGGTCATGTCTTTTACCTGCGACCATTCGTGCAAGTGTAGGTGTCATTTCTGGACGAAGAGTTACTTCTCTGTCTCCACGATCTGTAAATGTGTATGTCTGCTCGTTTACAATCTCGTCACTTGTTTTACTTCGATAAAGCTCGCTTGGCTCTAGTATAGAAGCTCCGTATTCTGCATAACCAAAGCTCTCTGCAACACGACTCATTGTGTCGAAGATAAAGCGTTCTATATACATATCCTTAGGGTAGAAGTCTCTAACACCTTTATAGGGCTCAGTACTTAATTTGTTCATAGTCGATCAATTGTATCTAAAATCTAGGTATATGTAAATTATTTTACCCTTGTATCAATATGCTCTAGTATCTTGCGTTTCACACGTTCAGGATTATTTATCCCTTTTATTAAAAACTCCTCACTTTCTCCAGCTGTCTGTACATGCACATTACCAAAACCAAGAACTGTTGCTACAATACCATGCACTTCAAGAGTCACGTCTTGTATACGTTCCATTCTTAAAGTAGATACTTCTCGACTAAATAATCCTTTTTGATCAATATTAACAATACGTCTATCAGTCACTATCCATATATCTAGATAATAGTCAGTCCATATACCAAAAAGTTTTGCCCATATAATCAGTGTCCACACACTTGATATAAATAAAAGTAAATTAAGGTTAAGTGTTGGTAAAGTTGTACCTATCTGGCTTGTGAGATATTTCCACAAAGCAAATGGGATAATAAATACGATTAGAATTCCAAACAAATCACGAAACAGCAAAAACCAATGCTTTCGTGCTTTTATATCTATTTGTTCTCCTTCTTGTAAGTGCAACATGTTTTTATTAAGATATTAACGATATGAATGAAGTAAGCATAACGATTAGAATAATTACACTTACACTAGAATATATAATCGTCGCGAGTAGAGACATAAGGAAGTTCATGCCATATCTAAACCAGTGATATACGAGGAATGTACTATAAAATAGAAAGATTGCAACAATCCCAAGAAATATATATAAGAGTATGTCTGAACTAAGGGAGAGAAGCGGAAACAGTTCATTGTTGTTTTGTAACATTACTTGTCATTTTCTCATAAAACCACAATATAATACAGGTCTGTATACATGAGTACATCATATCACTCACCTGGTCACTAACTAAGTGGTCCGTCCACCAGGTGACTACAATCAAGTTTATAGATCTTATTACTTATGATAACAACTAGTATGTAGTATACTCACGCATTATATGAAAAGAATTTTTAATAAAAAAGATTTTACTGTGGTTCGAGCATATAAAGGTGCTGGTCTTGGACTTGTTACTAATTGTTCTTTTAAAAATGGCGATTTTGTTATTGAATATATAGGGTCTATTATTACTGCAGAAGAAAGAGATATAAAAGGAGGAAAGTATCTTTTTGATATTAATTCGAGATGGACAATAGACGGTACTACGCGAGACAACTTAGCGAGGTATATAAATCACTCTTGTAAACCAAACTGCGAAGCAGATGTATCCCGAAAGAAGGTATTTATATATGCATTAAAGAAGATTAGAGAAGGAGAGGAACTCACATATGATTACGGTGAAGAATATTTTAATGAGTATATAAAGCCTCATGGATGTAAGTGTGGTAGTTGTATCTCTTAAAGAAAAATAGGAAAAAGAAAAAGCGGTCAAAATGAATTGACCACCTTTTAATCCCTTTATTGTATTTTGTTACGCTGTATACGTCTTCTCGAGATTATCAATGAGGCTAAAAACCTCTCTTACCCAGTCTTCAGGAGTTCCTTTTAGTCCAAGGTTTGAAATTATACGATTCTTACATGTAGAGTTAATATTATCAACTCTTTCAAGAGCATCTCCAAGATGAACTCGAAGGACTTTAGAATTTTGCCCCCAAAGGCTCCTTGGATGGACTACAATATCTTGAGTTATATCGTGAAGTGAAGAAACAGCTTCTAGTGGAGCTGTCTTACTGATGACATTATTGATGATGTTATCAGATAAAGTAGAGCCGTTATCAATTTCCTCTTTGTGCAAAATACTTTCTCCTTTTGTCTATTGTTAAGAACTGTGTAGCTGAACAGTATAATACAATGTACAATGAGTTTGTCAACTCTTATTTTAGAAGTCTAAATATATACTGTAACTTAAACAAAGCAAAATAAAACCCCGCTCTTAAGAGCGGGGTTTTATTTTGCTTTGTTTAATCAGTAAAGATTAAACTCGGCTTACGTTTACTGCTTGAGGGCCTTTTTGTCCTTCAGTA
>CAZVBS010000008.1:0-24288 GCA_964625905.1 uncultured Candidatus Saccharibacteria bacterium | reverse complement strand
ACCCACGACCTCAGCTTTATGAGTGCTGCGCTCTAACCATCTGAGCTACCCCGACATATTTAATTTCTATAACTTCAAACGAAAAAGCTCATACATAAAATACCATAAAATGTAGTGTACTGCACTATGTAGAATGAGCTAGACCACTCGGAAACCCACGGTTTTCCGACAGGGCCGGACTCGGGGTCAAGTTTCTAAACTCGCAAGCTCGTTAAGAACTTCCTTACAGGAACTGTACACCTTGTCGATATTTTCTTCAAAAATATCAGGCAAGGTCTTGCAAAAGTGTTTAGACACTTTCTCACCTCCCCAGACTCGGCTTTGCTCATTGCGATTCGCAATATGCCTCCGTCTTTCGAGTCCGGACGGAAGCAAAGTAGTTTGCTTCCTCCTCCTTCAACTCAGATAAATTAAAAACCTCCCAAAGTAGGAGATTTTTAATTTATCTTGTTGCGGGGGCCGGACTCGAACCGGCGCCTAGAGGTTATGAGCCTCTCGACCTACCGCTGGTCTACCCCGCGATATATATTATCCTTTTATACAAAAAACGCCTTGAAGCGTTCGATAACCGAAGTATAGCAAGAAAAGCTCTGTCTGTAAATCACAAAAACTCGTTCATTTGGATACAGTTAGAAGTTTAAACAGTATGAGATACTGTTTAAAGAAAGTATACCAATCAAATATGACTATTCCATAAGTTCTAGATAAAATGGAATTCTTCAAATACTCTCTTATACAGACCCACAACTCGAAGAGCTTCACGTTTTGAGAACTGAAATTGTGATCCTTTATGTGCAATTTGATTACGTACTTTATGAGCCTCCCATGCTTCATCTATAGTATTGAAATCGCTCTTTTCAATTGAACGCATTTTCTCTCCAAGCGTCTCTCCTATATATCCTGTTCGAGATATTATATCGTCTAAAATTGTATCAGCCTCGATTATAGCTTGACGCCAATCATTTGGATTTTCCGAATTAACATGGAGAAGTACCTTGTCCCATCGTTCATCTCTATGGACTTCAACCCCTTCGCTAGTAACAACAGCTTCTGAAAGACTGTTTATCTCTTCTTGTTCTTCTTTTCTAACTTGAGAAAGTCTAATATATGAATAAACAATACCTGTTAATAGAAATACGGAAACAATAGTCGAAATTATTTTGAAATTATCCCAAAAAATAACAAGCGAATTATGCACTGCAAGCGAATCAATACTATTGTCAAATTGTCCAGTTAGTAGTTTATATATAGCAAGAAATACTTGCTCAATGTTTAAATATAATAAATCCATTTCATTAATTATACTCCCACTCCCGTTTTGTTGCTACTGTGTGGCAGTAGCAAATGGAGAATGAGAAGCGGAAAATTCGTTCAAATGTTCGAAGCTAAGCTTCGAACATTTGAATAGTTATTGAATTGATTCAATATCACAACCTACACAAAATAAATCTTTTTCGTGCATATGTGGCGCTGTTAACTGCAAACCAACTGGGAGCTCCTTTCCATCCCTCAAAACAAAACCAGACGGAACTGAAAGAGCTGGCATTCCTGTTAGATTAGCTGTTACTGTAAATATATCCGCAAGATACATAGACATAGGATC
Organism: uncultured Candidatus Saccharibacteria bacterium; assembly: GCA_964625905.1. Taxonomy (GTDB): domain Bacteria; phylum Patescibacteriota; class Minisyncoccia; order Phycocordibacterales; family JABMNX01; genus JABMNX01. The sequence goes on along the minus strand of CAZVBS010000008.1, from coordinate 22,685 downwards.
CTCTTTTTCTCCAATCTTAAATGCAGGTGTTGGACTTGTTGGTGTTGCTATAACATCAACTGTTTTAAAAGCTTCTTTAAAATCATTAGTTATTAGCTGACGCGCAGTCTGAGCTTTCGTATAATACGCGTCATAATATCCAGCCGAAAGGATATGAGTACCGAGCAAAATTCTCCTTCGAACTTCAGGACCAAACCCTTCGCTTCTTGTTTTTATATATTCATCAGTGACATCATCCCCTTCAACATGTAGCCCATATCGCACACCATCATACCTTGTAAGATTTGTTGAAGCCTCTGCAGGCATAATAATGTAATACACTGCAAGTGCGTATTTTGCATACGGTAGCTCTATATCCACTATCTCATATCCACTACTTTCAAGAATCTTAAGTGACTCCTCAAAGTTTAGAAGTATATCTTTATCTACTCCCTCTTTAAACAATTCTCTAGCGACACCTATACGTTTTGGTTTTTTACTATCTTTTATATATACATCGTCCTTTAGAGAAGTGCTATCAAGAACATCGTTACCTTTAATTACATCAAATACAATCTCTGCATCCGCTACCGTTTTAGTAAATGGTCCAATCTGGTCAAGAGAAGATCCGAGAGCAGAAAGTCCATATCTTGAAATAGTTCCATATGTTGGTTTAAGTCCAACCACTCCACAAAAACCAGCAGGTTGTCTAATTGAACCACCAGTATCTGAACCAAGCGAAGCAAGTGCGCTATCAGATGCTACTGATGCAGCTGAACCACCAGATGATCCGCCAGACACTCTTTCTTTATCATGAGGATTCTTAACCACACCAAATGCAGAATTCTCAGTTGATGAACCCATAGCAAACTCATCCATATTTGTACGTCCTAGAAATACTGCACCAGAGTCTTTCATCTTTTTAACAACTGTTGCATCGTATGTTGCTTTATATTCTTCAAGAATTTTTGACCCAGCACTCATCCTTCTTCCATGAATAAGAATGTTGTCTTTGGTACACAAAGGTATTCCACACAAACTTTTCTGCCGTTCCCCTTTTACACCCTTAGATATAATTTCATCTGCCACTTTTGCTTGTTCTTTAACATCTTCAAACACTTCAAGAAACATATTGAGATCTTTATTTTTCTCAATATTAGAAAGATAAGCTTCTGCTAGCTCTACTGCAGAGTATTTACGTTCATCAAGGTCAGCGCGTGCTTGTGTAATTGTAAGATTTTCTATATTCATAATATTACTTAATCTTGATTTATTATCTTTTTTACTTGCAGATAATCATCTTCAACAAAAGGAGCTTCGTTTAATAAATCTTTAGTGTACTCACCAGCTTCATGAGGTTCTATATCATCACGCATAATATTATGATGTTCTGGCATTTTAAGACTCATTTCAGATGAAATATCTTGAATCTGTTCGATATAAGAAAGTATAGAGTTTATATCGTCTTTTAACTCTTTCTGCTCTTCTTCTGATACAGAGATACGACTTAATTTGGCAAGTTTTTCAATATTAGTTTCGTTTTTCATAAATAAACCTTATTTAGTGTATGCAAAGCATACAGTTAAGAGCCAATTAGTGCAATAAAATCTTTCTCCGTTATTATCTTCACTCCTAATTCTTTTGCTTTATTGTATTTTGTTCCTGGGTCCTCACCCACAACTATATAATCTGTATTTTTTGACACAGAACTTGTAACAGAACCGCCGTGTGAACGTATTTTTTCTTTTGCTTCATCTCGTGCTAGCTCTTGAAGAGAGCCTGTTAATACAAATGACTTTCCACTTAATTTAAAACTGTTTTTCCTAATCCCTCCTAAGAGGTTTATGTGAGTGCGTAATTTTTTTAACAAATCTTTATTCTCATCGTTTTTAAACCATCTATAAATGGATTCTGCTACAATTACCCCAACCCCAGAGATACTTTCCAACTCTTCTACTGAGGCTTTTTGAATATTAGAAAGAGTCGAAAAATGTTCAGATAAATCATTAGCTGTCTCTTCCCCAACCTGATCAATTGAGAGTGATATAAGAAAACGTGCTAAAGAAACCTTTTTAGCTTTCTTAATTGCATTTATAAGATTATTTGCAGATGTTTCTTCAAATCCTTCTAATGAACTTATATCACCCTCTTTAAGAGTGAATATATCGTCATAAGAAGTAACAAGCCCTTCATTTAAAAGTCTATCTATAATCTGAGGACCAAGTCCTTCAATATTAAAAGCTTTCTTGGATACAAAGTAATAGAATTTTTGTTTTTGTAACTCGAGTGAGTTTCTATCTACACACCTGTATGCAGACTGTCCAGACACTCTCTCAATACGTCCATCACCTCCACATGAAGAGATATGTGTTGGGAAGATGAACTTTTTTTCTTTCCCTGTGCGTAATGCTATTAAAACTGAAACAATGTCTGGTATAACATCACCAGCTTTCTGAATAATAACCGAATCACCTATACGTACATCTAGACGTTTTATTTCATCCTCATTATGAAGTGTTGCTCTAGATACAGTAGAACCTGCTACCTGTACAGGCTTTAGGTGCGCTACGGGCGTTAAAACACCAGTTCTACCTACCTGAAGCACTATATCTTCTACAACTGTTGTTACTTGTTGTGCTGGGAACTTAAAAGCTACACTAAAACGAGGTGACTTAGCAGTATATCCAAGAGTTTTTTGTAAATTAATATCGTTTACTTTAAGAGCTACACCATCAACTTCATAAAGTAATGATTCTTTTTTATTAATCCATTTTTTGTAATACGCAATAACGTCTTCAATACTTTTACATTCTTTATGATTAGGATTCACTTTAAACCCTAACTCTTTAAGTAACTCAAGCTCTTCAATCTGAGTTTTCGGTTTTTCTATATCTCCTTCAATAAAATCTATATCGTAGAAAAAAGTATCTAGTTTACGTTTAGCAACAACTTTTGAATCGAGTTGTCTTAATGACCCAGCTGCAACATTACGTGCATTTGCAAAAAGTTGCTCTCCTGACTTAAGTCGTTCTTTGTTTATCTTTTCAAACTCTTTGTGCGATATCCATGCTTCACCAACTGCAATCATATTTACAGGCTTACTTAGTGTTAATGGAATACTTTGTATCATTTTTAAATTATGTGTTACGTCTTCTCCTATAACACCGTCACCACGAGTAGCTCCGCAAACAAATTTGCCTTTTTTGTATTCGAGTATTACTTTAAGTCCATCTATTTTATGTTCAGCACTATATGTAATATTTTCATTAAGTGTGATTTCTTTTTCTAAAAACCTTTTAATTCGCTTCTCCCATTCGTGTAACTCCTTTTCTGAAAAAACATTATCAAAAGACCATTGACGTACTTTGTGAGTTACCTTATTAAACGATTTTATTACATCTCCACCAATTTTATCTACTGGGCTACCTCTTTTTATTTCTGGATATTTTTCTTCAAGCTCTATTAATTCGCGTACCAAAGAATCGTACGCTTCATCAGATATCTCAGGATTATCTTTACTATGATACAGATCTTGATGGCGAATTATCTCATCACGAAGCGCTGTGATCTTTTTCTTAGTATTTATTGGTATCATTTATTTAGAGACTTGTATTAATACGTCACCCTGATGGCGCGCTCAATACGGCGTGGATTAACAACATTGTCACATGTCGTATTATACCCTTTTGACTCTATTTTTGTACGTGGATGTGTTTCGCTTTTTATTACTGAAACAACCGAGCAAAAACCACCTACTTCGAACTGGAATACCATAGGAGTGTCGTATCCTACACCTCCTACATCTAAAATACTCGTATCATTACAACTTATTGTACTAGTGGTTGAAGTAGCAAATCCAACTTCTTTTTGATCCCAATAAAGTGCGCATTCTATACCAGAATCAGCTGCATAAAATGCAAACTGTGAATCACGCCCAGAAGAAGATAACAGTATTTCTTTTATTGTAATATTAAAAATAGCCAAACCTATCGCAAGTAATACTCCTGATATTAAAACAGCTATCAAGAGTGTGAAACCTTTTTCTGTCCTTAGTTTATAGCTGTTGTTTGTTAGTTGTTTCACAACTCGGTCTGAAGACCTCTCTGCACTGCTGTTTGCAAACCAATCGCTTCGCTCTTGGGCAAACAGGGAGCATATTTTTTTTATTTTGATTTTTGTTTTCATTTTTTTCTAAAACCTGTAAGCTAATTTATTGCCAATTTAAAATATTCTCACTTATACTAAATGAACGGCTACGTGTGCCTGTTACCCAAGAAACTTCTACTGAAACAATTACTTCGTTAATGTTAATTTTCTGTACAGAAATAGATCTTGTATAAATACTTTCACTTCCACCTAAATCATCGTGACTATAAAGACCAGTTGAATCATTGAAATCTAACGCTACACAATTCTCCAGAGGACACAATGCCATAGTGCCATCAGTTGTATCTACGGTAAACAATTTTCCTTCCGTGTCAGGTAATCCATTCAACCAATCTAAACCTGCAAGGAAATTATTATCACGAGTATTCCTAACATACTCTACTGCATCTTGTGCTAAATAAAATGCAACTATTTGATCACGTGCGAAATACGAGCTAGAGAGTCCTTTAGAAGCAATAGTAAGTGGAGCACTTATAGAAAGTAATAGAATAGAAATAGCAATAAGAGTCTCAACAAGTGTGAACCCTTTTTTAGGTTTTAACTTATAAGTTCTAGGTTTTAGGTTGTCTTTTAATTTTCCATTCATGGTTATTTTTATTTTCTACTTATAGGTCTAAAACACGCTGAGTTACAGTTGTTTGTAAATTAAAGTTTGTCTTTGACTTGACATTAACTCCTGCGGTTCCCTGTATTGTCATAACAACACGTGGTTGAAATAAATCACCTCGTGTAGTCCCTGCAACATAAAACTTCATATCATCTATAGTAACTTCCGATGCTGTTATTGCAATAAATGTTACTCCTCCGTCTATAGATTTTTCGATACGATTATTTATGAACCTAAACACGATCTGATCCATTGAATCTGACATATCACCTCCAGTCCCTTCAAACGCAAAAAGTATTCCACCACTTGAACAATCTTTTGTTGTGTCTAGATCAACAGGAACAGAAGATGAAGTACTGCAATGATAAGTATTTCCTACTCTAATATTTCTAGACATATTTTCCAGTGCAAAGTTAAGGTTATTTATTACAGAGTTAAGCGCTTGAGCTTTTCTGTTTGCATCAATAAGCGAAAGTAGAGACCCTACACTAATAGTCATCACAACAGAGAAAAGGGTCACAGAAACCATTATTTCAACAAGAGAGAAACCTTTGGTAGTTTTTAGTTGGTAGTTTTTAGTTGATAGTTTCTTTTTTTTCATTTTCATACTTACTACTTAATACCTTCTTTCTTATTACTTATATCTGTGTTTGTGAAATAGAGATCTGACCAGTTGATTCTACTATTACCTCCCGTTCATTCCCATTTGGTGATTGTATAACTATACGCGCCCTCTGATACATAGTTACCGTATCTCCATTTATACGTATAAAAGCATCTGGATCTGGACGAATAAATACTATGTCTAGTGTTGAAACATCTTCAGTATCACTACATATTTCAACAAAAGCAGTGTTAGTAACACACGTTCGAGCGATTGAAAAACCTTGTCCAATGAAAAATACATCTTCTGTGCCATCGCCATTGTTAAATATTTTATTTTTATCTATATCTGCGAAAATACGATAGCTTTTACTATCATTAACATCGAAATGTACCCCATATCCAATATCAAACGTGCCACTACCAGTATTAAACTCTCGGACACTAAGACCAAATACCTGAGCCTGTCTAACTGAAAGCCCAACATCATATGCTAATGCTCCAAGTAATACATTTCCGCCAAAAGCTGCGTGATTAACTAATACCGCTGTAGTTATTACTAATAAAATACTAGTGGATACCACGAGCTCTATCAAGGAAAAACCTAGATTAGAACTTCGAGGATTGAGAATAGAGAGTGGTTTATTGTTTATTGTTCTTTTTTGAAATATGTTCATTGTGTATGTTCTATTCTCTATCTTCTAATTAATGATTGAAATAAGATTTATTCCAAAAAAATACACTATAAAAAAACTAAGTATCATAAACGGCGCAAAAGGTATCTCAGTCTTAATTGTAATATCTTTAAACCTTAAATTCAATTTTTTTATTAACTGCGCAGAGCTAAAGAAATAGAGAAGTGAAGCTTTAGTACTCATAATCTTCCATGTAAACATAAGTAGTAGACTCACAGTAGCACCAATCCAAAAAGATAATGCAAATGCTGTAATTCCTGCCGACATACCAAGTAACCACCCAATCCCAAGGAAGAGTTTTGCATCTCCTAAACCAATCCATCTTCCATTAGATACTCTCCATAAAAACCATATTGGTACAGCTAAAACAGGGCCCGCCATCACCTCTAATACATTTGGTAATACAAGAGACAGATTATTAGTATCAAAAAACAATGTAAATATAGACACTGCAATAAATCCAAATACAAATTTGTTTGGAATTATTCCATGTCTTAAGTCATACACTACAATAACCACTAATAGAGAAATAACTATAAAACTTATAATTGTATCTAATACAGATGTATACGTAAAAAACACTAATAAAAACATCAATCCAGTTACAATCTCTACAAGTGGGTACTGAATAGACACCTTGCTTTTACACACCCTGCATACACCTTTCTGAATCAAAAAAGATAATACTGGTATAAGTTCAAGAGGAGAGAGAGTGCTACCACAAGACTGGCAACTAGACCTGCCTGACATATCTTTACCTGTATTGTGTCTTAATATAACAACATTCAAAAAACTACCTATAAGTGTTCCAAATATAAAAAAGAAGACTGCTATCATTATTTCTAAACTTGCTTCCATTACACTATTATACCCCATAATAGTACTTCTTAATGTTAACTAAAAAAACAAACTCCGTATGGAGTTTGTTTTTTAACCTATTTCACATTAGTTCTTACTCAAAGACTTAAGAATAAGTGTAGTAATAGTTTAGTTAAAGCTTACTTAAGGCTTTACGTCGTAGATAGGGTCGGTTCCCGCAAAATCAGTACCACCATTAGTACAAACAGTTCCTGTGGACGCATCTATATCTGAATCAAGCGCTGTATGAGTAGTACCTTCAAGTGTTGCACCAAGATGATAACTTGAACATGTACTTCCTGAACCAAGCGCTGCATATGAGTAAATTGCTTTAGATTGTGGGTCGATTGGGTTTGTAGCGATATATGTTGGAGTAAGTGCAGCTGTTGAAGTTGGGTAATTTGCATTTGAGTCAAAATATAATTCAAGCGCTAACTGTATCTGCTTAACATCAGAAATACGTCTAGCATCTCTAGATTTCTGTCTTGCACTGTTTAATGATGCAAGTACTACAGATGACAAAATACCGATGATTGCAATCACAACCAAAAGCTCGATTAAAGTAAAACCTTCTTGTTTTTTATAATACATATATAAATTTTATAATAATAATACTAAAACGTGTGAACTTAAGTTTTTTAAGATACCGTTAAGCTATATTATAATTCGTTCGCGCAAAAGTCGCAGTATATAATGTGGATAACTACAAATCCGATCATTGTCCATCTGTAATACATTAAACGATTAAATACTAGCTGATATATTGTAAATTGGTATCAATACTGAAGCCAGTAGAAATCCTACCCCTAAACCAAGCGATACAATCATAATAGGTTCAATCAATCCAACAAGTGTATCTACAGCATTATTAACTTCACGACGATAAAACTTAGCAAGTGTTTCTAATATACTTCCTAGTTCTCCAGTTTCTTCTCCTACTTTAATCATTTGTACTAAGATACCAGGAAACTCTTTTTTGTCGGATAAAGCTTCTGATAGTTGAGTACCTCCCTTTATCTTTTCAACAACCTCTTCTAGTAATTCCTTATATAAAGAACTACCAACTACAGTGGCTGTAATCTCGACCGCTCTTACCATTTGTATACCACTAGTAAGCATTGTACTTAGGTTGTCTGCAAGTCTTGATAGATAAAGCTTTCTATATAAATCGCCAACATATGGAACGGATAGCTGTAATTCAGAAATAACAACCTTTCCTCTTTCTGTTCTAAAATATCTCCATAAAAACACAATACCAACAATAAAAAGTATTAACACGAATATTCCATAATTTATTAGAAGTTCACTAAGGGAAATTACTATCTTTGTATACAAAGGTACATCTTGACCTGACTCAACTAAAATAGTACTTAATCGTGGAATAACCATTGTAAGCATCAGTATCATAACAACAAAGAATGTTCCTATAACAAAAGCTGGATAAATAAGCGCGTTTCTTGCTTTTACCCAAACTTCGTATGTTCTGTCGAGATAATCAGAAAGAAATGTAAATGTTTTATCCAACTTACCAGATTCTTCAGCAGCTCGTACCATACCAATATAAAATGGTGAAAAAACTTTAGAATGTTTAGAAAGAGCATTAGAGATAGTACTTCCAGCCTGAATGTCATCTGCAACTTCAGCAAGTTTCTCTCCAAGAAATGGGTTTATTGCTTCAGTTGAGAGAAGTCTAAATACTTTTAAAGCCGAAACTTGAGCTTCGAACAAAGTTGCAATCTGTCTAGAAAGGATAACAACTTCTTTATTTGAAACAGATTCAAAAAAAGAGATATCTCTTTTAAATATATTAGATTCTTCTCCAGCTAGATTAATAGAAGATATAGTAAATCCTCTTCGTTGTAATGAACTTATAGCAACATCAACAGAAATAGCGTCAATGCTTCCTGACGATGTTTTTCCTTCTTTATCAATAACTTCGTAATCAAATAACATAATTTATACAGAATTATAAGAATTTTTCTAAAATTTGAGGATTAAGTGAGTGAGTATGAGCATTTTCTATCGTTATTTCTCCTCTACGAACAAGATCAGCTAGTGATCTATTCATATCTATCATTCCTTCGTCAGATCCAGTCTCAATAACAGTGTTTAACTCGTGTGTACGTTTCTCTCGTATAAGATTCTCAACGGCTTTATTATTTACTAGAAGCTCATATGCTGGTATTAGATCTCCGGAGATTCTAGGAATTAAACGCTGTGAAAAAATACCTGCTAAACTTACAGCCAGCTGAATTCTAATCTGTTCTTGTTGCCCAGAAGGAAATGTATCAATAATCCTATCTATTGTTTGCGCTGCATTATTAGTATGTAGTGTAGAAAACACCAAATGACCAGTCTCAGCAGCTGTTACAGCAGCAGCCATTGTCTCTGGTCCACGCATTTCACCTATCATAATAACGTTCACATCTTGTCTAAATATTGATCTAAGTGCTGTTGCAAAGTCTTTTGTATCTATACGCACCTCTCGTTGATCAATTAATGACTTCTTTTGCTCAAAAACATACTCTATTGGATCTTCTATGGTTACAATATGTTCTGAACGCTCCGTATTAATCATCTCTAATAAAGAAGCTAGTGTTGTTGATTTACCTTGCCCAACAGGACCAACCACAAGAAAGAATCCTTGTTTGCGAGCTGCAAAATCTGCTAGTTTAGGAGGTAACCCCAACTCATCTAGCGTTTTAATATCTTTTGGAATAAGTCTAAGTGCAATACCAACAGATCCACGTTGAAAAAAACCACTACAACGAAGTCTCATTTCATTATATTCGTATGAGAAATCTATTTCTTGGTTTTTTAAAAACTCCTCTTTTTGAGAATCATTTAATAATGCTGAAATAAGACCCATAGTATCTTCTCTTGTAAGGACTTCTTTATTATTAAGCGATATAAGTGAACCTGCTACACGTATACTTGGAGAACTGCCTGCTGATATGTGCAAATCTGAACCACCCTCCTTTCTAAGGATGCTTATAAGGTTTTCAATTTCAGTGACATATTCCATATAAACTATTTTTTATCATTTACTATTTTATTAATTCTTTCAAGAACTTCAGAAGGGATTGAGCTTGCTTTTATTATATACCCATCAGCTCCTAATTTTTTTGCTTTTTCTATATCAGTCTGTTCTCCTTGATTCGTAAGCATTATAACAGTAGGATTGTCTCCTAGTTTTTCTTTTTTAATGGTTTCTAAAAGAGTAAATCCATCAATATTAGGCATAACAATATCAAGTAAGATCACAGAAGCCTTTAAACCTTTACGCAACCTATCTAGTGCATTTTGTCCCTTTAAAGATACTTCTACTTCATTTCCATCCTCAATAAACTTAGTGCTATACATATCGAGTAGAAACTTATCATCGTCAACTAACAATATTAGGTTTTTATTTATTTTATTCATATGATTTAATTTCTTATTTGTATATAAGACCTAGTTTGTTTCTATCTCTTGTTTATCGTTTTGGTCTTGGGACATGCTACCTTGCGATTCATCAGACACTATTCCTTGCGGTTCATCCAGCTCAATTTCTTTAGATACATCAGATATACTGTCTTTCGAGAAATCAGAATCATCATCTAATAAAACTCCACCTAAAGTATTTACCTCTCTAAATGGTATTAGTTTTTTAGATGACTTAATAATAGCATCTTCTTTCATAGTGAGCATGCCATTTTTACGAGCTATCTTCAGTATTTCTAATTCAACAGGATTAGTTAGTATCACTTTTTCGATATCCTTATTCATTTCAAGTACTTCAAATACAGCAACCCTACCTTTTGTACCATTTGGACATATTGTTGTTGCTTTTGCATCATATAATGTATCTATTGATAATAATTGTTCACTCTCTAATTTAGGTAAATCTTTAGCTTGATTCTCAATCATTAATTTTATACTCCCCTCAACAGGAATAGCTTCTTCTGCTCCATCACACACTTTACGTGTTAAACGCTGTGCAATAGATGCTACTAATGTAGGGGCAATCAAAAATGGATCAACTCCCATATCTATAAGTCTAGGTATAACACCAGCAGAAGTATTGGTGTGAATCGTTGAAAAAACTAAATGTCCAGTTAGTGATGCTTGCACAGCAAGCTGTGCAGTCTCTTTATCTCGAATCTCACCAACCATAATAATATCTGGGTCTTGCCTAAGAGTAGTTCTAAGACCTGTTGCAAATGTGTAACCTATCTCAGGTCGAATCTGTGACTGACTTACACCTTCTATACTATATTCAACAGGGTCTTCAAGAGAGAGTACATTTTTTGCTTCTCTATCTAATTCATTTAATATCGAATATAACGTTGTACTCTTGCCAGATCCAGTAGGTCCTGATATAAGAATTAATCCATACGGTCTATTAATTGCACTTTTAATAATTTTTAGATTTTTCTCACTAAAACCGATATTATCAAGACTTATAAAACCACTATTCTGATCCAATATACGCATTACAACCTTCTCTCCATAATATGCTGGAAATGTTGAAACACGGAAGTCAATTTTACGACCGCTAATTGTTGCTGAAAATCTACCGTCCTGAGGTTTTCTTCTTTCGTCTAATCGCATTGAAGAAAGTATCTTGATACGCGCAACAACAGCTCTATGTACTTTTTTTGGAAGTATTAAACTCGTACTAAGCACGCCATCAACTCTAAAACGTACTTTTATTTGTTCTCCAGTATTTTCGATATGAATATCTGATGCTTTACCTTCTACAGCATATTCAAGCATTGTTGTAACTATTTTTATTACAGGAGCATCTTCTTTTATATGAGCAGCTTTATCTACTTTTTTATCTACACCTCCTAATTTTTCTTTACCTTCTTCAGTTTTTCTATCAACTTTTTCAGAATTAGATTTAGAATCTAATTCTGAAAGAGCTTGACTAACATCTCCAGTAAGTCCTTTATACATTGCTAAGACTTTCTTGAAATCATTTTTTGATATTAAAAATACTTTGAATGGTAAATTAATTTTTGAAGAAATAAAATTAAGTGCATCTAATGCTTCAATATTATCAGGGTCAATAATTCCAACTTCTAGTACACCATCAGCTACACCAATTGGAACAAATGAATAATGACTTGCTGATTCTTCTGGTATATATTTAAGAATTTCAAATGTTATTTTACTGTCTCCAATAATCCTAGTCGGTACATTTAAATCTTTACCTACAACATTTAAAATATCTTCACTAGAGATACCTCTTTTTAATAACACATCCTCTATTGAGGTTTCATTTTTTTGAACTTCTTGTTTTATTGCAACAATATCAGAACTTTCAATAATATTATGTTTTATTAAAGCGTTTAGAATATCCATATTTCATGTTTTAGGTTATAGCTTTCAGATTTTAGGTTTTGCATATATATTTTTACTTTTGTTAGTCAATGAAGTTGTTATATTTAGCTTCGTTGTTAAAACTCTACAACCTTTATTTCTTTTATTTCAACTTTATACGACTCAGTCTGAAGATCTTACTGCACCGCTGTTTGTTACCCAAGTGGCATTGCTGTAACCCTATAGATAAACAAGGAGCCAAAGATAACAACTGTAAACTAAAACTTATATATCATCAGATCCAACTGGAGCAAAAGGATTCCGTCTTCCTATTGGCTCTGGTATTAACTGTTGTCCAAAATCAACTAAACTTTTGAAAGCAGAATCATTAAATAAAGATTCATTAAGAGTAATGGATCTAAGGTTTATAAGTAGTATTAGCAATTCATTATCTCCAGCTGTTTGAGCGGATGGATTTTGTGATGTTAATACATTACCACCATTATCTCCTCCAGAAAATAATGAGTACCCAACAAAAGCGACTATTATGACGACTATTACAATAATTGCTTTTTTATATTTTTTAAGTGCTTCAATCATAAATACTATTTTAACCAATAGGTTTTTATACTTATATTAAAATTAAATGCATCTCCATCTGTTGCATTAAACGAAAGTCCCATTACATCAACTATTCGTAGACTCTGTTCAAGGTCTTTAATAAATCTAATGAAATTATCATATGATGCTACTACTGAAAAACTAAGTACAACAGAACCAACGACACTCTGATTTGCACCAATAACATTTGTATCTTCTAAGCTAACTCCAGATACTGTAACATTACGTGTTCTCATGTTGTATTTAGAAGCAATGCTATCTATATCAAGTATTAACCGTACGTTATCTACATTATCTGGTAACATTTTTCCTAAACGTTCTAGGTCTAGTTGTGAAAAAGTATTGTATTTAGACAAAAGAGCGTTCCTGATACTCTGTAGCTCTTTTGATTGATTAAGTGCTTCGTTAAATCTGTCTTCTTCTACACTTAACTTTTTAATATTTTGATATGTAGGATCGATATATCCAAAGAAAAGACCTACTGCTATAACAATTAATAGTATTGGAATTATTGAACGTATCATATTTAAATTAATTACTTAATCCTGTACCATCAGCCTCGTTTACAAAATTAATAAAAGATGTATCCACAAAAGCAGAAAAGCTAAACACTGCACCACCATTTTGATTAAGGTTTAGATTAGAAAAAATTGGATCACGTATTAGTTTACTATTACCAAATACCTCTGCTTGAAGCGCTACTCCACTAAAATCATTTGCAATACCTTTCATTGAGATATTTATTTTATTATCACCCGCTTTAGATAAATTAAAATTTTGAAATTGAACACTCTTTAGTGTTAATTCTTCCAATGCTTCAAACAATACAGATGGTGTAATATGTTGATTTAGAATTGTTTCAGCTGCATTTATTCTTGAATCAATTCTAACAAGCTCTTGAATAAGTGCAGGCTCAAATGCTGCTTGAGCTCTGTTTAATGTATCTGTCTTACGTGAGATATTTGTCTCTATAACTTGTTGATACAAGAATAACCCAACCGAAAGGACCACAGAACCAAGCGCCATTATAAATGTAATAATGACAAAAAGAGCTACTATACTTAAAGGTCTTTTACCTTTTTTTTGAGTACCAGCTGCGGTAGCTAATGTTTTTTTAGGAATGAATGATGTCCCAAATTTCGGTTCCATATTTTATATATGTTAATCAAGTTCTTGAAGCTTTCTAAGCGCAACACCAATTGCGACAGCGAATTCTGGACCAACCTTTTTTAAAATTCCTTCTAAAAATGCTGGCGTCTCTGTCTTAGTGAAAGGATCTGCTATAAAAACCTCTGTGCTGAATCGACTAGTTACTTCTTCTAATAAACCGTTCAACACTGAACCACCACCTGTAAACAAAACCTTACTAATATTTTGATTATATTTACGTTGGTAATTTAATAATACCCTATTAGATTCTGAAAATATATATTCAAGTGTTAATAAAATTGTTTCTTTTATAGCTACTTCATTACCAGTTCCAAGTAAGCCAACTTCTCGTTTTAATTTTTCTGCTGCAAGAACACTTACACCCATTGAACGAGATAATGCCAAAGTTATATCTTGAGAACCTTTGTTAATAATATGTGAAACTTTTACAATACCGAACTCTACAATATATACTTTTGTAGCTGCTGCACCTATATCAATAATCATAATTGGCTCTATTCCTTGAGTAACTAAAGCTCTGATAGTACTGAATATTTCTATTTCATAAAATGACACACTGAGACCTGTCTGATTAAGTAGTTCTTTGTACTTATTTAAAGTTTCATTATGTATAGCCACCAAGAGTACATTTGTATGTTTTGTTTCTAAAGACTCTTCTTTTTCTTTTTCGCTATCTCGTGAAATATATTTGTCCTCTCTGTCTGGAATAACAAACCAGTCTAAAGTAACCTCAGAAATAGGCACTGGTATATATTTCCTTGCCTCAATAGGAATCGTCTTTGAGAGTCTGTTTTTATCTATATTTCTAGGAAGCGTCATCATGGAAATAAGACTAGAACTAAATGGAATTGATATACCACAAGATTTTGTAGTCGTGTTTGCCTCGGTCAAAATATCATTAAGAGCCTCTATTAATTTAGTAGTACTTAGATTGGTTGCACGTCCAACCTCAAGATCTGAATATGGACCAAGAGCTAACTCACCATATGTTTCAAGTACAGCTACACCTCCTTTCTTTTTTAACTGAACAACTTTAATAGAAGATGAACCAATATCAATACCAAGTACACTCCCACCACTTTTACCCTTAAAGCTATAAGAGCTAATAAAGTCCTTAATTAAGTTCAATGGATTCTTCATAATATGCATTATTATACAACCTGTTTGTCCAAGAGCATAGCGATTGGATACAAATAGCAGTGCTCTGTGAGTGCCCCTACAATAAGGTTTACCATAGTGTTTATTGCTAATTTAGATTAGTTTTGTAATTTCAATAATTCATTATTGAAATTACAAAACAATATTCATGTGATAGATATAATATATAAGTAATATATAGTGTCTATAATAATACTTATATGGTTATATTTAATATTTTATATAAAAATATTTTAGAAATTTTATTTCCTCAAAACGAAATTGAAAAAAAGATCAATGCACTTTCGCCAGAAGATTTATCTGAGATGTTACACATAGAAGAAAGCTCTATTGTGTCACTATTTAAGTACCAAAATGAAATTATAAGGCAAATGATATGGCTACTTAAATATAAAGGTAATAAATATGTAGCAAAGCTGTTTGCTTCAGTATTGTATGACTACTTAATAGCAGAGCTTTCAGATGATGTAATATTTTCTCGAGGAATAACACATATATTAGTACCACTACCACTTTCAAGAAAAAGAAAACGTGAGCGAGGGTTCAATCAAATGGAATTTATATCACGAGAGCTAGAAAAACTTGGAGATATTTCAGTTAACTACAATATTCTTGTTCGTAAAAAACATTCAAAACCTCAAACTTCTCTATCGAACAAAGCCGAAAGAGTGAGTAATGTAAAAGATATGTTTGGTCTACGAAGTACAAAAGAGAACCTAAGTAAAGTACATATAATACTCATAGACGACGTATATACAACAGGAAGTACATTAAAAGAAGCCAAAAGAGCATTGAGAGAAGCAGGTGTACGTAAAGTATCTTGTATAGCACTAGCGCATTAAACGGCTAATTAGTGCCATTTTAAATAGCCAGAGTACTCTGGCTATTTATTTATATACTTTTGTTAAAATGTTCGAAGCTAAGCTTCACACATTTGCAGTACTCCTAAAAATGGGCGTCCGTTATTTGATTTAATATATTTTTGGAGACATGCGTCTCTCTAAAATTTAATTAAATATTATTTTTGAGACATATTAGTTACATCCTTAATAAGCCCGTTAGATATATAGAATGTCTTCCCTTCCTCGTTTTGCAGTACTGTTGAACGCATGGTGATTCTTATCACCTTTCCTTCAAAAGAACCTATCTTAACATCGTCCCCAATACCATACTGATTCTCTACTAAAATAAAGAGTCCTGAAACAAAATCTTTCACAAGTGACTGAGCACCAAAACCAACAGCTAAACCAATAACTCCAGCACCAGCTAAAATAGGTCTTATATCGATACCAAACAAGTTCAATATCATCAATAATATAATTGTATAAATAACAATACTACCTGTTGTTATTATTATCTGCCCAAGTGTTTCTGCTCGTTGTTCTTTTTGAGATGTGTGTGAGTCATCACCATCATCAACCATCTTTGCAAGGCGTCCCACTACACCTTTTAAAAGCACTCTACCTAAAAAGAAAAGTGTTAAAATACCGATAATATCTACTGTATTTTGTTTTATTAAATCTATTATAAGTTCTTGCATGATTGTTTATTTTGTCTAATAACTGAGTACTTTAATAACGGTAGTTTATATTAATAAATCTCTTAATACAAGTATTATATGAGCTGTTGCTAGTAAAAAAGATGTACTATGAAGTGGGTATATTATTTTTTTAATACGGTAGTATAATGTTTTATATAAAGTATATTTGGTCGATTCTTTTATTACAACTAATTAATAGGAAAATATTATGCAAAAATTAAACTCTCTTGCTCTTGGATACACTGGAGCAATATTATCAGCACTTAGTATGTTGGTAGCTAGTATATTTGCTAACTCAGGGTTTTATACAAATGCAGTAGGACATATGCAAGACTGGCATCAATTTTATTCACCATCTATTTCAGGCACTATTAGTGGGATGATTGAAGCTGCGGTATGGGGCTTTATAATTCTATGGACATTTGGTTGGTTATATAACAAATTTATATCAGTAAAATAAATATAACTGAGTAAAGTCTAAATAAATTAGAAAACCACCCACATAAAGACGGGTGGCTTTCTAATTTATTTAAACTTTTTGAGTTTATTTTTGTGTATCATTAATACTATCTTCAAAAGTTTTTTTGTCTCCGTACTTTAGAAAATCTTTGTGATGTTTAGGTGAAATAAAATCTTTGTCTTTCTTGTGTTGTATACCACACCAATATTCCTCGGTCTCGCCAGCTATTTTTACCCAATATTGAATAACACCGTTTGCATACCCACAATAAATACAATAAATCTTTTGGAAGATATTTAAGTACTTCAGCTTATATCTGTCTATTTTTATATAATCACCTCTTTTAATATAAGGTACTCTATATAAAGGGAAACAAATCCTATGATATATCTCTATCCATATATCAGTTATCACTATTGGAATAATACATGTAGAAATTACCGGTATAGCAATTAAGTGTTTTAAAAGTCTATGTGGGTTTTTAAGGTGTAACATTATATTTATTTAATAAAATCACGGATTATTTGATCATCAAATTGTTTAAGAATTTCACGCTTACCGAGTCTTGTTAAGATTATTTTACCGTCATAATTATTTGGAGCAAGGTATACATTATCAGGATATTCTTCCACTAACGCTGTTAACTTTTGTACTAAATCTGGTTCACAATCATAATTATCACAATTATACTGAATTATGATACTTGGACGACCGCGACCGTCTGAATGTTCTAACATATGCCTTTGAATAACATCAGGCATTTTAGTAGTATTTATATGAGAAGGTAAAGAATCCTCTGAATGACCTTCTTGAGTAATTGGAGGGAGGTTAGGTATTAAGGATGCAAGAAATACAAATACTGCAACAACCCCTACTATAACAAATGCATGTATTAAATGTTTCATAACTTTTGCAGGTGTCTTACTTACCTTACTTATTATTATCTCTTTCTTCTTGTCCTGATCTTTTTCTTTTTTCTTAAGATCATATATTTCTTTTGAACTTAATTCTGGTTTTTCTTCATTCATATCATTTATATTAATCAAATTCTAGATTCAGTTATAATACCATCAAAATGTTCTTCTTTTTCGTCTGCCTTCGTTGCGTGGATAGTGCCGTCCTTATGCTCTGGCGGAGAATAAATAGAATATAATTTTAAATCAATATCGCCCGTGTTTATTACGTTATGTTTCGTACCTGCGGGTATAACAACAGCGTAATCTTTTTGAATAAAAGTAGTTACATCATCTAATATAACCTCGCACTTTCCTTGCTCTATACGAATAAACTGATCGAGCGAGTGCACCTCCTCCCCTATCTCATCGCTTGGACGAATATTCATAAGCACAAGCTGGCTGTTGTTTGAAGTGTATAAAACACGACGATAATCAGTATTTTCTAAAGTCTCCTCTTTAATATTTCCAATGTATCCTTTCATATTAATGTTTTATATTAATTAAGTTCATTATACCTGAAACAACTTATTTCATGATCATTTACAAGTCCAATTGTTTGCATGATTGCGTAGATAATGGTTGAACCAACAAAATTCATACCACGCTCCTTAAGGTCTTTGCTTATCTTGTCTGACAACTCTGTTGTCGCTGGAATGTCTGACATTTGCTTTCGCTTATTCTTAATCGGTTTTCCATCTACAAAACCCCATATATATGTATCAAAAGATCCAAATTCTTCCTGTATCTCAATAAAGACTTTTGCATTCCTTATTGCGGAAGCAATTTTTAATTTATTTCGTACTATTCCTTCGTTTTGCAACAACTTGTCTACTCTTTTAGAATCATACTTTGCGACTTTTCTTACATTAAAATTATCAAATGCTTTACGATAGTTCTCGCGTTTGTTGAGAATTGTGTTCCACGAGAGCCCAGCTTGAGATCCGTCTAATATAAGCACCTCGAATAAGTAGTTGTCGTCGTGCATTGGCACTCCCCACTCTTTGTCGTGATAAGACAACATAAGTTCTGTGCTATTTTCTGGCCAAGCACAACGTTTTAGTTTTTTCCCATACTGTGGTCTGGATTTCGATTGTGATCTCAACATTTTTTTATACTATTTTAGTTTATCAAAACGAAGATCCTCGTGCGCTAAAAGATTTATTCTTCCGTTCTTGCATCTACAAAACCTCCTATATATCTTGCTTTGTAAATTTCTCTCCCATTTTCTGTAATGGCTTCTTCTCCAAAAAAATTATTAACCTCCCCCGTAAAACTATTTGTATATGATAAATCTCCACTGCTGTATTTTTCAGGACCACGATAAGGATTATCTTCTGGAATTAGTTTTAAGGCATCCATCAAAACATTATAGACTTTATTTATATCTGATACAGAAGCATCAACTTGACCGTAGTAAGTCATAATATAAACTGGCCTACCTTTGAAAAAGACAACTTCTCTACCGCCGTAAGGTTCTCCTCCAAAATAATTATCATGATACTTCCAATCTCCACTCTCAAAAATTAAAGTCGTAGATTTGTCATCATTAATAATCTTCTTAGCCGAGTCACCAGTTGTATAAGTAGACTTTTTGGCTTCTACAAGAAATTTGCAAAGTTCTTTTTTATCCATATTTTATTTTGTTAAGATTAAGGTTTCTTGTGTACATTTGTATTAATTAAACAAATCACTGTGACTACCAATATCTACAAGAGTTAACGTCATATCCTTTTTATCTTTTTCATATATCAGTAGTAGATTTGTTTTTATATGACATTCTCTTAATTTAGATAAAGTACCACGTAGTTTATGGTCTTTAAATCTTATACCCAGTTTTTTATCATTCGTAATATTATGTATCAATTTCTTTATATGAGATATATCATGACTGTTAGATTTTTTAATCTTTTTTAAAGATTTCTTAAATCTACCAGTTAAAATAATTTTATACATAAAATTATTTTAACACATCATCAAAGGCTTCTTCTACAGAAGAATAAGCTCTCCTGGTTGTTTTAGCGGATATAATCTCTTTCAAAATTTCTCCTTCCTTCTTCTTAGTGAATCCATTCTCAGTAATCGGAATAAAAGGAATAGATTCTGTATTAACAACACGAGAAAGAAAAAGTTTTATACCTGAAGACATATCAATCCCCATATCTTTAAATATCTTTTGAGCTTTGTCTTTGGTCTTTTTATCTATACGAACTTGTAGTGTTGTATCTGTGTTAGTTTTATTTATACTCATAGTAAGTCTAGTATATCAATTATGTAATGACATTGTCAATACAGCATAAATTAAAAGTTGCCTTGCCAGACAACATGAAGAGTTGACCTGTAATGCTTCCATGTTTGTCTAAGAGTAAAACGATTAGCTGTAATCGGAGATCTGACCTCCGAAATCACTCTGTAAGGTTATTTTACACTTTTTTAAGATATTAATCGAAGGTTCCTCGTGCGCTTTATATTTTTTTAAAAAGTGACAAAAGTGACACGTAATCACTATACAAAGTTACACCTAACTGTAACTTTTAAGTAATCTATCTCTGACACCATAAATTACCTTACTAGCGAGAGCTATAATAAATTTAAACACAAGAATAAGTAAAGTAAGCCAAAATAGACCGAGCGCGAACCCTGCTAACACGTCACTGAACCAGTGGACATTGAGATATACTCTACTTAAGCCAACAAGTAGAAACACTAAGACTGTCCCAAGGATGAAAAATATTCTCAATACTTTGTTTTTGATATCATCTTTAAATGCATAAAGAAGAAGCGCAAAAAATATTGTTGCCATTGTTGCATGCCCACTAGGAAAACTATATCCTGAAATTTCTATAAGCGAATTTATTGGGCGCTCTCTTTGTATAATAAATTTTATTACAAACTCAAAAAGCAAACCTCCTGTCATTCCAGTTAAAAGAAGTACTGCGTGATACAATTTCTTCTTTGCAAGAAATACAATAAAAAGGAGAAAGGAAAATAAAAAGAGGTTGAGAGGACTTGCGATGTTTGTAATAAAAATCATTATTTCATTCAAAGGGGTGCTCCATAGGAATATGATTTTTTCGTTCAACCATACGTCCAATCTAGTTACAAGCTCCATGTTAATAACATCCTCAACCATTTTTGCGAATAGATAGAGAGAGAAAATATTTATGATAAGTGTGTAGAGATGATATTTTGAAAATATATGTTTCCGCTTATTCACAAAACGGTACAAGTATATGATGCTAATACTTGCGATGATTGCCACTGTTATAAATTCTCCAATATATCGGGAAGCTACTTCATAACTTTGGCCAAAGATAAAACCAACCATTACAAAGATAATCGCCCACGCTATTCCGCCTATTACATTAAACAATAAAAATTTTCCGAACGAAGTATGTGTTGATCCTGCAATAAATGGAGCAAAAGATCTTGTAAGAAAATTAAACCTACCAATAATAAGTGATTTGCCAGTATGATTATCTATAAGTTTTTTTACCTTTTCAAATTGTTCTTTACGAAAGAAAAAATACTTTCCATATTTGTCCAAAAAAGAAACTCCGTATTTCTTTCCTAAAAGATATCCCGCTAAATCTCCAACTATTGCACCTATTGAAGCAATAACGATCATATCTCCAATATCTAAAATACCCAATTTTGCCATAAAACCTCCAGCTACAACGATCATCATTCCAGGAACAAATAGACCAAAAAGAGGCACCGCTTCAAGCGCCGCCGCAAAAAGTACAACCACGTAGCCCCAGTGGTCGAATCCAAGAAACGAAAAATTTGAAATTATATCTATAAATGGCATTTATCTTGTTATATTGTAACCAATAAGTGAAATATTAATACCAAACAATATTACAATTACTGCCGTGTAGTTTTCAGAAACTGGTGAGAATTTTTATATTGAGCTGAACAAACTAAAGTGGTATATAATCACCATATAAAGGTACAGTTGTGTGTAATTTTATATACACAAACGATTGATGAGCAATTTCTAAACCAGCTTATTCTTCGTCCTCGTCATCTCCTTCATCTTTATCTTCACTATCTCCTAAGTTTGAATGTTTGTCATTCTCATTACCTTTACCACCTTCGTTGTCAATTTCATCTCCTTCCATCTCCTCTAGTTCATCTTTTTCGTTCTCCTCCTCAATTTCTATGTCTTCATCCCGATCCTCTTTTTCCTCTTTTATTTCTTCTTTCTTATCTATCTCTTTATCTACATCATTAAGCTCTTCTTCTATATTCTTTTGCTCGTCGTTAAAAAGATCTTTTAAATCATCTTGAATATCCTTTAAATTATTTGCTTCATCATTCAATAGCTGTATCTCTAGGTCAAGGTCACCGACTCCTGTTAAGTTTCGTTTTAACGCAAGCTGATCTTCTTTTAATTTCTTTCGTGCATCCTGAAATGTTTGAATGAGTAGTTTCTCTTGTTCGTCAAAAGCATCATCAATCTCTTTGGCAAGTTTTGATACATCTTTACCGATTGTTTTTTCTTCCTGAATTATTTCTGCCGCATATGCCACATTTCCCAACAACAGCGTTTTTGCTTTTTCTA
>CAZVBS010000007.1:0-32405 GCA_964625905.1 uncultured Candidatus Saccharibacteria bacterium | reverse complement strand
CGCCCCAAAGGGCGCGAGATACAGTACGTGGAGAATTCCGCTTTGTTTGTCCTCATTATTGCACTATCGGAGCGTAAGATTTCGTTTCAAATTACCACGCGCTCCGCGCATGAGATTAGTATTTGTTTTGAAAATAGGTTCGGATTTGGTAAAATAGAGGCTCTTATTATGAAAATATTAGCAATAGAAACATCTTGTGACGAAACAGCTATTAGTATAGCTGAAGCTTATGGTGAATTGGGAAATATCTCTTTCAAGGTTCTTGCTGATTCTCTACTATCTCAAGCTATGCTCCATAGAGAATACGGTGGTGTCTATCCCACTCTAGCTAAACGTGAACATGCAAAAAACATAACCCCTCTTCTTCAGCAGACTTTAGATAAAGCTAAAATGTTTGAAAAAGCTAACTCCCCTTTAACACGAGATCAAATCAGTGAATTAAAAGAGCTTCTTACGCGAGAACAAGAGTTGTTCGTACTCCTTATAGCATTCCTCGGTAATACTAAAAAGCCAGACTTAGACGCAATTGCTGTGACGGCAGGCCCAGGACTTGAACCAGCACTGTGGGTAGGGATTAATTTTGCAAAAGCTCTTTCGATTGTATGGGACATACCACTTATTCCAGTAAATCACATGGAAGGTCACATTCTATCTTCTCTTATTAAAGATGATGCAATTACACCGATTGAGTTCCCCACACTCGCCCTCCTTATATCTGGAGGACACACTCAACTTGTTGTTATGAAAGACTGGTCACGCTACGAGATTATTGGCAACACAAGAGACGACGCTGTTGGTGAAGCATTTGATAAGGTTGCTCGTATGCTTGGACTCGAATACCCAGGTGGGCCAGAAATATCAAAGCTTGCCCAGTCTGCACGAGAAGAGAATCTTGAAAAACCATATTCTCTACCACGACCAATGATAAATACAGACGACTTCGACTTCTCTTTTTCTGGACTTAAAACTGCTGTGATGTATCTTATTCGTGACAAAGGATCTTTAACTGATACTGATAAAAAACAAATAGCTCGTGAATTTGAAGATTCTGCTTCTGAGGTACTTCTTAAAAAGACAAAACGTGCGATAGAAAAATATAATATTAAAACATTTATACTTGGTGGTGGTGTATCTGCCAACAAGCACATACGTTACATATTTGAAACTCACCTACCTCAAGACATTGAGATGTTTATTCCTCATGTTGAGCTTACTGGAGATAACGCGATTATGATTGCTGCCAGTGGTTACTCCACAATCGCCTCAAAGGAAAAAATCTCAAAACTAGATGCTATTGAAGCAAACGGTAATCTGTCTTTGTAATACCAACACTAAAAAATCGAATGACCAAGTTTTGCTTACAAAACTTGGTCATATTCCGTTTTCCTATGGACATGCTTCGTGCGCATATTCTCTGAGAATCTCTTTTTGAACCAAAACTTCTTCTAAATCTTTTTGTATACAATCACACGGCATGATGTGACTCGGAGCTGAATCAGACAACACAGTGCCGTTTGAAATCATAGAATTACCAAACGTAAAATGATGTCCATGAACACACAACAATATGATGCTTATACACGCCCAAAATCTTACCGAAAACACTTCCATTACTGTCGATCATAACCTCATCTTCCTGTTCAAATCTACCATCTTTATAGCGCATTCTCTAAT
This sequence comes from uncultured Candidatus Saccharibacteria bacterium, assembly GCA_964625905.1. GTDB lineage: Bacteria > Patescibacteriota > Minisyncoccia > Phycocordibacterales > JABMNX01 > JABMNX01. Next base: position 30,731 of record CAZVBS010000007.1, on the reverse strand, counting down.
CTGCGTCAAATGCACAATTACAGTGCTAACAACATTGATATAACACGGTATTTTGCTATTATCTCCATATAGAGAATAAAAACATGGACGAAATATTTCTAAAACCATATGACTCAAAGTCTCACGAAGATGAGATATATAAACGCTGGGAAGACAGCGGTTTCTTCAACCCTGACAACTTACCTGAAACACGCTCTGGTAAGCGCACAGAACAATTTTCTATAATAATGCCCCCTCCAAATGCAAATGGGAGCTTGCACGCAGGACATGCTCTTTTTGTGACTCTGCAAGATATAATGATCCGCTTTAAGCGTATGAAAGGATTCAAAACTCTATGGCTCCCAGGCGCTGATCATGCTGGTTTTGAAACTCAAGTAGTATACGAAAAGAAACTTGAAAAAGAGGGGCGTTCTCGTTTTAAAATGGAAAGAGAAGATTTGTATAAAGAAATACTAGACTTCACTATGTCGAACAAATCTTTTATGGAGGGACAACTGCGACAACTTGGTGCATCGTGCGACTGGTCACGTGAACTATTTACTCTAGACGACCGTGTTGTCAAAACAGTCAACGAAACTTTTGAAAAGCTTGTTAACGATGGACTTGCATATCGTGGCGCACGTATTGTTAATTGGTGTTCAAAACACCAGACTTCCCTTTCTAATTTAGAGACTACATCTGACGAACGTACTGACAAGTTTTATTACCTAAAATATGGACCTTTTATAATTGGTACTGCACGACCTGAAACTAAGTTTGGTGACAAGTACGTGGTTATGCACCCTGACGATACACGGTATAAAGAGTATGAACATGGACAAAAAATAGAACTGGAATGGATTAACGGTCCTATCACAACAACTGTCATAAAAGACGAAGCTATCGATATGGAGTTTGGTACAGGTGTTATGACCATTACACCATGGCACGACGCAACTGACTTCGAGATAGCTCAAAGACACAACCTTGATTACGAACAAATTATCGACGAGTACGGTAAACTACTCCCGATAGCTGGCGAATTTGAAGGCATGAGGATTGCTGAAGCTAGAGAAAAGATAGTTGAGAAACTCAATACTAAAGGTCTTTTAGACAAAATAGATGAAAAGTATACGCATAATGTGTCGTTATGTTACAAATGTAATAGACTCATTGAACCACAGATTAAAGATCAATGGTTTATAAACATGAAGCCGTTAGCAGAACCTGTAATCAAAGCAATAGAGAATGATAGAGTTCATATACTAACTGATCAACATAAAAAGGTTGCTTTGCACTGGCTTAATAATATAAGAGACTGGAACATCTCTCGCCAGATTGTGTGGGGTATACCTATTCCAGCAAAGCTTTGTATACCGTGCAAGAGTGGTTTTGTTGATATAGACGATAAAATAAGCGACTGCCCTAAGTGCGGTGGCACTGTTGAGAAAGATACTGATACATTTGATACATGGTTCTCATCTGGACAATGGCCTTTTATCACACTAGATTATCCTGATGGAGATGATTTTAAAGACTACTACCCAACGAGTGTTATGGAGACAGGACACGACATACTTCCATTTTGGGTTATTCGTATGGTTATGCTTGGTATATACCGCACAGGAGAAATACCATTTAAAGACGTTTATTTACATGGTATGGTTCGCGACGGAAAAGGATTAAAGATGAGTAAATCAAAAGGTAATGTTATAAGCCCAGTTGAAGTGTCTGATAAATATGGCACCGATGCACTGCGTATGTCACTCATTATAGGAAACACTCCTGGAACAGATCTAAATCTTGATATAAGTAAAGTTAACGCGTATAAAAAATTCTCTAATAAACTATGGAACATATCACGCTTTGTACTCTCAAGTGTTAATAATGAGAACATTACTAGACAACCAAATCTTACAGAAGACGATAAAAAACGATTAGAGCGACTTAATGAAGTTGTATCTAGTACAACAGAAAAGATGGAGAAATATCGCTTCGATCTTGCAGCAGAAGAACTTTATCACTATGTATGGCATGAGTTTGCTGATGTTATACTTGAAGAAAGTAAAGCAGTACTCGAAGGAGTCGATGAACAAGCAAAACTCTCTACAGAGTGGACATTGTATGAAATACTCACAACATCACTGAAAGCTCTTCATCCTTTTATGCCGTTTGTTACAGAAACAATTTGGTCTCGCTTACCTAAAAAAGACATTGAACTATTAATGGTCGAGGAATGGCCAACTACACGCAACTAATGGTATCTGGAGAAACAATACTATATGCACTTTTAGGAGGTATTATCCCAACTCTTTTATGGTTATGGTTTTGGCGTCGTGAAGACAAGATCCATCCAGAACCACGTAGATTAATACTACTGGCATTTATTATGGGTATGCTTACTATTCCTTTTGTTGTACCTATTCAGAAATTCACTGCAACTATATTTAGCGGTGGTATTTTAATACTTATATGGGCTGCTACTGAGGAACTCTTTAAATATGGCTTTGCATATTTTTCAGTATTAAAAAATAAAGAGGTAAATGAACCCATCGACAAAGTAATATATATGATAACAATAGCACTAGGCTTTGCCGCATTAGAGAATACTCTTTTTCTAATTGAACCTCTTAGAGATGGAGAATTCATAGAAAGTATTATTAACGGTAACTTCCGTTTCTTTGGTGCTACTTTACTTCATGTACTATCGTCAGCAACAATTGGAGTATTTATGGCGTTCGCATTTTACAAAAGTAGAGCAAAAAAAATACTTTATACTACCATTGGAATTATCCTCGCTATTTTATTGCATACTTTGTTTAACTTTTCTATAATTAATAGTAACGGAACAAATATTCTACTAGTGTTTGCATTTGTCTGGTCTGGAATCATTATACTTATGCTTACACTTGAACGTATTAAATTAATTACAAACCGTTGTCTAACATTTTTAAAAATAAAATAAACTATGGCAAAAGAAAAACGATCATTTTTTGAACGACTTACAGGTACTACATCTATCGACGACTATGATGACTCATTTGATATAGAGGAAGTTATTCCTGCGTCAGAGAAAAGTAATTTTAAAATTGGAACAACTAACAAAGAACGTTGTCTCGAGTTAGATAGCAATGAAAACGAAGAAGATGCTTTAATAGAAGAAAATGAAGATGGACAATTAAGTGTCGATGTATATCAAACTGCCGCTCATATTATATTAAAGGCAGTTGTCGCTGGGGTTAAACCAGATCACCTTGATGTATCAATTACACGAGATATGGTAACCATCAAAGGAAAACGAGAAGAACAAAAAGAAGTTACTGAAGAGAACTACTTTTATAAAGAACTTTACTGGGGATCATTTTCACGTACTATATTATTACCACAAGAGATTGAAGTAGATGACGCTGAAGCTAATGAAAAACACGGTGTACTTATTATAAAACTACCTAAGATAGATAAAGACAGAGAGACTAAATTGAAAGTTAAGGCATCATAAGAACATATTTTAGGGCTGAAATAAAGCAAAACAAACGGCTGGAATACTCCAGCCGTTTGTTTGTTTAAGTTTAAAATGATTAAAAATTAGTTGTTAACCCTGAACCTTTCGATATATCGTATAACAATAAATTGATCAGGGGGCGGTCTCGGCGCAGGTTTCTAAATTCGCTTTGCTTATTAAGAACCTCCTGCCCTGGCTCGCAGTAACGATTTTTAGGAAAAAAGAAAAATCGTTACATAGCTCCGCCTCACAACACGAAAAAAATCGAGAAGCAGTTCTCGATTTTTAACGTGTTGTGCTCAGGGGCGGTCTCGAACCGCCGACCCTTTGTGCTTCAAACAAATGCTCTACCAACTGAGCTACCTGAGCATATATCTTATTTTGGTTACTATAATATTCCTTTTAGGGAATCAATTATATTCTTAATTTTACCTTGAAATTCTGTACCAGCTCCACCTACTTTATTCCCAACCTCCTGTACTGTTTCAGCTGCACCAAGTACTTGATCCAAAACCGGTGATAAGAAATTTATATAAATATATATAGGTGCACCTATCATTATGGCTATCCACACAAGTTTTAACACCCCACCTAATAATGCATTACGACGCATTTTCTTAAGCATTTTATTGTTTTCCTTAGCAAGTTCTAAGTTCTTTCTTAAAAGATCTTGTGTATCTTGTTCTGCCATATTCAAAGAGTATACCCGCACACTAACTTTATGTAAAGTTAGTGTGCGGGTATACAAAACACACAGTAAATATTTTTTGTTTTATCTCTCTGTGCCCCCAGCAGGAATCGAACCCGCATCGAGCCCTTAGGACGGGCCTGTTCTAATCCATTGAACTACAGGGGCAGTACATTACTTAATCATATATCCATATGTCTCGTCAATCAAAGCGTGCATTAACTTTAAGAAATGACCACCTTTTTTTACACCTATCCTACATAAACCATACCTTGTTCTACTCCTTGTTCCACCATCATTCATTCGGATTATAAAATTTTTTCTTGGCATTTTTGTAATGCTAGACCAATATTTTACACATTCTTTTTCATTCATGCCAGTAAATATTCTAATCGTTACCTGTATTGACTCGTTTGGTATAAATAGAACATCCCTTAATATTTGAAGATACAATGTAATCATTCTACCATCAGAGTTTATAAACTCTGGAGTCCCTTTACTACCCTCAGCCCAATAAAGCATAGTAAAAGCTATAATCAATTCTTTATTAGAATCTTTAAAAATCTTTTTGGCTTTATCAACAGCCAGCATTGTATTTCTTTCTTTTCTTGCCTTACCGCCACCTCTTTTAGACCTTAAAATCTCTTTATACTTTGGCAATACTTCAACACCTTGTATATGATGCCAGACTGTAGTCTTTCGCATGCCCAATTTATTCATGATTTCGTGAATACTATGTCCAGTTTTACGAAGTTGTTTTAATTTTCTTATTTTAATATCCGAATGTACTCTCATAAGTATATTATAAACAACTCTATATAAAATACCAATCTATTCCTTGTTTATAAAAGTAAGTTCTATCTTTAATATTCTGTATAAAAACAAAAAATCCGCTAAAGACTAAAGGAAGCGGATTCTTTTGATCACTAACCTGTTTAGAACTTACAGTCCTAACGAGGTGGAAAGCTTATCCTTATCAAACCCCACAAACATTTCATCGTCTACAAATACAACTGGTACACCCATTTGACCACTCCTTTCGATCATTTCTTGTCGCTTATTCATATCCTCTGCAACATTGTAGTCAGTATATTCAATATTATTTTCCTTTAAAAACTCTTTTGTCAGCTGACAAAAGTGACATGTTGGTGTACTGTAAATTACAATTTTTTTATCCATATTTTTTATATTTAGCTCACTCTTATCTCGTAATATTGATATTGTATCACACTTGACTTAGACTTATACTATTTCCAAAATATAATAGTACTTAAAAAACTACTAAATACACTGGTATCCTCTGACTTTTTATTGTTTGTATCACTTGAAGGTGGTTCTATTATAACAATAACCTTCTCACCCTCCTTAGCTACTTCATATTTCTTACGTATCTCTTCTTCTACCCCACGCTCACTATTAAGTCTATTTATCTCATTCTCCAGAGCATTTTTCCTGACTTCTAGACCTGATAAATAAGATAAACGTTGATGTTTGTTTATATATGTCTGACGCTCTTTTAAGAATACTCCCCATACACCATTTAGAAGAAAGCTAGTTATTACAACTAAAAGAATAAGTACAGGCCAAGAATAAAGTCTTTGTTTTATTTTTCTTTTTTCATAAAAATCAAACATAAAAATAGATCCTAACTTATATATGCCAAATTATAGAATGTATATATAAAGGTATTGTACACTATACATTATATCCTAAAAGCTGTAAGATATTATTTAATAGTAATATTATGCTTTTCGACAAACGAACAAAAAAGGCAATAAAATATGTGTGGATATTTCTAGGTATACTTATAATCATGAGTATGGTACTTTTGTTTTCTCCTGGACTCATTCCCGCATAGAATCCTTATAACTTATTATATAAAATCACCAACCTACTACGCAGATTGGTGATCCTTTTTATTGAGCTCAATAACATGCTCCTCGCTGACACCTTCTTCAGCGTCTCTCTGTTATAACACTTTTTAAAATATTTCTTATTCTTAACTTTAAACTTTTTGGTTAATTTTATGAGTCTCCCTCACTACGCATAACCTTGAGAAAAACTTCTTGAGGAATATTTACCTTTGCATGCATTTGCATCTTCTTCTTTCCTTTTTTTTGTTTTTCTCTTAACTTCATCTTTCTAGTAATATCTCCACCATACAAGTGCCCTGTCACATCCTTCTTTAATGCTGAGATTTTTCTTGAGGCTAGAATCTTACCTAGAGCTTTCCCTTGGACTTTCGTAACAACCATTTGACGAGGAATCAGTTTATATAAACGCTCCACAAGACTTTCCACCTCTTCATGCGCACGCCTCCTTGCGACTATACGAGAGAATGCTGGTACTATTTCTTCTGCCACTAATATATCTATACGCACAACATCTGCCTCTTTCATCTCTCCTACGGTATATAATATTGAAGCAAAACCTGATGATGTATTTTTTAATCTATCAAAGAAGTTCCTCATGAGTTCACGTAGTGGCATATCTGCATGTATACGAACACGATTATCACCAAAGTTTTCTGAATCCCCTACTATAGCTTCATGTTCAAAAAGTAATTGCATTATTCCACCTATATACTCAGACGGAACTATTATCTCTATATTTACCCAAGGTTCAAGTATTTTCTCGACTAAATTATGCTCTGGAAAATGAATAGCTGAATATATTTTTTTATGTTTTCCGTCTTTAAGAATTGCTTCATATGTAATACTTGGAGTTGTTACAACAAGTTCTAAATTGAATTCCCTGCGAAGTCGTTCAATTATTATTTCTAAATGAAGCATCCCTAGAAAACCGCAACGAAATCCACGTCCCATAACACCAGAAGTCTCTTCTTCATATGAAAGTGACGAGTCAGAAAGACTAAGTCTATCTAAAGCTTGTTTAAGTAAAGTAAAATCGTCCTGACTTTCTGGATATACAGATGCCCACACCATTGGAGTTGGTTTCATGTATCCAAGCAAAGCTGTTGCAGTACTACCGTCAACCACAACAGTATCTCCCACGGAGGCTATTCCAGGTTTTTTAATACCAGTTACTATATAACCAATGGCGCCAGCTTTTAATTTATCTACAGGATTTTCTTCAGGGGAAAAAATACCAACCTCGAGCGCATTAAATTTCTCCATAGCACCTTTAAAAAACATACGTTTACCCTTTTCTATCTCTCCATCAAAAACTCTTATATATACAATAACTCCACGATGTGTTGAATATTGAAAATCAAAAACTAGTCCTCTGAAATTATCACTCAAGTTAATACTTGATCCAATAGCAAGATCATTGTCATTGTCTTTATTAAGATCTGCACCCGAACGAGGAGTTGGTATACGTTCTATGATTACATCAAGTAATTCTTTAACACCTTCTCCTGTCTTGCCAGAACACTCTAAAATATCTTTAACGTCACACCCTAGTAATTCCGATACTTCATTCTTAACATCATCAACTCTGGCTAAATGCGAGTCCACCTTACTTAACACTGGCACAATAACAAGCCCTGACTCCTGTGCCATACGTAACGTAGATAATGTTTGCGCTTGAACACCTTGAGTACTATCAACAAGCAGTATCGTACCTTCAACAGCTTTCAGAGCCCTAGACACTTCATAATAAAAGTCTATATGCCCAGGTGTATCTATTAGGTTAAGTGTGTATTCGACGCCATTACCAGTTATCTTTCCTGACTTAGACACTTCTTCGTTTTGGTCTTGGGACATGATATTTTGCGAAATATCATGTCCGATTCCATCTTCGGATGAAATCGCATTTTTTTTAATATACTTCATTGTTACTGGTTGCATCTTGATTGTAATACCTCTTTCGCGCTCAAGATCCATACTATCAAGTACTTGATCCTTCATTTTACGTTTCTCAACAGTATTTGTTATTTCAAGCATGCGATCAGCTAAAGTCGATTTCCCATGATCAATGTGAGCAATTATTGAAAAGTTACGTATGTATTCTGTTTCTTGTCGATTGTTGTTCATTTTAGTTCTTGAATAGATAGTTTTACTTCTTTAAGACAGATATACTTAGGTGAAGTTCGAGGCGCAAGTAGAAAATAGAAGGAACCATATGTACATATGATGACTGATATTTTCTACGTAGTAACGAAGAAATGTGCCGAGTATATCTGTCTTATTAGAGTTCTGAACTCTCCCCGCCAATGATCGGACTCCTCCAAAACCTACGCAATAACGAACGTCTAATCTCTTTTATCTCTTGATTATCAAGTATTATAAGTAGTGTTATTCCAGCTATTATACCTAAAATACCTGATAAAAATCCTTGAGCAAATATACCCCAAAAAGTGTTTATATCAAAGACATTATCAAATAGATTCAAAAATTGATGTGTTATAAACCCCATTATAACTGATGCAGATAATATCTCAAAAAATACACGCAAGATCGGACGTGAAAACTCACGAGCGTCTTTCTGGAAAAGATACCAAAACACTCCTGCATTTATAATCATACTTATAGAAAATGCTAGCGGTAACATAAGTATTTCTGTTCCTTGGATACCTTCTACTTTCAAAATCATTTCAAAAAAGTTCTGCCACGTTGGAACAGAACGAAATAATTCAATAAATATAAAAGCAAGAGATACCGTTAACACAGATGAACATACATTAACAATAAGTGGTAATTTTGTTTTACCAACAGCATAATACCCTCGAATAAACAAAAGCACTAAACCTTGTGCGATTAAGGAAGTCACAAAAAGAGCAAAAAGTGCCGCTGTTAATCTTGTATCAGTCCAGTCAAATGCACCAGAACCAAGTACTACTCGAACTATCTGCGCACGCAAGACTATAAACAAAACTACAATAGGAGTAGACCAAAACACTATGTGTCGTGCTGCAACTAATACATGTTGAACAAACTCGTCCATATCTCCTTTTGAGAATAATCTAGCAAGTGTTGGAAACGCAGCAACTGAATAACTCGCTCCAATTATTGATAGTGGTACAGCTTGCAGATTAAAAGAAAAACTAAATACAGAAATAGAACCTTCTGCCATCATGGAAGCAAGACCTATTAAAACAAGTAATGCAATATGTTGAGAAAATAACGCGAGTGTTCTAGGTAACGATAGCGTTACTATTTCTTTTAATTCACTGAAATTAAAACGTACTGTTATCTTAGATAGAAACTTTCTTGCTGTTATAAATGGTATTTGTATACCGACATGCAACAATGCACCTAAAATAACCCCGTAACCAAGCCCCATAATACCGAATCTTGGGTATAAAAATAGAACCCCAAATATAATACCTATATTATATAAAAGAGGTGCAATACCATACAAGATAAATCTTCAGTATACTTGGGTGATACTTGCAAAAATATTTGATACCCCAAGTAGTATTGGTTGAAGAAGTAAGATTCTTGTTAAGATAATAAGTGAATCAAAATGTTCCGATTCTACAATCCCAGGAAAAAGGAATGGTGTTATATAAGGCACAAGGAAAAATAGTACAACACTAACAGCACTAATGAAAAAGAAGAATGCAGAAATAGTATGTCCAATAAAACGTCTTTGTTCCTCCTCATTATCTTGCGTCTTACTAAGAAACGGAATCAAAACATATATAGAAACCATAGAAGCAATAGATACGAATATAATGTCTGGTATGCGAAATGCTGCATAATAGACATCTAGTATCTCTCCTGCACCAAAATAATGCGCAAGTAGTCTATCACGAACAAGTGCCAATATTGCAGAAAATAATGCAAAGAGACCTAAAAAATATGCTGCTTCATGTAGACCTTGTATTTCTCTATGTAAGAGAGAAAGTAACCGCTTAACCATGTTATTCCTCTATAGGTAACTCAAGCTCTTTAATAGGATCATCTGATGTACTCGGAGCTTCAAATGGTGCACGGCCTACTTTAAGATTATTAAGTATTACCATAACCTCAACATTGTCTGGATTAAGACTACTTACAACACTAAATTGATCAATAGCCTTTTTTATCATATCTAATTTGTAATAAGAGAGTCCAAGGAAATATCTAGCATTAGAGTATTGATTATCTAATATTACAGCTCTCTCAAGTGCGATAATAGAACCTTTATAATCTTCTTCTGAATATTTAAGTATACCTAGTTGAAAAAATATTAATGGGTTTCGTGGAGTAAGTAAAGAAGCTACCTCAACAGTTTTTATAGCTTCTGGCACATTGCCTTCATTTATCTCAATCTGAGAAAGTAGATATATAGCACCTATATAGTCATTTTTTATTAGTAGAGTGTCTGTTATACGCTGTCTAGCTGTTTCATTATTTCCATTTAATACATCTATACGTGCCAAGCTAAGCGCTACTTCTGGACTCTTTGGATTTAATGAAAGTGCTTTCTCGTAAGAAACCTTAGCCTTATTATAAGCACCTTCAACTCTAATAGGTATAATTGTTTCATACACTCTACCTAACATAATCCAATTATTGTAATTTCGATCGTCTAAAGAGATAGCTAAATTAGCTGTACTTATAGCTTGAGATAAAATAGACTGGAATTGTTTTTGTACCTCTGTTGTAGCTTCTACATTGTTTATAATATTAATTATTTTAAATATCAACAATTCTGTGTATGTTCTATATACAAAATCACTTTTGTTAAATAAAATCGCTTTATTTATCTGTTCTTCAGTCTTATCTATATCACCATTTATATTTATTTCTACACTTGCCTTATATATATACACAATTGATGTAAATTTCTTAACAGCAAAGAAAAGGCTCGTAGATAAAATAACAAGGAAGATAAGTAATAACCATACACCAAGTAAACTGGTTCTCAGATTTTCCTTAAATATAAGCTTTTTTTGTTTTATTGTTCCAGATTGGATACCTACAGCAACAAATATACCTGAAAACAAGAAAGCGAAGAAGAACAATATTAGACTAGGAATATAGAGTATAGACAACGTCCACAAAAATACTGCTGAGAAAAATGAAGCTGTGGCTAAGTAATTATCAAATGTAGTTAAATTATTCTTAATAAGTGTCCGCATACCAGCCAATAAAAATAGAACCATAAATACTAGCCATAATATAGTACTAAATATCCCATGAGTAATGAATAATGTTGGTATTATTCCGACACCAGATGGAAAATCAACATTCCAAAACACTGTACTGTTTATACTTTCAGGTTTATATTTAAGCCACTCTTTTGTAAAATTGTTTGGACCAGCACCAAATATAATTCTGTCCGAATAAACTTCTTTGGTAAGTGTTAATGTACTCTGCCAAGAAGGACGTGCTTCTATCTGCGAGATTCCAAATTGATTGTTTATAAATTTCTCAAAACTAGAACCTGCAAAAATGAAAAGGATAGATACTACTAATATGAATAATGCCAATCCAGGAATTTTATTTCTATAAGTAGGATTTGTACTATCTTCTTCAATCGAATCTTTAGAAAATTTATTATTTGTAAATGCTAGTAGTGAGATAATGAGAGTAATAACGCCCAATACAATCCATATCATGAAAAGATTAACAACTGCAAGTATACTAATAGAAGCAACGAAAACAGTGTACCAAAACAGTCTTAAAAACCCTTTTGGTTTAAGCATACTAATAGTTATATAAGAAAGTAGTGTAGCAAGACCAGCAAAAATAGCCATATCGTTCCACTTACCTAAAAGATTTGCAGTATTTCCTATAAATAAATTAAATGACAAGAAATCACCACCAATCAATAGTTTTAATATTTGATATAAAGATAAAATTAGAGCTGATACTGCAATTAACAAGTACAATCTATTAACACTAGTTCTAGTTTTAAATAAATACATTCCTATAAGAAAACCTAATGTTAAAACAAAAGAGATTAATACTGTATCTGTTTCTATACCTTGTCCTACTAATGAATTAGAAATATCACCTGAAAAAAATGAAGAAAGGAGAGCAATAAACGGTAAAAGTATAAGCGGTATAATAAACTTCTCATTAGGAATAGTTACACTATCTTCTTTTAAGCGTGCAATAGTCCATAAAATTACAGCAATGAGTACTCCTGCAACAAGCAAAATTGTCTTAGTTTCTTGTAACGGTATAAATATTATTGGTATAAAGAAAATAGGTACTAAAAATACAACTACTGAAATAATACCTAAACTAATAGAATCTAATTTATTGTTAGTCATACTATTATAATGTTGTGAAAAAATAATGTATATATTATAACAAATACTTCTGCATCTTGGTAACATTGCATTGTATACAAGATGAAAACAGCCCCGAATAAACGAGACTGTTTCCATTTTATATAACTTGTACCTATAAGCCGAATTCTGTACCTAACACTATATAATGCTTCGGCGACAGTTATTTATCTAGGGTTATTGTTACCAATAACCTCTTGCGGCACTCCGAGTACTATAATTGTACTCGGTACGGCCTTGCATTCAAGTAAGGATTTAGCCGTTTCACTCTTCGACTTCGCTCAGAGTAAACTCTAAACTATTTCGAAGACTCACCACACGAGTAATAAATTATTCGTATGGCGTCTTTCAGTTTTCACATCAAGACGTCTCTGCTCGCACCTCTATACTTGCGTACGACGGGCATTACCCGCTACCCTGCTACCAAGCACCATTGCTGATACTTGGTGAATGTTCGGACTTTCCTCACTAATATAATTTACAAAAGTAAATAATATATAAGCGCAACTGCCCAATACAAGTAGATAAATTATACCATAAAAGCCATATCTATACTAGACTACTTAAGCAACAAAAGCCCCATATTAAGGGCTTTTGTTGCTTGTACTGAAGCTAAGCTTATTATATTTTTAATAATAAATCTTAAATTAATCTATCTCACATGTACCACCAGCACATGCTAACTCTTTTTTCATTTCTGTCTCGTCTTGAAGTTCATATGTCATAAGCTTTGAGTAATCAACATCCTTAAATTTCTTTACCATTTCTTCGTACTGTTCCTTTGAAATTTCTTCATACGGTGCAAGTTGATATACATGACTACTTCGTGGTAGAAATGAAAGCCCACCAATAATATTCCAATTCTCATATACCCAATCTGCAACAGCAATCCACTCATTGTCTCCGACAGAAATAGTTGTTGAAGGGTTATGTTCAGTATAATGTTCTTTTACAATCTTCCAATGTGCAAGCTGGTCAAGTGCTGTAATATCATTTTTAAATACAACTCCTTTTGGCGATTTTACTGGAAACTCAAGTACAAACGTATTTGCAGTATCTAGAGACTGTCCAACTTCTGGATGACTAGGTACACCTTGATCACGAAGCATCTTAAATAGTGAGTCTGTTGAAGAAATACGAATTCGTCTAATGTAGTACGGAGAGTGTCGAGGATGCATTCCTGAAGCACAGTTTACTGTTTGTGATACTGTACCTGAAGGTTTTACACATGTAACAGCGCTTGACTGATTGATTCCAAACCTCTTTGCATACTTTTGATTTACTTTAACTGCTTCAGCTTTTAGTTTCTTTAACACAACATCTTCACGAACTGCTTTAGAATCCCACTGTCCTGTTAGAGACACTCCTAGTAGTCTCTCTGCTTCACAGTTTTCTTTCCATTCTTTTGAAAGATATTTAAAATCAGTTAGTGTTGACTGGTATGTTCCTAAGATGGCAGCTAAACGAACTTTTCTCATTAAAGTCTTTTCAGTATCATTTGCTCTACAAATAACCTCTGATAGATTACAAAATTGTTTTGATTGTAGAATAATCTCACCACAAGGATTCACTCCAAGCCTGTTGATACCGTACCGTCCACCTTCATCTGGATTATTTTTATATTTCTTTTTTAAGTAATCAATACGACGTTCTGGTAACTGATTAATTAAACTACCTCGGTTAAATATACCCCGCTCTCCCGTCTTAGCTTTCATAAGTGAATACCATTCTTCCATAAACTCTAAGTTTGATGGCTTTTCTTCATATACAGCAGAGTTGTTAGCAAGAGTTCGTTGTGGGTCAGTAAGCCAGAATTGCCCTGATTTAGCATCACGTACTTCATTATCGTCTAAATCTGAAAGTGAAATCATGGCTGAACGACGCACTCCACCAGAGACAATAGCCTCTCCTATCTTACATATAATGTCGTGTGCATCTATATTGCGAAGTCGTCGTCCTTGTCTAGACAGTATTCTTTCTCGAGTAAAATCAAGTAATTGCATTAATGGGTCAGGACCAGATGCTTTACCTCCCATAGTCTTTAGTCGAGCTCCAGCTGGCCGGACTTTTGAATAGTCAAACTTAACATCTTTACCATTAAACCAAGTCTCTAGACCATGTGTAAGTGAATCAGCCCACCCTTCTGCAGAATCTGGTACAACAAAGTCTGCAATAATCTTTCCAGTCTGCGGTTTTATTTGTGGAAGCTTTCCAATATTCCAACTCTCTACACTGTATCCAACCCCTGCTCCTTTAGAAGACAAGTAAAGTATTTCTGCAAAATCTCCAATCTTTGATGGAGCAATATAGGAACAATTATATCCAGTGACATTACATCTTCGTGCTGGATCTCCAGCAAACTGCATCATGCGCATAGATGGCATTACTTCATGATTTAAAATTGCTTCACGTAATTCAGAATATTCTTTAGTTGAAAGTTTGTTTCCGATATTTTCTTTCATAAAAGAAAGATATCTGTCCACTGTCTCAATCCAAGTCTCTCTTCTTCCTTCTTCTTTTATCCATCTTGAGTATGAACGAAGATACACAAAATATCCTAATTCATTTCCCTTAAAATATTTTGCACTATTTTCAGAAAGCTCTTTAACTTTTTCTGAAACAACAACACCAAGATATCGTAACTTTGCTCTCCCTGCTCGATACAAAATGTATGATTTTGCAGTTACAACATAGTCAGAAAGTATTAATTGTCGCTCAACTTCGTCCTGACATCCTTCTACAGTTGGCATAAAGTTTTTATACTTTCTTGCAATACGAACCATATCTGCAGCTACTTGATGCGCAACCATTGTAGCCTCTTCTTCTGACCCTTCAGAACCTGCAATCATCGCTTTATGTATAGCTTGTGTTACTTTATTAAAATCAAAAGAAACAATCCTTCCATCTCGCTTCTGTATTTTTGGTATAAATTTTTTGTAATCAGTTCCTTTTATTTTAACTGTACTTTTCATATCAACTTCAGAATTAATAAGGTCGTCAATCTTAACTCGGGCTTTCGCCTGTTTTCCTACATTACGCATGATTAGATTCTTAAGTATTAGAGTTTTTAATAATTGTTAATCTATTGTACATCTATTAATTGTTAATTTTCTGTGGAAAAGTGTTGAAAAAAACACCATAAGATAGAAAGAAATTACGGTCAATACTACGTTTTAAAAGGAGGCTGTATTTAAGTATTTAAAAAGAGTCTAGAGAATAAATATCTCCAATTTCAACATTATATTTTGAAGAGAATCCTGTATTAACCTCCAAAATAAACATTACTGGAGCCTTAGGATAAAAAGATGTAGGGTATGTGTCCTTAGAAATATTTTCATGAATATCTACAACATTAAGATATTTATCAAGCCATATGATGTCGATAGGAAAATTCATATCTTTCATCCATATTCCGTATGTATCACTATTATCAAAAACAAAAAGTAGTCCGCGCTCTTGAGGTAGATATTCAAGGTTTGATAATCCTGTTCTGCGTGTTTTTTGATTATCAGCAATAGCAACTTCTATTGAAGTAGATTTAAAATAGAATGATCTTAATTCAGTTTCAAATATATCGTTAACTGGATCATTTGGAGATATAAACGGAGAACCGCTTAATATAAATGATGCTAATACAAGCACTACTACAATAAATAATGTCTTCATATGTATAATTATATATCATATAGGTGTACTGTGTACTAACTTACACTATAATGTTATAAACTAGTCTATGGAAGAAATAACATACCCAATCCGAATCAACCGATACTTGTATCTGAAAGGAATCTGCTCACGTAGAAAAGCCGACCAACTAATCGAACAAGGTGAAATATTAATAAATGGAGAAGTTGCACAACTCGGTGCAAAGGTTCTTGAAGGTGACAAAGTTACCGTAGGAAAAAAAGTTAAGCAGTTAACTTCAGAATATAAGTATTTTTTATATCACAAACCAAGAGGTATAGTTTCTCATAATCCACAAAAGGGAGAAAAATCTGTTGAAGAAGTTTCAGGTTTAGGAAAGGACTTCTTCCCTGTTGGAAGACTCGACAAAGCTTCACATGGACTAATGCTTTTAACTAATGACGGAAGGATTGTAAACAGTTTACTTAGCCCAGAGTTTGAACATGAAAGAGAGTATGTAGTAAAAGTAGACAAGAAAATTACAAACTCTTTTATAACGCGAATGAAAAAAGGAGTAAATATAGAAGGTTACACGACGAAGGAAGCAATAGTGCGAAAAGTTAATGATTATACATTTAACATCACACTTACTGAAGGTAAGAAACACCAGATTCGCCGTATGGTAGTTGCACTAAGAAGACAAGTAACTGACTTAAAAAGAATACGTATTATGGATCTTCTACTAACTGGTATAGAAGAGGGTGCGCAGCGAGAATTTTCAAAAGAAGAGAAAACAACCTTACTTAAAGCCATTTCTGTACCAATAACCTAATGATTGTAATTTAAAACCCTCTACTTAGTGGTCCGACCACTAAGTAGAATATGTTGTCCAAGATCAGACTTTGACGTCCAATAAAACAAAAAAGACCGCCTAAGTATGCTCCTTTATAGTTTCCAATTTAGATATGTTTACTTTTTAAGATAGGAGGTATCTTATTAATAGCGATTAATCGCTATTTTTCTCGAAATAAAGATGTGTACCACTCCACCCCCACCTCCTTTTGAGTGGAGGTGTCTTACCAAGAGCGACGGTTAAATTTTAATCTTCCATATATCTAAATCTAGGAACTTCTTTACCGTCCACAACAACATTCTCTAAAAATATTTCTAACGGACGTACCCATAGCTCTGAGAGTTCATTTCCTGGATGACGATAGACTACAACGTCTTCTAGAGTTTCTGAGTGTTTTGCTACTCCAATCACTTCATACTCTCCTCCTTTATAGTGTTTGTATTTCCCTAATTTAATTTGTGACATGTTGTTTATTATAAAAGTATTAAACTCTAATTCGGAGGTCTGACCTCGGAATTATTTTTTAAGTACTTCCAGTGCAAAGCGGGCTACCTCGTTGCTGGAACCGTGGGATTCCTTACCCTGTAAGGCTGTTTTACACTTCTTTAAGATATAAAATCGAAGGTTCCTCGTGCACTTTTTGTTACTTATAAGTTTATCGATATATATCTTTACGGTGTTTAATTCTTAATATCGTTAAGACAGTCATTTTATTATTACTGTTAATATCTAAAATAACTCTGAAATCACCAACTCTAAATCTAAAAAGGTCTTCTAATGGTGGTTTAAGTTTTTTTGCGTATTTTTCTATATCTTCTTGTTCAGAAAAATATCTGATTTTTGAAACTATTTTCTGTGCTTCTTTTTTAGGTAGTTTTTTCAAATCTTTCCAGGCACTTTCTGAATAAATCACTTCTTTATTCATAACCCTAGTTTAGTTTCAATTTCCTCTTGAGAATATGTAAGACCTTTTTTAACTTCTCCTTTTGCTTTTGTTATATCGTGCAATAATTCTTCTAGTACTGCGTCTGATTTTGAAAGTGGCCTAATTTCAAATATTGGTTCGTTCTTGCGAAGTATTATTAGTCTCTCACTATTCTTACGAGCGCGAGTAGCCAATTTTGCCATATTTTGACGAAATTCTTTAACTCCTATAAATTTTGTAGTCATATTTTTACTTTTTTATTAAAAACTAGTGTACCTTAAGTGTACACCTTGCTATTTTTTGTGTCAACTATGTTACAAGTTACCTCGGACTGCCTACCTATACCTGTCGACAGACATGTGTGAAAAACCCTGTCTGCGTGCGAACGCACAGGCAGGCATGATTGGCATTACCCTGTGGCTCCTTATTTGTCTAAGAGCGACAGCGATTAAGTACAAACAGCAGTCCAGTGAGTGTAGCGAGTCGGGCTATTTTA
Organism: uncultured Candidatus Saccharibacteria bacterium; assembly: GCA_964625905.1. GTDB lineage: Bacteria > Patescibacteriota > Minisyncoccia > Phycocordibacterales > JABMNX01 > JABMNX01. Next base: position 12,473 of record CAZVBS010000007.1, on the reverse strand, counting down.
CTATTTTTTAGAATATAAATCGAAGGTTCCTCGTGCACGTTGGAAAATTAAAGTTTTTCCCATCCGCGATTTTCTAAAAACCATTGAGTAAATGCATGCAAAGGGTTATCTAATCTATTTAACAATTCACCTAAATTAGAGTTGCAAATTTCTTCAGATGATACAACATCCTCCTGTTTCTCCCCCATGTGAGCTGTGAAAGTTTTTCTGGTGTGTATTATTTTTGTAATGATTTGTTCTCCATGAATAGAATTTATTTCATCTTTGAAGTTGGAGTTTTTGAAGATCGTCTTGAATGAAATAACCTTTTTATTTTCTTCATAAAAATTGTCGAAAATCTTTCCTACCTCAATAATTAAGGCTATCCACAAAGCACGATGATAGATAGCGAAACTTTCCAGCTCGGGATGATCGCCAGTCAGGTCATTTTGCATGTTTATCAGCCTAGGACGAATTTCACATAATTTATTAAAATATTCCTTTGAGAATCTTAAGGAAATCTGAAGTGAATCGACAAGATTGCGTTTTTTGTTATTTTTTATCATATGTCTTAATATTTGTATAACAAATTGCCTACAATCTACCTCGAGTGCACGAGGAACATAGCTTCCTCGTGCTAGCTGTTAGATGCGGTGTCTATTGGATGATATCGGCCTTGGGTTGCTTATAGATCAAATAAACGATTATTACAGTAAGGCTTGTAAATAGTTTTATGCAATTACCAATAATTAATGAGAGGCTTTGAATTTGAATTCCATATACTAACCACATTGCACCAATTACTAAGATCATTAAAAATGTATACACAGAAACATCCTTCGCCTGTTTTAAGCGAATAATTTTTATTGCTTGAAATAGAGGATTAAACTCAAGCAAAGTTGATGCTATTAATATAATTTCAAACAGTTCTATTCCCATATATTTATTCTATCTCAACCAATACATTTGCATAGCACGTTACCTACAAGGCTACTCGTGCTAACTCTAAGATGCGGGCTACCTCGTGCTGGAACTGTATAGTCCCTTGCCCTGTAAAGTTATTCTCAACTATTTTAGTTTATTAAAACAAAGGTCCTTGTGCATATACTCTTACTGTCGTTGAAATGAGGAACACAACAACATATCCTTAATAATCTAGATTTATAAATGCACGCGTACTTGACCCCAAGTAACCAGTGCCCTGAGTTATACCAACTGGTATGAGTATTTCTTCTGCGTGGGTATTTTGAAATGCAATAAGTGCCAAATACGTAAGTGTGCCGAAACGATCAGTTTCGTTATTAAGAGAACCAGGACCACTATCAGCCAACACAAAACCGTTAGAGTTTAAATACTGCTGTAGACGACGCACGTCCTCTTTGATATCACCCCATGAGAGATTATAGGCGAACAACTTTTGTGTTTGTGGCTGACCTTCAGTGACTGTGATCTTACTGTCTCCAAACAGTTCGTTAAGCTTTAACATTGTACGTGGCCCAACTAATCCATATCCTGTCGTTTCTGGAGAACCGAGTGATACTATATTATGCTTTGCCTGGAAACGTTTGACTGCGTTTTCTGTGAGGTATCCAAAATATTCTGTTTCATTTTTTAGTGAGCCAACACCGCTTTCCGCAAGTCTGGTGTCGGGGTCGGTATTAAGGAATTCTTGTAACTTTTTAATGTCGACATGTACCATATCTAATCCAAGAATCGCAGTAAAGGCAATGTGTGTTGTATCTTTTGTAGAAACGTTTGGAGTAATATCTATATTTACTGAGATGGTGTCGGAGCAACTTTGGTATTTATTACAATACTTAACATATATTATCCCCTTATCTGCCTCTGTCCATTCAAATGAGCTCGTTGCATTTATGTACAAGGCTGATGAGAAATTTTTATTCTCTGAAATTACAATCTTTGTTATGTCGTTCCCAAACGCAAAATGTATCTTATTTGTTTTATTAGGGTAAAGTGACTCAGCAGTTGCGGTAAAGCCTCCAGAAGGGACTGTTGGACTCGGTGGAGTTCGTCCACCACTTTGTGTTGTGCTTGGGCTTTCCTCGGCAGCCGAGGCAACAGAGAACGAAATGGTGAAATCGGACGAGTTGGTATTTCCTGTAGCATCTTGGCATCGAATGTAGTAAGTGTAAGAACTTCCATCACTTAACCCTGACACAGAAACAGAGTGTGAAGTAGATGTTGCAGAGAAGGAGTTTGCAATAGAAGCGTAGACTGTATTCGCAGTAGTGCCGTATTTACAAAATGCATCTTCGTCTGTCGCCAAAGATAATGTTACCGAAGTGGTTCCAGAGCTTTGTTCTCCAGAAGGAGAACCGGAAAAAAGTACTTGTGTAGTTGTATCAATGACTAGTGCGCTCGTAGCTGCAAGATTAGTAGTTGGTACAAAGTTTGACATAGCATTTCCCGCAGTATCACTAATAGTGCCTGAGATACTTTGTACTGTTAAATCTGAGGAAATATCTCCTGCTTGGACTGTATAGTTACATGTACCAGTGCTTGAACTTGAAATGGTAAATGTACACGTACGGTCAGTGTCTCCAGTTTCAAGTGTTATTGTGACATTTCCTGTCGATGTTACGGCTTCCGAAAATGTTACATCGATATCAATAACCTCACCGGTAGTATATGAACCATTTGCTTTGTCGGAAGATGCAGAGGTAATAGTAGGTGCAGTGTATTCTGTCTGAAGAGCACCAATGGCACCAGTACCATCAGTTGGCATTAAAACTCCATAAGCATCATACGGAGCAATTGGATCACTCCATACACTTACTAAGTTACCACTTTGGGCTGGTCGGTAGTCAGCATTTGCCCAGTCCACGAACTGTGTTAAGACCGTACCACCAGTTGTCCAGTCAAAACCAGCAGAATATACACCAGAAGCATTATGGTTTCCAATAAATCCAGTATTCTCTTCAGTAACTGCACCTGATGTACCAAGACTATTATTAAAGTTTCTTAACCACCAAATATCATCAAATTCTAGTTCGTCGTCGTCCTCTCGAAACGAAAAAGAGTCTGCCCAGTCATTGTGATAAAAATACACACCTTTTAATAACACATCGTCAACCTGAGATAATGTTGCTTTAGCGTCTGCTTCTTGTAGATTAAAAGTAAAGGCTGTAGAGATGAGCTGAGTGGACTGTGCTCCTCCAGTCGAACCATTCACGAATGGCGCCATCTGAACTTCCCCAGAACTTTTTGCAAAATTATTATGAAAAACGAAATTACTATATGTCACCCCATTGGCAAACTGTAATACATCAGCATGTTGCGCAGTTGCTCCTGCGTCAATATCATAATAGTTATTAATGATAGCTGCATTAGATCCTGGTACTGGACCATCTCCTGAAATTCGAGTAAATGAACAGTCTCTCGCTAAATAGCCTTCATCTCCAGTCCAAGCATTATCAACAGTACAACCGAGTCTTTGTATATTTTCAAAACTAGAAAAAAAACCAGTACCCATGACCACAGAACTACCAGGGCCATTCATGTCAACCTCTCTAAGTATTAGATAATTATCAGAACCTAGTGGTCCACTTGTACCATCTGCAGGAGAGCCTGTTTGAATTGGTGATATTCCTGTTGCTGCTGTAATTGTGAGATCTTCAAGTTTTAGAGCAAGTGTTCGTACACCAGATGAGTCTGCAGAACCAGTAATTCTTGTGTTAGCTTTAGCTGCACCAGAAGCGCGTGTAATCGTAACAGGACCGTCCCCAGTGTTACTCTTATCTCCAAATGAATATGTACCTAATTCGTGGTCTCCTTCTTCGAGATACACAGTTGAAAAAGATGCCTTGCTCTCGGAACTAGCGTCTTGCGCTGCTTTGATTGCTTTGTGTATCGTGGCGAATGGCAAACTTGAATTGTTTGCAATACCAGTACCATCGTCACCTGTTGTAGATACCCAGACCTCTTGTACGTCGTAAGAGTCTGCAGGATCCAAATAAATATATCGGGTACTGTCAGTACGTATAGAATTAGTATCACCTATCTTCGGATAAGCTTTTGCAACAACGGTTGCCAAATCTTTTGTGGCTCCACCAGACCAGTCACCACCAACATCTACATTGAATGGACCAACTCGAAACGCCTGCCATTGTGGACGATGCCCGTCACTACCTATTCGGTCAATGAGTTGCATGGTGGTGGTAGCTTTAGTAACTGCAGTACCTGTGCCACTCGCATTATCGGTAATTGTAACCTCAACAGTGTCTATTCCGAATTGAGCTCTGTGTCCTTTGGCTGCAGCACCAGCCGCATACACATCAACATAGAACTGACCTGTCTCCCGGGTAAGTACTTCAGAAACAACTACTGCTGTTGGAATTGGATAATCTTTTGTAGAACTATTAGCAAGAGAAACACTACTTGTTGCATTACTTGTGTTACTTCCGTCGTCAAAAGCACCAGAACTTGCAGTAAGTGTGATTGATGTATCATCGTTATAGATTGGTTCCTCAAGGTTAAGAGTGATGAAAGCGTTCGTACTACTTGCAGTGGAAGTCGCAAAATTAGTTCTGATGCTTGTTCGTAACTTTGTCCCAAGCACCTTACTACTATATCCTTCACTTGTTATGTCTAAGGTAATAGAACCACCACTTTCAATTTGAGTGACGAGTGAGCCGTCTAAACCTTCTACCTCAAAAGTAATCTGTTTTCCAGTAGACGAAGCAGTTATACTTGAAATGTCACCTGTGGCTGCGTGCGCTTGTTGTGTAAATAGAAAAAATAGGAAAACATATGAAAAAAGAAGGATTCTCCCCACCACCCGCATTGAGGTTTTTGGTTTTGTAATGCGGTTTTTTAGCATGACATCATTATATAATAAAAAACATTAACACACTAGATTATTATGGACTACCTTGGGCTGGAACCGCAGGTTCGAATCCCACTCATGCACTTTAGTAAAGCTAAAAAATGATGTCTTGTCAGCACATCATTTTTACTTTTGCGGAGGGGACAGGATTTGAACCTGCGGTGACTTGCCGCCACACATCGTTTCCAACGATGCACCTTAAACCGCTCAGACACCCCTCCAGTACTGTGTATTTATAACACAAAATTTTTTTAAAAACACAAAGACACTACGTGTGTAGAATACAACATGAATATCTAATTATTCTTTCTTTTATCTATTATTATGTTTTTTATCTTTTCACGAAATGAAGTACCGTGTTGATTTCTCTTAAGTTCTGGAGACCAAACCACAACACGATTACGTCCTCTGTTTTTTGCATTATACACCGCACTGTCAGCGCGACGTATGTATTCATCAAAAATTTTATCTATCTTACTTTCACCGCTTTCCTCTACTCCATGAGGTAAACTTGTTGAAGAAACACCAATACTTATGGTGACGTGTAATTTAGGATAATCTTTAAATTTTAAATCCTCTACTGCCTTACGTATCTTTTCAGCTACAATTTCTGAATCTTTTGAGTCAGTATCGAATAATGCTATAAGAATTTCTTCACCACCAAAACGAGCCACGATGTCCATTTCTCGCACACTTTCTTCTAGCGCTCTTGCGATCTTTTTTAATACTTCATCTCCAGCTTCGTGACCTAGGGTGTCATTAACCTTTTTAAAATAATCGACATCACAAAACAGGAAACCAATATCTTTCTCACATTTTTTGTTAGGATCACGTAGACCGTCTACTGTTGAGAAAATCAATTTTAAGTGTGTTTTAACACTACTAACTAAAAACCTGCGGGACTTAAGCCCTGTTAATTCATCATGAATGAGATCATGCTCCAATTGCTCAACATGTGCTTTTAATTCATTATTCTCTCGGGTAAGATCCGAGATTTTCTTTTTCAATATCTTTTCCATTTCCTATATTTTATAAATGTGCACGTAGTGCCGCAATCCTGTCTTCTGTTGGTGGATGTGTAAGAAATAATTTATTTAAAAATTTTCCTTTCTTTCCTTTTCCTCCGCCAAATGGATTAGAGATAAACAAGTGAGCGGTTGCATGATTTGCACGCTTCATTTGTGCTGGTCTATTGCTAATTTTCTGCAGTGCCGAAGCTAGTCCTTCTGGGTAGCGAGTTAGTAGTGCTCCAGAAGCATCTGCAAGAAACTCGCGCTTTCGTGATATGGCAAGCTGTATAAGTTTTGCGATTATAGGCGATAGTATTGCAAGTGTAAGTCCTGCTACAATCATAATAAGTTGCATTCTGCCATCACCTTCTCTGTTTCTATGTCCACCAAACAAAGTCATTCTTAAGAAAAAATCAGAAAGTAGTGTTATAAACCCAAGTAATACAACAACCACTGTCATAACAAGCATGTCACGGTTACCGATATGAGAAAGTTCGTGCGCTATGACTCCCTCTAGTTCATTTTTATCTAATATAGAAAGTAGCCCTGTTGTAACAGCAACCACTGCGTGCTCAGGGTCTCGACCAGTAGCAAACGCGTTTGGTGCTTCGTCATTTATGATATACAACTTTGGCATAGGAAGCCCTGCTGTGATAGATAGATTCTCTAGTATATTCCAAAGATCTTTATGTGAGTCTAAAGAAACAGGGTGTGCTCCAGACATCTTAAGTACAACTTTGTCTGAAAACCAATATGCACCAACATTCATGAGTACACTGAAGATAACAGCAATCCATAGTATTACAGGGCTTTGTAGTATATATGAAAAAGACCATGCTACTCCAACAATTACCAAGAAAAACGTAAGCATTAAGAACCACGTCTTTCTAATATTTTTATCTTGATGTGTGTAAAGTGTTGCCATAAAAATTGTTGAAATGTTATGTTATTTTCTAAAATTATTCTTTGTATCTAAGGCTTATGTGTTCTTTGAAGTGTTGAATGGTCCTCTCTACCTCATCATGAACCCCATCAATACACTCGTACTCTTTAACCTCTTGTGCACTAACCCATACAAAATCAGTAAACCCTCCCTTTTCTGGAACAACATCTCCTCCAATATATTTTGCAGCAAATTTTACAAGTACCACTGGAACATTATCGGGTCGAATAAATGCAACACTGTTAATGTAATGTAATTTTGTTTCTATGTCTATATTTGCTTCCTCTTTTGATTCACGTACAAGCAAGTCTTCAACAGTATCTTCAAAATCAAGTACGTCGCCATTGATACGAGTAGGTTTATCAATTGGCATATCTTTCCACTCCAGCTTTCCACCAGGTACAGCCCATCTACCTGGATGAACCTTCTCCCTCTCGTCACGTTTTAATATTAGACATTTTTTATCACTGTCACGATACACAACAACATTAGCAACAAAATAAAAAAGTTTATCTTGCTTTGCTTTATCTATACTTATTTCTCTTTTTTTATCTACCATATTGTTTTAAGAAAATAATTTAATCGTCTTTAATATATCTACATCTATACCTTTAATATAATCGTACTTGTTTATCTCCTCTGCATCAACCCATGCAAAATCAGTAAATCCGCCTTGTGGTTCTACTTCACCACTCATATACCTCGCAGCAAAACGCACCAATACGGAAGGAGTTCCATCTGGTCGTACAAAAAACACACTGTTTAGATATTTTGGCCGTGAATCAACTTCAATACCTGTTTTGTTTTTCACTATTTCAGAAACATGACCTTCGATAGGATTGTTGAAGTTAAGTACTCCGTCATCAACCTGATCTGGTTTTATTAAGTTCAAATCAAAACCACCCCAACTCAACCTACCACCAGGGAGCGCCCACTTACTAGGGTATACATCGTCAGACTCATCACGTTTAAGTATGAGGCATTTCTGATCATTATCTCGATACACAACAATTGTGGTGACAAAGTAAAAAAGCCTGTCTTGTTTTGCGTTGTCTAAATTGATTTCTTTTGCTGTCATAGCAATTTATAAATACCATTTAAATACAAAACTTCACTCTAGAATCTACATAATTGGATACTATTCGAGGTGAGAAGCGAACACTTGAAGCTTCGCAAGACCTTGCCTAATATTTTATGAAGTATGAAATAAAATATAGACAAGGTGTACAGCTCCTGTAAGGAGTAGTGAAAATATAAAGAAGCATATAATAATATGGTAATTTATATTTTCTACGCAGTAACAAAGAAAAGTGCCAATTTATGCAGATTCTACTAGAATTTTACTTCTACTGGGTCTTTGGCGGCTTGTTCATCTTCACCCAACTCAAAGAATTCCTGAGCACTAAACTTAAACGCTCCTGCAACCATGTTTTGTGGAAATGATTCAATAGCAGTGTTTAAATCACGAACATTACCATTGTAAAAACGTCGCGCAGCTTGTATCTTATTTTCCGTGTCAGAAAGCTCCTTCTGAAGTTCTACAAAGTTTTCGTTTGCTTTTAAGTCTGGATAATTCTCTGAAACTGCAAAGAGAGACTTAAGTGCTCCTGTTAGCATGTTCTCGGCTTGTCCCTTTTCTTCAAGTCCTCCTGCTCCCATTGCCTTTTCACGCATCTCAGTTACCTTTTCAAGTGTTTGCCTCTCATGTGAAGCATATCCCTTCACTGTGTTTACAAGGTTTGGAATTAAATCGTAGCGACGTTTCAACTGTACATCTATGTCAGCCCACGCCTCTTTTGTTCGGTTTATAAATGTTACAAATCGGTTATAGGCAAAAATAGCCCATAGTACGATTACCGCAACGACTCCTAAAACAATGTATAAAATACTCATAAATATATGTTATGTAATTAATCTAATTTCATTTATTATATCACACAAAATCATCATAAATTAAATAGCCAGAGTACTCTGGCTATTTAATTTACTATCTTTTTAACTAACCTGCACTGTGCTTTCTCCGAAAGCCCAGCATCCCAAAACGCATTGTCAAAAAAAACAACCTGCGTAAGCGTGTCGTTTTTTCTTTTACTTGGCGGTTGAACCGCCAATCACTTAGTGGTCCGACCACTAAATGATTGGTTTCTACTATCTAGTTTCTATCTATCTCCGACTCTCTAACTACCCCATCATCCCGGGCATCCCACCCATTCCTGGCATTCCGCCACCCATAGGTGCGCCGCCTCCCTTATCTTCATCTGGTTCGTCCGCAATAGCTACTTCTGTGGTTAGAAGCATTGCTGCTGCTGAAGACGCATTTTGTAGACCGCTTCTTGTTACTTTAACTGGATCAATGATCCCCTCTGCTAACATGTCGTCAACGATTTCGTCTTTCTTTGCGTCATAACCTCCGTTCACCTTTCCGTTTTTCACCTTCTCCACAATCACAGAACCGTCTTCCTTTCCTGCGTTTATTGCGATTTGTTTAAGTGGCATCTCAAGTGCATGTAGAACTATCTCAAAACCAATCGCTTCTTCTTGGCTCATACTATCTTTGTTTTTCTCAAATGAAGCTCGTACTTTTTGAGAGACTTTTACAAGGGCTGTTCCTCCTCCTGGCACTACTCCCTCTTCAATAGCTGCTTTTGTTGCATTTACTGCATCTTCAATCTTAAGTTTAAGATATTTCATCTCTGTCTCTGTCGCTGCACCAACATGAATAACAGCAACACCACCAGAGAGTTTTGCTATTCTTTCTTCTATTTTTTCTTTATCAAACTTTGAATCATTTCCATTAAGTTGTACTTGTAGCTGTGCTATTCGTGCATCTATCTGCGCTTTCTTACCTTTTCCTCCTATAATAATTGTCTTGTCTTTAGTTGAGACGATGCGATTTACTTTACCGAGCACCGCAAGATCAGCGTTTTCAAATGTAGCTCCAGTCTCATCGGCTATAACCTGACCTCCTGTAACAACAGCTATGTCTTCAAGTATTTCTTTCTTTCTGTCTCCATACCCAGGTGCTTTTACAGCAAGGATGTTTAGTGTTCCGCGTAATTTGTTTACTACAAACGTAGCAAGCGCTTCTCCTTCAACATCGTCCGCAATTATTACCAACTCTTTCTTTCCAGACTGCGCTAGCTTCTCAAGTAGTGGGAGTATTTCTTTTATTGATGAAATTTTATTGTCTGTAATCAATACAGATACGTCTTTGTATTCTGCTTCCATTCTGTCTCCGTTTGTAACCATATATGGGGAAATATATCCATTATCAAACTCAAGTCCTTCAACAACATCTTTTTCAATACCAAGAGACTGTGACTCTTCTACCGTTACAACACCATCTTTCCCTACTGCATTAATAGTATCAGCAATAATAGAACCTATTTCTTCTGACTCTGAAGATATTGTTGCTACTTGTTTTATTTCACTTTCTCTTTGTATTTCTTTTGATATTTTTTGCAGTACTTCTACTGATTCTTTAGTAGCTTTTTCAATCCCAGCGCGTATTGCCATAGCATTAACACCCATAGTTGCCTGTTTTAAGCCTTCTGTTGCAATAGACTGAGCAATAATAACTGATGTTGTTGTACCGTCTCCTGCGTACTCATTTGTCTTATTGGCAACTTCTTTAATAATCTCAGCGCCCATGTTCTCTATCTTATTTTTTAAAGTTATTTCTTTTGCAATAGATACGCCGTCGTTTGTTATAGTCGGTGCTCCATAACCTTTATCAAATACAACATTCCTCCCACGCGGACCAAGTGTTACCTTAACTGCATTCGCTACTTGATCAATACCTTCTTTAAGAAGTTTCCTAGCTTGTTCATTAAAAATAATTTGTTTTGCCATAATTTTATATCTAGTTTCTTAAACTTTAAGTTACTTAATTACTGCTAAAATGCTCTCTTCTCGAAGTATGTAGTACACAATGTTATCTATAATAATCTCGTCATGTCCGTATTTTGAGAACAAAACTATATCACCAACTTTTACTTTCATTGGTATTACTTTACCGTCGTCAGAAACTCGCCCTTCTCCAACAGAAATGACTTTACCTTGTTCTGGTTTTTCTTGGTCAACTGTCTCTGGAATAATAATGCCACCTTTTGTTTTTTCCTCCCTTGTTGGAAGTTCAAGAAGTACTCGATCGCCTAGCGGTACTACTTTATAAGTCTCTTTTGATGTCTTTTTAGAATCTTTTGTTGAGTTTTTTACCATAATATTTTAACTATTTTTATATGTTAAATTAAGATTATATCGCGGTAATTATACATTCTAAACACCTGGTGTCAAATCATTTCAGAAAATCTGTATCTTAGAAATAACATCAGTATAATAATAAAACACTTGCCAATTTCTCACTCCCTGCTATACTAGCTTTCAAATGGAAACACTTTCCGCGATATTACCATACATCCAAATCGCACTCTCTATACTGCTAGTCCTTGCTATAATATTGCAACAAACTGGCGCTGGTCTTGGAGGGGCTTTTGGTGGTAGCGACTCAAGTAGTGGCTTTCACACAAGACGTGGTTTTGAAAAAGTATTATTTAATATAACTATCATACTTGCTATCCTGTTTACACTAACAGCTCTTTTTTCTCTTATTGCTAAATAACATTATTACTAAAACAAACCTCTGTTTATAGATAGAAATATTCTATCTATATCTAAATACGCTAACTACATGTGCTACAGCATGAAGCTACTCTTTGTGAAAGACTCTATAAAAAATTATATACGAAATATAGTATTTATTACGAATAAACGTTTTAGAATACCGTATGCAGACACACTTGATAACTCTATTCGTTCATTATCTTACTCTGAAAAAATTATATTTTGGATATTAGTATCTATACTTATATTAAGCACTCTAGGTATTTTTTCCAATATAAATGATTCTATATTAGTAGAAGTAGAAGCAACTGGGGGTAACTTCACAGAAGGAATCATTGGATCTCCTCGTTTTATAAACCCTATACTAGCTCTATCTGACGCTGACCGTGACCTAGTAGCTTTGGTTTATTCTGGTCTTTTAAAAGCAACACCTGAAGGCACATTAATTAAAGACCTTGCAGACAGTTATTCAGTATCGGAAGATGGACTCATTTATGAATTTACTATCAAGGAAGACGTAGTCTTTCATGATGGAGAAAGTGTAACAACGGATGATATTATTTTTACAATTAATAAAGCGCTAGACCCAGCACTTAAAAGCTCACAACGTGCAAACTGGGATGGTGTAATTGTTGAAAAGATAGACAACCTTACTGTACGATTCACATTATCTCGTCCATATGCTCCTTTTCTACAAAACACAACGATAGGTATTCTACCTAAACATATCTGGAACAATATAAACTCAGAACAATTTTCATTTAGTGAAGAAAATATTACTCCTATAGGATCTGGTCCATATAAAATAAGTACTGTAAAAAGAGATTCTTCTGGTATACCAGAAACTTATATACTTAAATCTTTCAAGTACTATTCATTAAATAAACCATTTATTGATAAAATAATTATACGTTTTTATAAAAATGAACAAGAACTTATATCTGCTTTTAATAAAAACTCGATAGATTCTGTTAGCAGTATCTCACCAGAAACGATAGAAAGTATTACCCCAGAAAGAGTTGAAAAGGCACCCTTACCACGTATATTTGCTGTATTTTTTAATCAAAACAAA
>CAZVBS010000006.1:20454-32854 GCA_964625905.1 uncultured Candidatus Saccharibacteria bacterium | reverse complement strand
TTTCGGTAGAGTCACAACTTAAGTGACACTCACAGGAAATAGTATAGCATATATCCCCTAAAAAGCAAGCTTTTCTATGGATTATTAATTATAAACAAGTTACTTAGTGGTCCGACCACTAAGTAAAAGAATTAAGCTGAAAACATACAAAATCATGTATCTACTTGTATATCGAATGATTGCCAACTGAGTGAAAAAGAAATTCTTTCTTGTCTTTTGATATTTCAAATATAATTCTGTAATTATGGTTAATTGAAGATGACCAAAAACTCTTTAACTTCCCGTGTAGTCTATGAGTGTCTAACTTCTCATTTAAAGGGTTTAATCTGAAGATTTTTTCACGACTCTCTACGCTCCCTGCACTGCTGTTTGCAAACCAATCGCTTTGCTCTTGGGCAAACAGGGAGCTTTTTCTTCTGCGATGTCTTTTATATTATTAGTTAGTTTTTTATACTCTCTACTGAACTTGGAAGTATAAATTATTCTCATAAAGGATTATCTTAAATCCTTTAAGGAGTGTAGGAGTTTTCCTTTACCTTTTGTAATTTCTGACTGACTTTCCTTTAAATCAAGTAGTAACTTTTCTTCCTGCCATGAACGTACAAGACTTCTAAAGAATTCACTTGTTGAAGCGTATTGACCCCTCTTAACTTCTTTTCTTATTACTTTTACCATCTCGCCTGGCATTGATATGTTTATTATATTTCTCATTTTTTCGTGAATTATTGTTGTAATAATTTGTATTACAAGTATAACACACATCTTTATAGATTTTCAAGTTTAAAGAATAATAAAAAACACGCGTTGCCTACGGCAACGCGTGTTTTTTATTTCTAACTCATACTTACTTATTCTTTCTATGGATTTCTACCTGCCTCTATTTCTCTAATCAAAAACTCGCCTTGTTCTTTAAAGTTTTCGTCTATGTCAATTGCATACTGCACTTCTTGCACGGCTTCTACACGTCGATTGAGATTAAGATATGTTGCAGCAAGCCCTAGATGAGCCTGTACGTTCTTAGAATCCTTTTCTATTCGAAGTTGCCATATAGCAATAACTCTATCAAATTGTTTGTTATTAAAGTAAGCCTGAAGTAATCTGTCGTTATCAACTATTACAGAACCGTATACTGGTACAAGGATCTCTTCAAGTAACTTTTCGTCCTTTGCGTAAATAGCTCCTACTGCATAAAATATTTGAGCGTGAATATATTTTGGTGCTAGGTTGTACGCCCTCTTGAATATTTCAAGAGCTCCAGCAGTGTCTCCTCTGTTAAGAGCGTTTAGTCCTAACTGAAATAATATAGTTGGTTTTTTAGGAGATAGTTCATTCGCCCTATTAATGTACACACTTGCTGCGTCATATTGTCCAAATGAATCTAAAAGTGTTCCTGTGAATATTTGTGTACGTGCATCATTTTCAACTTTTTCAAGTTGTTTTTGCATTTCTTCAACTGAAAAAGTTAGATATGCTTGTTTTATTGTTATATCTAAATTACTACCTGTAATACGCGTAGAAAGTGTACCAATCTGTTCACGTATTTCTTGATTTCCAAATGAATTATATGAGAGTGCTTTTTTAAATAGGTCTATTTGGTCTGGATGACCTACTGGTATCGAAATAGCACTAACAAGAGTCCTTGCTGTTAATATTCCCTTGTTGTTGACTATATATACAGAGAACAGTGTTAAGATTATTATAATAGGTACGTAGATATGTGAAATTATATCTTTGTCTAGATCATCTTCTATATCCTCCATATACACAACTCTTGTACTTTCTTTATATGCCCAATATACAAAAGCCATTATGGTGAAGAAAAATACACTACTTATAAGATTATCGAAAACAAAAAGATTGTGGAACGTGTAGCCAGCGAGTAGCCCTGTGAAAATACTCTTTTCATTGATTGAAAAGAACGTGTTTTTCTTCCTCCATAAATAGAAGAGTGTCGTGAAAAACATGGATATATATGCGAGCAGTCCAAGAATTCCTCCGGATATTAACCAGTCAAATATAAAATTATGTACTCTGTCGAACCACTGCTCTTGTGCATATAGTTCTGGTTTGTAGTATTTATTAAATACAAAGTTGAAGTTCTCTTGTCCCCAACCGAGGAGAGGTCGTTCTTTCACTCCTTCCATTGCAACACTCCATATTAAGAATCGAGCTTGCACAGTACCCTCTGAAAGAGATATACCAGTAAACCTGCTAAGTACTGGACTATTTTTTGCGAAGTCTGTGTTTTTTATTAAAAAGAATCCGCTGACTATTACCAAGACACCGATGATTGCACCGATGGCTATTTTCCTAAGATTGTTATTATTCTCTCCAACTTCTTCTGTGTTTTTGGCGGTCCGACCGCCAAAAAGTGCAGTGAGTATCCCTGCTAGAGTTACTCCACCAAGAAGCCCGAGGATAGTACCTCGTGTCGCAGTGAAATATATCATCATTACCTGAAGCGCTATTAGCCCAGTGTAGATGTATGAAACGTAACGACTTCCCTTCCATCTTGATAGTAAAAATACTGTGATAAATACATGGAAGAGCATATATACAGCGAGGTACGTTGCGTTGCCAAGTGTTGCGTCGAGTCGTGAGCTACCTTGATGAATGTCAAAACGTCCTAAGAGTTGGAAGAATCCATAAAGTCCGAGCAAACCACTTACAAAGACAGACGTATTAAAGAATCGAGTCCACAGCTTTTCAGTATTAAGTACAGATCCTGCAACAAGGAAATACATGAGTAAATGCACGAGAGCTATAAGACCTTCCATTCGCTCGAAGTTACTCCAAATACTCTTGAGTGGGTTCTCGCCTGTTATGTCAGCAACGGCTATTATTCCGACGAACGCCACAACGCTCGCAAGAAGCCATGAGAACCTAGGTCGATATGACCTATCGTAAAACATGAGTGCAATCCACCCGCCAAAAAGTAGTTCTACTATAATACGGAATGCGAAATTCTTACCTGTGATAAATGGGAAGAATAAAGTTGAGGATACAATGAGTGGTATAAATGGCACGAAGAAAATACCCCATGTCACGAACTTGCGTAATATTTTCTCAAAATTCATTGCTTATTACTTTAGCATTAAATAGTCTGGGGTTCCATGGATAATTAGGAGTAAGGCTAGTCTGCGGACACGGTGGCCTGTTTGTCTAAGGAGTGCAACCAGTTTGTTCAAGAGCAAAGCGATTGAGGACAAACTGCCGTACAGTGTGGTCTAGAGGCCTGAGTCATGAGTTAAGAAATAAAGAAAAGAGCAAACCACCATTTCGCGTAGCGAAATAGTGGGGTATGTAGTTTTTGTTTACACATACGTCATTTATATACGGTCGTGGGTTATAGGAGGGAATGGTTATTAAATTTTAAAATGAATCCTGCTTTTTGTAATTTGTTATACAAATTGTCATTTTGTGGTATATAGCCAATAAATATGCTGTATGTATAGAATATTTTTCAAGTTTTTTCACACTTATATTAAAATATAAACCGCCATTCCGCTATAGCGGAATGGCGGTTTACTCATAAAACCTGAAAGCTGTAACAAATTAAGAATTTATGTCTTTATAATTTGGAATAAATTTTATTATATATTTCCACGCAAGTGAACAAGTTTGTGAAAATAGGATTTAGTATCCTCTAATAATTCCTCTGGGCTACCTTTCTCAACAATCTTACCGTTATCAATAACGATAAGACTGTCTACGTCCATAACAGTAGTAAGGCGATGTGCAATAACAATTACTGTCGTTTTACCATGAAGTTTTTTGATTGCCTGTTTAATAAACTCTTCTGACTCTGAATCAAGCGCACTGGTAGCCTCATCAAGAATTAATATATCAGGACTACGTGCTAAAATACGCGCAAGAACTATACGCTGACGCTGTCCCATAGAAAGCATAACTCCACGCTCCCCTATATTTGTCTTAAACTTTTCAGGGAGTTCTTGTATTACATCGTAAATATGTGCTTTTTTTGCCGCTCCTTCGATTTGTTTTTGTGAAAGAGACGGATCGTAAAAACGTATATTACTTTCAATGTCTTCATTTAGTAAGAATAAATCTTGAGAAACATAACCTATATGATTTCTCCATTCATCTAAAGATATATTTTCAAGATCTTGATTATCAACTATAATCGAGCCATTTGTTGGTTTAAATAAACGAAGTAAAAGATCAACAAAAGATGTCTTACCTGCTCCAGACGGGCCAACAACACCAAGCACTTCACCTTTTTGTATTACTAAGTTCATATTAGAAATAGCCTCCCCTCGCCCCTCATACGAAAGCGACACTTCTTTAAATTCTATATTTTTTTCAAAACTAAATTGTTGAACTGCATCTGAAGATTGCTCATTTGCTAATTGTGATTGTTCCTTATATCTGTTTATGTTGTCCGCATACGGCACAAGTCCGTTTATACCATGCAGAGCGACTTGTCCGGAGTCAACGTACACAAAGATTTTTTGTATAAGATACGCAGTTGCTGCAAAAACTGCAATACTAAATCCAGGAGAACGATATGTTACCGCAAAAATTACCATAATAAATAAAAAACCTATAGGCTGAATGAAAATAGTTCCTAAAGAGCGTACGACAGCATCTTTTATAAAAAGACCACGTAAAGAATATAGGTTGTTGCGTATCTTGCTGATAACCGATTTTTCTTTTCCTGCAGCTTTTACAGTCTTTAAACCAGCTAAATGTTCAATAATGTTATGTGCAACACTTTTCTCTAGTTCAGTAGTTTGTTCCCCAATACTACGCGTCTTCCTGACAAGTGGACGAGAAATCAAAAACAATACAGCTCCTAATATAAGTGTCAACACAGTTATACGCCACGATATACTAACAGCAACAACGAGATACATAGCAAGACCAGTAAACGACTGAATTACCTGCGCAAGAGCCTGAAACAAAGCCATTGTTTTCTGGACATGTTGAACAATAGTCGTTTGTACATATCCTGCTTTTTGTCGCAACAAAAAACCCCACTTAGCGTGTAGTGTACTTGAAGTGAGTTCACCCATTTCACGATTCATAAAGTTAGCATTAATGGTCGCTCGAATATATATAGACACTGCAAGCACTAAGGACCGCAAAAAGAAAAGTACAAAAACTAGACCTATTACATTACGAAATTTAAACTCAAGTCCAACAAATTCAAAACCGCTCGCAATAGCAGATGTAATGGGGTTGCTTACACCTTCTGTGCCTGCAGTAAGGAATGATAGAAGTGGCACAATGGCTCCAATACCAATACCTTCGAGTATTCCACCAAGAAGCCCTAAAAAGGCAAGGCTGGCTATTTGCAATCGATACTTACCAAAAGTAGTACGTAGAATATTTATTGTGCTTTTGGTTGAGTTCATAAAAATTATATCTCGTTATATCTATACTTTTTTATACCGCTCCATAATTATACATTAAAAAAATGAGGCAACTGTCTTGTTAAACAGCCACCTCATTATGAATTACGTTATCCCTTCCTTCTTAATTTCTCCTTGATAGGAATTTCTGCTGGAAGGACTTCTTTCATTCCCGAACCAAACGCTGCCTCACACGCTCGGATGTCACGCACTAAAAGTTCTAATCCTTTTGGTTGTAGGCTAGCAGCCTGATCGGAGCCAAACATGGAATATTCGAGCGTCATGTGACGCTCAACCATATGTGCTCCGAATGCCAAAGCACACACCGATGTTGCAATGCCGCGCTCATGACCACTGTACCCAACAACGACATCTGGAAATAAATCCTGCAATGTCTGGATAGCACGAAGATTCAAGTCTTCGTTATTCGCCGGATATGTTGAGACCGTATGAAGGATTATCAAGTCCTTCGTACCGAGCACGTCAACAGCATGTTCGACTTCCGCCAGCGTACTCATCCCAGTTGAGATGATTATAGGACATTTTTTTGATCGAATATGCTGAAGTAGTCCATCATCTGTCAGGGATGCGGAAGCGATCTTGTATGCAACCGGATTGAATTGTTCCAGCACATCAACACTTTCCTCATCCCATGGGGATGCAAACCAGAGAATACCTTTCTCTTTGCAATACGTGTCAATCTTCCCGTATTCATCTTCAGTAAGCTCAAGTGCCCACTTCAAGTCACCATTCGTGGTGTCTTTGAAACCAGAGTCTGTGAGACGCTTAACTGCATCGTCAGACAGAACACCACGTTGTACTGCATTAGAGACAACATCCACGTCAACTGGACGATCTTTCCCAAGTTCTTCTTCGGTATAAATGACGGGGACGGTTCTTTTTTGGAATTTGACGGCGTCACATCCTGCCTCAACCGCAACATCAATCATTTTTTTCACGATTTCCAATGAACCGTTGTGATTAATGCCGATTTCAGCAACAACAAAACACAGGTGTCCGTCTCCAACTAATTTTGCACCAATCTTTACTGTGGTCATGATATTTTGGCTCCTTATTACTTATTTCATCTGTGAGTATAAAACTACGGAATGGTGCAAAAAGATACTTTACAAATGCTTATTTTTATTTTATAGTTTGTATTATAATATGCTTGTATGTTTCAAACATCCCGATATCGTACTATATTAACCATATAACTTCTTTAATTATAATGCCTGCACAACCATGAGTACTGATAATAAAATAAAAGATTTGTTGATTAAATTGAATATTTGTAGCAATGAAAGTATAGTTCCCTATTTTCCAAAGGTTCGTGACCGTGACGATATATCTGTTTTAAAATGTACAAAATCAGATGTGCTATTCCTATCACGCTCTGACCATATGGACGTCTCACACTATTCAGATAAGAAAGAGACTGTCTACACTGGTGCGCAAGATAGAAAAGCAGCCTTACTTGCTGGACAAGAAGATGCAGAACGTAGATATAAGCAATTCAAAGCATTAATTTCAAATAAAAAATGGTTAGATGTTGGAACCGGTTCTGGTGGAATATTAGATCTTTTGTCGCCAATCGCTTTAGATACTACGGCTGTGGAACCTCAAGATTCTGTACGTAAATGCTTATCTGATTTAGGATATACAGTATATCCATCAGTAGAAGATACTCCGGGTGATTATGAGATTGTTACACTATTTCATGTTTTAGAACACCTTACCGATCCAATAAATACATTGATAACTATACGAAAAAAAATGGCTACTGGAGCAAAAATCATAATCGAAATACCTCATGCGCGTGACTTCTTAATAACATTCTTAGAACATGAATCTTTTAAATCTTTCACATTTTGGAGTGAACACTTAATACTTCATACTAGAGAGAGTATAACAAAATTCTTAGAAGAAGCAGGCTTCTCTAACATTACTGTAAATGGTTACCAGAGATTCCCGTTAGCTAATCACCTTCATTGGCTATCGCAAAATAAACCAGGAGGACATGTTGTATGGTCTCAATTAAAGACTAAGGAGCTAGATCAAGAGTACAAAAATATGTTGTCTTCAATTGACAGAACGGATACATTGATAATAACCGCAGAGAATATATAATTGCCATCACTTACCACCTTCATTTCGTCTCATTATATTTTCTGCAAGAAAGAAATGGTATGGTGTATCAATTTGCAAAGAATCTTCTTCTGACATTTCTATAGCGGCAATACGGGCCTCATTTCCACCAAACCTATTCTTAGTTTTTTTGAATAATTCCGTTCTCGTAATGTAGAATGCCCCATTCTCATGGTATGGCAAATCAAGATCTTGTCGTCGTGGCCTATTTTCTACATCATGCTCTGGTGTAAATAAATCATTCTCCTCTTTTTTCCATTTAAATTCATACCCCTCAGGACTAAATACAGTAATACACGAGTCAACGTCATTATTGTCTACGACCTTTTCTACTGCGTCTTTAACAACATCTGCTGTAAGTAAAGGAGATGTACATTGTATGAGTGATATGTAGTCTGGTAAATATCCTTCCGTCTCAACTGTTTTAAGGGCATGAAACATTACAGGTTCAGTAAGAGTAGTGTCAGATGCTAATTCGGTCGGCCTCTTAACAACTTCTACTCCTAAAGAAATGGCGATTTCAGCAATTTCATCGTCTTCAGTTGATACAACCAATCTATCAATTAAACCTGATTTTAAGGCTGCAGTTATTGTATAATGTATGAGTGGCTTACCGTTTAGAAGCTTAATATTTTTTCTGGGAACGCCTTTACTTCCCCCTCTAGCTGGGATGATACAAAGTATTTTATTTGTCATAACGATTATTATACATATTTTGATTATTCTTAGATATCGAAACGGTTTGCAAAAAATCTGCAACTTGTTTAGCTGCGTCGCCAGTAAAAGTAAAATTCTCCGATAAATATTGCTCACCTTTTTTTACTGCATCGATGTAAAATGTCTTGTCATTAATTAGTTTACGACTAACTGCTATCACCTCTTGCACAGGTAGACCAATTTTTTCATTAATACGTGGTACAGAGATTATTCCATCTTTATGTGCTTCGTAAAAATACGCATCACTCGCTTTAAGTGGAAAGAGTATGACAGGCTTTCGTCCCATAATACATTCACTCGCTAGTGTTGAAAAACATGAATATACAAAGTCGCTTAGGAGAATTAATGGGAATGGGTCTCCACTCTGTAGTGATATACCTCCTTCGGGAAATAACGTATGTGCATAATCACTATATACATCAAGCAATGCATGCGAGCGAAATTTAAATATGTACTGTATCTCTGGAAGTGCCTCTTTAATATCCCTAAGTGATTGAAGGTACTCTCTGTATTCATAAGATAACAAATTGGTTGTTCCGAACATACATCCATGGAGTTCTGCTGGCATCACAACAAAAATAACAGGACGTTTAGGATCTAATCCTAAAGCAATAAGCTTTTTATCGCGTATCTCTGGATTTACAGCATCACGTTCAGTTACGTAACGATCAAAACGAGGAGAACCTGTTAATTGTATTCGTTCTGGTGCATAACCAGAACGTACAAATGCATGTCGTACAAATGGTCCATATGCTGCCACAAAATCTGCATGAAGATGTCCGAATGCTGAATGAGGACCTAAAATACCAACCCCAATACCATGTTGAATTTCAACAGATGGGATACCAAGCTGTTGTGGTAATTCTCCCATAATAAAAAAATGATGTTGGCCAGATACGCTCGCCCGAATGAGCACTCGGTTAATTTGTTCTTTTGTAAGAATAGAAGCGATAGATTCAATGTCGGCGATAAAACGCTCGGCGTATGTCTCTACAACAAAACTAAGTGCTGGCTCGACGAGAGGCCACCAATTTACACCTTGATGGGTAAAACCTGGCAATGCGCCAACTACTTTCTTTGCCTCAGACCAAGAAATTCTAAACTCTTTTTGTTGTGCTTTTGCGATAGTACGTGTATCTTGCGTTAACGCATCAAGTGGGTGTACAAACCTAATTCTATATTTCAATAATTGTGCAAGAGGAATATTCCTTATCTCTTTTCTGTCAACAAATACAAGCTCAGTATCATCCATTCTTTCAATTACAGTACGTATATTTCTCCAATGGTCACTCGCAAGAA
Organism: uncultured Candidatus Saccharibacteria bacterium; assembly: GCA_964625905.1. Lineage (GTDB taxonomy): Bacteria > Patescibacteriota > Minisyncoccia > Phycocordibacterales > JABMNX01 > JABMNX01. The sequence continues at coordinate 23,315 of CAZVBS010000006.1, read as the reverse complement.
TACGCACAGACCGTCGTGACACAAACGTATTCATGCAAAAGTTATAGACCTGTAAAAATAACCTTCGCCAAAAAGTTTGGTGTGGAAATAACACAGTCTTTGTTTCATGCATTACACCAATAGATTTAAATGCAATAGCATGATGCTGTGTAACAAACTTACCAACGTTGATAATCATGCTGGCTTGAAACTGAGCAAAAGGACCAGTATTTGGTCCAGTACGGATAGTAGAATGTGGCACTATAAAACATTCCACATCCTTATGACTATCTAAAATACTCTCAAAGATATACAAACTACCTTGCACTTCTTGAAGATAATGAGAAAATGCCGCCTCAATCATTCCACCAATAGAAATGCCTTTATATGTTAAAAAAGATGTCTCAGCTAATGTGTACCACTGCCTAGAAATAGCCTCCGATGAAACTACGTGTTTTGTAAAATCAGCCCACGGCTTGATGTACTTAATAAGCGGAAGAGACTTAATGCCACGCTTATTTAAATCTTGTTCTATCCAATAATCAAAAGCTATGACCTGTGCGTCTTTAGTAGTTTTTAGATAACATTCTACTACGTCAACCTGTTCACGTTCATATACAATTACTAACTCTTTCATATTTATACTATTACTACATCAGGTACAGTTATGATAAATTTGACTCCTTTGTCGCGAAGAGCCTTTTCTTTTTCAAGAATTGCATCCTTGAAATTCCATGCTAATAGCAATATATAATCTGGAGTATCAGTCAAAAGCCTATCTGGAGGTACAATGGGTATGTGCATTCCTGGACTATATAATCCCTGCTTAAGGTCTGTTGTATCTGTTAGGTAGTCTAGAGTTTCTGTGCCAATACCATAATAATTGAGTAATGTGTTACCTTTTGCAGGAGCCCCGTAGCCGACTATTTTTTTACCTTGTTCTTTAAGTTCCTTCAAAAGTTCGATCACTTCGTCTTTATTCTTGTGAACATTTTCAGCAAACTCATAGTAAGTTGTTTCGCTAGTCATTCCTAACTCCTCCTCTTGTTTAAGAATCTGAGAAACTCGATCACTTGGAGAGCGGTTTTTTGAAACATACACTCGGAGAGATAATCCTTGCATTGGAACAACCTCCACATCAAATATCTTCATCCCACTAGCCTCTACTAGATGCTTGGCTGCGTGCAATGAATAAAAACAAAGGTGTTCATGATAAATTTGGTCAAAAGCACCTTCATCAATAAGATGTTTTGCCCAATGTACTTCAAATATAAATGTACCGTCTTCTTTAATAAGTTTTGATACTCCTTTAAATACATCACGTATAGGGTCTGTGTGTGCAAATACGTTGTTTGCTACAACTACTTTCACCTGTCCATATTTGGCTAGAATGTCATCAGCAGTTTGTGACGTAAAAAATGCTGAATAGAATGGTACTCCTTTTTCTTCCGACAACGTAGCTAGATTATCAGCGGGATCAACGTTAAGTACTCGTGCATAATCTTTTACAAAACTCAAAAGCACACCGTCATTACCACCTATATCAATAACTAAATCGTCTTTTGATGAGATAAGTGGCTTTATTACATCTTTAGCGTAGTTCTTAAAATGTTCTACAGATGGTGCACTAGCGCTTGTTAAGAAGTGGTAGTCTTTGAATAGAATCTCTGGGTCAACCACATCGAGTAACTGTGCTAGTGAACATGTCCTACAAAAGTAAAGTGCTAGTGGAAATGAACTCTCTGACTTATTTAAATCATCTTTGCTGAGATATGCGTTAGCCGGCGGTGTTGAGTCAAGGTCAAGTATCTTCACCAAGTCCGTACCTTCGCACACACGACATGTTGTTTTATGGGTATATTCCTGCATAATTTTGATATTGTAACAATATCAATTACTAAAAGCTACCGTAGAGGCTCACGTCCTAATACACTCTTTATAATAACCCGCGCAAGACGATCTAACTTCGAGAGAAACCATATCAAAGGCACATAAAGCGGGTAATGCGTTTTAAAGTATACAATGAGACTTCGGTAGTACTCATTCCACCTCCACGAATCATTTCTTTTACCATAGGAAGTCGACTTCAGATGCGTAATAGTGGAGCTTGGGACCATGTATATCTTATAACCCCACTTATAAAGTCTCTTACTCATCTCAACATCAAGAAAATAGAATGGGAGCCGCTTGTCGACAATACATGCACCAAGCGCTTCACGTCGCCAAATTAAGCATGGCCATGCAGGTTGCTCTACCTCTGATACCTGATTGAGATCAAGATCATTGTAACGATAACTCTTCCAGTAACGCAATCCAAGGAAATACTTATCAAGTATTCTCCCAAAGACAGTGGTGAAAAAATAGAAAGTTGGTGTCATGATACGTCGATAGTAGAGTTGTGGAGATCCATCAGCATTAAGTAATTTCGCCGTAGCTGCTCCAGCTTCTGAATGAGTCTCCATAAATGAAAGTAGCGACTGAAGTGTGTCAGGGTGTAGGATAGCATCTGGGTCAATTGTGATAATGTACTCCCCTTGCGTATGGTCAAGTATAGAATTGATAGCAATCCAACCGACATTCTTTTCCATCTGTACAAATGAGAAGTGTGGATTCTGTTTGAACTCACCATTTACTATAGAAAGCCCACCGTCAGTTGACGCATTGTCGATAACCGTTACATCGTAAGACAGATCACCAGCAGTTGATACGATTGACTTAAGTGTCCCGTTTAAAAGATCGGAAGTGTTCCAATTCAATACAACAATGGAAATATTGGGTCGTCCTTTCATATAATCTATACAGATAATACTGAATCCCATTCTGTGTGTATGTATTCAGCGAGAGCTTCTTTCCATGGACGCATATAATTAGACCTAGAGACG
>CAZVBS010000006.1:0-20444 GCA_964625905.1 uncultured Candidatus Saccharibacteria bacterium | reverse complement strand
ACGATGCTCTCGTTATCAAGTCTATCTACATAAGTGGCAGCAAAAAAATCCTGGTTAACTTCATTAACATTAACAGGAGATCCTGTGATTCGAACGATTTCTCTAACTACATCAGCGCGTGTCGGAGTTCCTTCATTTCCCATATGATAAATACCACTCTTGCCTTCTTTAACCAGTTGTTTAATACCTTCAACAAGATCTTTTCCATACGTTGGTGATCCACGTTTTTCTGCGATTACATTTATAGTTGATTGGTCTAATTGTTTTAATATTTTCGCGACAAACTTCTGATCTTTTGAAACTCCTCCACCAAACACCCAAGCTATGCGTAGGATAAGAGCGTCATCAAGCATCGAGGACACAGCAAGTTCACCGATGTATTTCGAATGACCGTAATGATTTTGTGGGCGTGGGACATCGTCTTCTTTATATGGTTTTTCCTTCTTTCCATCAAATACAGCTGATGTGGAGACGTAAACAAGCTTCGCTCCAATCTCGCGAGATGCGAACGCAACATTGTATGTGCCAATAGCATTTACTGTGTATGCATGAGTAGTGTCACGCTCACAACGGTCAAAGTCCGTCTCAGCAGCAAGGTGAATAATTAGTTTTGGCATGTGCTTCTTGCATACAGCCAAAACTTCTTTAAGATCAGTAACATCTAAGGTGCGGTGGTTGGTACGAATACCAAAATCTATATAACTTCCAACCATGCCGTCGGCACCTGTTATAAGAGTTTGTTCAAGGTTTATTGTCATATTATAAAAAAATTATGAAAGTAGCTTCCAGAGAGTGTCTTGTTTGGATAATATTGGGTTATTTACAGGCCAGTCAATACTAAAAACAGAGTCATCAAACCGAACACCGCCAACTGATTTTGGATTATATGCTTTGCTTAATTTATATTCAACAATAGCATGTCCACTCACTACACAAAATCCATGTGCATATGAATCCGGAATATACAGCGATTTCTGGTCATCCCCTTTTAGCGACACGGAAAGATGTTTACCAAAAGCTGGAGATTTCGGATTGTGATCTGCAACAACATCAAATATTTCCCCACTGGAACAACGCACAAGTTTGTGTTGCGCATGAGGTGGGTATTGAAAATGTAAGCCCCTCACTACATTTTTCTTTGAATAGGACACCACGTCTTGAACAAAAGGTGTAGTAATTCCATATTCTGCAAAATCTTCAACAGAATATGTATTAGCGGTAAATCCGCGCTCATCATACCAAACATGCGTCTCAATCAACAATACACCTGGTAGTGCTAACTCTGTTATTGTAAACAATGACTCATCCATAAATTATTTTTTATGTGTTTGAAAAAAGTTTGCTGCTTCAAGGAGTGAGTCAAATGTCCCCGCATCAAGCCACTTACCTTTTACAAAATCAAAAGATAGCGTTTCCTTAGCAATGTAACGATTGATAGCATCAGTCAACTCAAGTTCTCCACGAAGAGAGGGCTTTAGTGTTTTAATAATGGTAAATATCTCAGAATCAAAGAGATAAAATCCAGTCTGTGCATAGGACGATTTTGGATTCTTTGGTTTTTCTTCAACCGCATCGACTTTTTTCTTATCCTCTGAGAAGACAGGTACACCGAACCGTTCTGGATCAGAAACTTCTTTGAAAAAGGCGGTAGCTCCCTTTTTAAAATTTTGGACCGCATCTGTGAAATTATACTCAAATATATTGTCTCCCAATATAACCGCAACAGGATCATTGTCTGAAAAATCCTCTGCGAAAGAAAGTGCGTCGGCAATACCACCGTTGTTTACCTCTTGGACTGCAAAAGATAGATGTACACCAAACTCATCTCCTGACCCAAGAAATTGCATAAAGTGCCCAGCATGTTCGTGTCCGGTCACTATAAGAATCTCTGTAATACCAGAGCGTTTTAGGGTTTCAAGTGGATACAGAATCATCGGCTTATTATAAACCGGCAATAGATGCTTATTCGTTATTTTTGTGAGTGGCGACAAGCGCGTACCCAGCCCACCTGCTAAGATGATGCCTTTCATAAGATTATATATGTGTGTTAGCTACACCCGCGCGTGCCAAAGAGCGCTTTGCCCATCTAGTATTTTCTACATACCACTCAACTGTTGGTTTGAATGAACGTTTAAAGGTATGTTTTGGTTTCCATTTTAGCTCACGCCTCACCTTACTCGAATCTACAGAATATCGACGGTCGTGACCGGGACGATCTTTCACAAAAACAATATCGTCTGTATTTTTATCTAGACACGATAGTAATAACTTCGCGAGACTGAGATTGGTTACTTCGTCATCTGCACCGATATTGTAAACTTCGCCTGGTACACCATCCAATAATGAACGAATTAACGCCGTACAATGGTCGTCAACATGAATCCAGTCACGCACGTACAAACCATCTCCATAAATAGCTATAGGCTCTCCCTTTAGGAGTCGTGTGATGGAATATGGTATAAGCTTCTCTGGATATTGGTATGGGCCGTAATTGTTTGAACAGCGTGTAATAACTACTGGTACTCCATACGTAACAAAGAAAGAACGTGCTACCAAGTCCGCAGCAGCTTTAGACGAAGCATAGGGAGAATTTGGAGCAAGAGGCGTCTGTTCAGTAAACTTCTTTTTTGAATTAAGCGAGAGACTACCATATACTTCGTCAGTACTCACCTGCACGAACTTTTTTACAGAAGAAGTATTCCTCAACACTTCAAGCAGTACGGTTGTGCCAAGCACATTGGTTAGCATAAATGACTCTGCACCACCATGAATACTTCTATCGACATGTGACTCTGCTGCAAAATTTATCACGTACACGGGCTTATACTTTGCAAACACTCGTAACATAAGCGCTCGGTTGGTGATATCTCCTTTCACAAAAGTCAGGTGTTCCTTAGGGATCCCCTTAAGATTATCTTTATTACCAGCATACGTAAGCGCATCTACACACACCACTTTGGCTCGTGGATATGAAGACAACACTATTCGTATAAAATTAGAACCTATAAAACCAGCTCCGCCACAGACGAGAATAGTAGCTCCACCAAATGTTTTCATTCACTTAGATTACCTCACTGAGGTAGTTTAATCAATGTATACGAGTAAGTATATATTTTATTGGCTTTTTAATTATTGAAGGCAAAAATACCGAGATTTTATTTTTTAATATAACAAAAAATTCTCTACACCTAAATAATTTTGAAATAAATCTATTTCTTGTTTTGAAATGAGTCAAATCTTTACCAAAAGATGGGCCATATTCTTCAATTGATTCGTGCAGTAAAGATTGAGCAAATTCGTAAAGTTTTTTGTCCAGTTTATTATTCTCTTCAATTATAGAAAGTATGTCAGGTGATATTTCATCTTGAGACAATCGCTTCTTACTTACATACTGTCTTGAATAATAAACATTTTTCCAACCAAAACTCTTTTGTAGTATGAGAAGAGATTCATCAAATCTCTCTGTAATACCAACAACTTTAAAATGTTTCTTGAGATTTTCTTTAGCAATCTCTAGCGCATTAGTTGGGAGAGGTTCTCCTACGTCAAAAGTAAACGGAGTTGCTATTCCACACAACAGTCTGACATGCATATTATTCACGATTGCTGCACCACTCTCAACGTAGTCCCTTAAAGTCATGTCTTTTCTAAATCCATCGACGCTACTTTCGGAGCTAAAAAGAATGAAGTAATATTGAGATATTACCCTCTCCACAGGATTCCTTAACATTGTTATATAGTCGCACCCTTGAACTAAAAATGTGTGAGGTACAAGAGGTGAATGAGCGTGTACCAGTCTTAGTTTGCTTATTTCTTCTTTAGAAAGATTTTTAAGGTCTTCTAAGTGTCCGATACTTCTTGTGTAGATATTGTGCTCTGTGTTTGCAGGAAATTGCCGGCGAAGTATTTGCATTAAAGTAGTTCCGGCAACTTTTGGAACATGTAGAAATATGAGTGTGTTTTTATATTTTAATGATTTCATATGTTTTATATTTTAATGCAAAACAACTAAACATGGACTTAATACTAAATTCGTCAGGCTAAAAATACTAAACTGGATTGTAATTACAAGTTAATATATCAATTAGGCGCGGTACGATTGTATCATAACAATATTCCTCCTGCACTCGTTTTTGTCCGCCGCTGCCGAGTTTTGTACGTAGTTCTTTGTTAGCAAGTAGTATTTCTAGTTTTTCTACCCATTCTTCTTCTGTGTCTGCGATACATCCGTTTACTCCATCTTGTATAACATACGGCATCTCACCAAATTTACTCACTACAGTAGCTACTCCGCAGGACATATATTCAAGTACCTTGAAAGATGTCTTTGCCTTATTCCACTCACCTTCACTCTGGTGTGTTACAACCCCTATATCGAATTTTTGAATCTCTCTTGGTACACTTTCTGGATCATTCCACTCTAACTCATCAATAAACTCCACATTAAGGTTAGGAATCTGTTGGAATAGATCATATATTTTTTTATCTTTAAGTGCTCCTATAAGAACAAATTTAAAAGGAAGAGTGGTTTTCTTAAGAAGTTTTCTAAATACTGATGCTAGTATTTCCAAATTATTAACATGTTCAGGTGCATTCCCCACCCATCCAATGATTTGAGGCGTAGATCCAATAGAATAATTTTTTGTAAACTTTTTGTATTTAGGAAAATCAAGAGATATATGAATAATATGCACATTATTGTTATATTGCTTTGCCCATTCAGCTTGTGCATGACTACACGTGATGACTACATCTGCCATACGTGTAAATACTTTAGTTTTGAAAAAACTGTGTAGATAAACAGGGTCATCAAAATCAAAAATCATTTTTCTGCGAAATATAAACAAATAAGTCACCATAATCACAAAAAAATATTTATTTGAAATTGTACGTTGTAAAAATATTACATCCCCTTTTTGTATAGAAAAAAGACTACGAATTACTTGGTAGATTAAAGTACCTTTCCTTGGCCATGGTGTGCGTGAAATAAAAAGGACTGGTGGTTTATGTATAGCTATATTAAAACCACGTTCTTGTAACTTGTGTGCAACTTTAAATGCACGCTGGCGCGAAGATCCTCCTTGTGCATCGCTGAATGTAAAAAAGTGAATAGTCATAAAATATAAAATACCAACTACCATATGAATATAGCATTCTAACATAGACACCTCAATCACTATCTCCAAAGAAAAAGCCGCTTTCCATTTTCGAATGGAGAGCGGCTTGAGTTTATTTTGCAATTGCATCTCTTCCCTTCTCAATCTTGTAGAGATCATAACTGAAAAGATGTCGACGCATTATCGTAACAAGAACATCAAGAGTATCCGTAACAGAAGAGTTCTCGAATACCTTTTGCTTGATAGCAAGGTGTGCTAACGCACCACCCGCAGGAAAGAAAACAAAGTACCACGGATTTTCAGCAATTGGGGCTGGGAGAGCGTCTACATCACACAACATTTCATCTGCAAGTTGTGATTTCCACGACTGCATACTTACTCTCCCAACAGAAGAGGCGAGATGGTGCTCGGTAACACTTCCAATTTTATTCCAGCTCCACTCACTCTCTGGAACTGCAAGAAGTGCTCTACCAAGTGCTTCTGCGCTAGGCACTTTCGCAATCCACATGAAAAGTCGTTGGAGACGAACTATATTCTTTCTATATTGTTCGTTCTGATCCACACTAAGATATGTGATACCACCAACACTCTTCTCTGCAAGCAACACTTCGGCTTTGAGTCCATTACCTCGAACTGAACGCATTTTAAGTAACGGCCGATCTTTCTGACCAAAGCCTTGTTGTTTAATAATTCCTTCTATATCAGAAGGTCCACCAGCAACATGTTTGAGCACACTACTATCTAAGAATGAATCCGCCAGATCATCGTTGTTTCCTTCATAGAAACCGAAATCACCAGCAATTCTACCCATATCAGTACCTTGATACGGCGAAAGAATTGAAGTCCACGCCATTGTAGGATTGATACGATGATTGAGCTCAAGCGTAGAGAGTTCTGTCTCTTCGTTTGAAAACGGCACCGCGAGGATTTGTTCAGTACGCAACGTCATACCACGAGACATAATTTCATTACATCCCTCGACAATCAACTCATCTGGCATATGCCGAAAGAGAACGTGGTCACGCAAGAATGCGCTCCCAGACTCAATAGCAAGTGTGATACCAGAACACCCAGCTTGTACAAATAGATCTAGCCTACGCCGACCCTTATCCCCTCGTGTAAGCTCAAGACGAATTTGACAATGAAATGGAATATCAACTTTAGACTTCCATTTTACTGCAAATTCTTCTAACCATTTGACGTCATATCCAAAAATATCATCTTGGAAATAAATCATCGAAAGTGGCCAACGTTTGAGTATTTCTTGTGCTTCTACAACAAGATCATCTACTGGACGCACAGTGAGTGAAAACCCACTATGCATCTTATTAAACGCTGGAGCATAGCAATACGTACAGAAAAATGGACACCCAACTGAAGCCATTATGCTTTTAATTGGACTTTTACCAAACTCAGGATACACGTCATAGACTAATCCACGATTAGGAAATGGAAAATTTTCTTTCCGTCCAATTTTATTAAAGTGCATACCTTTAGAAAGAGAGTTGTCTAGCACTTGCTCAAAAAGACCAAATGACCCACCTTTCACTACCCAATCTGCATGAAGTTTGCAGTCCTCGTCAAAGTATGTAGCATGTGGACCACCAATAACAACTGGTACTCCCATGGAGCGAACGGAATCACATGCAATAAACGCTGGTAAGTGATATCCTGTCCAGATCTGAAATCCAACAATTTGTGGCTTCCACTCCAGTACGGCATCATACAGTGGTTTGAAATCTGTTCCGTCGATGAGTACGACCTTGCAGTCCCACCCAGCATCTCTTGCAGTTCCTGCAAGATGTAGAATGCCAAGTGGCTCGATACTGTAGTAACGAGCCACCAAAATGATTCGATTTTTCATTACCTGTATTCCTTTCTTTTCTCAAAATACTATCTGAAGCAACAGTATCACAATATTAAAATATTTTCATCTACTTGTTTCTTTGGTGTAAATGGCGACTTCTGACATATCAATTTTGTTTAGACAGTCAGGAAAAGTTTTTGAAATATGTCCTTCGTTACAACAATCAGCACGGCTGAAAGTGTGTACTGGAGCGTCTTTACTGTACTGTTCAGGATTCCACCAATTTGGTCCGAGACATGTTCTAAGCACAACAAGTGGCTTGCCAAGCTGTGCGGCAAGGTGCGCTGTGCCAGTATCGACACTCACGACCATACTACTTTTTGAAATTAAATTCATAAGCTCTTGAAGAGACGTTTCTCCAGCTATTACTTTTATTGATAAATCCCGAATTGCTTCCTCGGCTTCTTCTCTATCTGATGGCCCACCACTTACAACTAACTGATGTCCTGGAAAATTCTTAACGAGTTCTCTTAATAGGTCATATATTTTATCTGGAGAAAGTCCACGCCCTTTATTTCCTGCAAAAAGATGAACTATAACAAAAGGGGTTTGTATCTCTAGTTTTCTTTCAATGTTTGAAATTGGAATAAACTGCATGTGTGGAGGCTCTATTGTGATTGGTATTCCTACTATACTAAGCGCTTTTCGTTCATGTTCTGCAGGAGCTATTGAAATAGAAAATGGTACAAGTTTATCGTATAAAATAGAAGTAAATCGTGAAGCATCTGTAAATCCAACAAGACCGCCACTTTTTGTCAATATACGCGCCACTACTTTACTGGCAAAGGAAAATTTTCCTCCTGGCTTTCCTGCATACTGAGTTACAATAAGATTACTACCATGCCAATCTCTCCAAAGTCGCCATAAAGAAAGTGGGTTACGCCTGTTTACTTCTACAATTTCAATCCACGGATATGCTTCAAACAAATCACGTATCATCGCACTACGACTTCCTACAACAATACCGAGACGAGCCTCAGGATACTCCGAGTGAATATTTTCAAGGAGATACTTCCCCATTAAACAATCTCCGATTGATGAAGCACGGAAAGTAAGCGCCTTGTTAATAGTTTTTACCATATTATTTTTCTTATACGTTGAATTTTATCACGCAGATTATTTGCCACCACATACTTTATAGTCTGCCAAGATGACACTATTTGGATAGGTGACTCTCGTTCTTCTGGCAGTGCAAGGATATCGAAAACAGAACTGGTTCTGTGAAGTAAATATGCACCAGGATAATAGAGTAATGTTATTAAAGAAAGATTTGACACCAACCCAAGTACAAGGGTGTCATGCAAACAAAAAGGTAGGTAAAGGCGATAATTTCGTGTTTTAAAAAATGACTGAAGTTTACGTAAGGATGTTTTGTGTGAACGTAATTGCGACAAGTTTACTTCAAACAATACTACTGGGTGCGCTTCTGTGATAATGCGACGGGATCCGTGCAAGACCGCTAGTTCCATCCCTTCAACATCCAACTTCAATACATCAAACCTGTCTAATTCATCATCAAGTGCGACAATTGATACGGAGCCATCCCCGACAACAAGTGTATGTGCACCAGCATTACCTGCACTAACTGGCACCACAGAGCCTTGTGACATCACTTCTCCAAGGCCATTATTGCGGATGTCTACAGAAACCTTGTTAAGTTCTACATTTTGGCGCAATAGCTTGAGAGAGTTAATATCTGGCTCATATGCTAAGACTTCCATAGCGTACGCGGCAAGAGGGATTGTTATTGAGCCTATATGCGCACCGCCATCTACGACAATACTCTCTGGTGTAATGAATGCACTAAGTATCTCTATCGTATCCTCTTGATGATGGAGTCCGCGACGAAAAACTTCAGACATCTTTGCATCAGCAATTGTATCAATAGCGAATTGTCCATATGTAGTTGTAAATATTTCTATACGTTTGTTCATATTAAAAATGTTTGCGGATACTCTGAATAAAATTGTACATAGGTAGCTTTCTTGCTACATATTTAAGTGCTCGTATTATTGGATTTGGGCTAATCATTGCTGGGTAGACACGCTTTCGTTTCGGCAATACTTGTAATTTATCTTCATCTATCGGTAATTTATGCCAGATAAGCTTATTGTTTCCAGATATTTTGAGCGTACCATCGTAGAGTTGAAATAGTTTTGTTTTCATATCTTCACACATTAGTAATCTTTTGTACAAAACTACCAATTCTTTCAACCCTATTACTCCAAGAATAATAATCCGCTTTAATTCTAGCTTGTTTTATAATACTTTTTGTTTCTGAAGAATCGAAATTAATATTTAATATTTTATTCTTTAAATCATTAAAATCATCTGGCTCATATAAAATAGACTCTTTTTCAGATAACACTTCACGAATAGCTGGAGTATTACTTGCAATAATTATCCTTCCTGAAATCATATACTCAAAAATTTTCATTGGTGAAGTATAACGATATGATTCTTGATTTTTACTTGTACCAAGAACAAGAAGAGCATCTGCTGCTGAAAGCCAAGTCGGGATTTCATTATAATCACGTGGCCCAGCAAATATTACGTTCTTTGGTATGTTTTTTGAAGAAATAATACCTTCTAATTCCATTGACGTACCTCCTACCATATATATTAATACGTCGTCAGGTAAACACTCTGCAGTTTTTGGTATGATTTCAAGACCTTTCCACCCATAAAATCTTCCTATATAAACAATAATATTCTTATCAAGTGGTAGGCCAATAGTTTCTCTTGATTTCTTTTTGGATTCAGGAACTAAAAACTGTTTTGAATCTATACCATTAGGTTCTACTAAGAACTTATCATCACGAATCTTGAATGTGGTTTTGATATCTTCCTTAATAAGAGAATTGGTCGCTATAATTCCATTAACAAAATGAAATAAAATCCTTGTTACTAGCGTTCTTCGTTTTGGTGAATGCATTTCAATAAAGACTGACATACCAAGGAATGGTAAAGCAGTAGAAGAAAATGAGTCCATATCAACAGTATATATAATTCCAGGTGATGTAATCCTTTTCCAAAGTAAGTACACAGTATATGAACACATAAATGTTATTGAACTTAATACAAAACCAAAAAAACCACTATTGTATCTATCAATAATTGGAAGTTTTATTGTATTTATATCCTCCCGTAAATCGTAAAAATCTTTCATAGACACATTATGTTCAGTACGCCTGTTTGGAACTATAAGCTCCAGATTATATCCAGATTCTACAAACTCCTCACACATTTTAGCTATCTGTATTCCATGAGCCTTCTCATTTGGCATCCGTGCATTCGCAACATAATATATTTTATTAAAATGTTTCATAATATATTGAAACTACCATTAGATTACTTAGTTTTTTCTTTTAAAATTTCTATTAAGTATTTTGTATATGAATCTATTCTGAGATATTTTTCAAAGGCTTCACGGGCTTTTCTTTGTATATTTTCAAATTCTTCCGAAGATATAGATCTATGAAACTCACTTATTACTCTATCAATTTTGTGCAAATCTCGATAGTCGACAAAAAGGCAGAACTCTTTGTAGTTTATTTTATCTTCAAGTGGTAGTGCTATATCTGTATCAACAAATACTGGAATACGTCCGAGACTTAAGACCTCAAAGAAACGAGTAGACTGGTTTGCATCCCCTCGCACACACAGTGCATAATCTGACTCGAGAATATTGTCTACAAACTCTTTTCTTAATACCTCAATATTCCCTTGTGCTGTTTTTGTATTTCCTGAATAAGATTCCCTATAAATAAAATTTGTATCTACAAGTGAAGACTTTTCTAGTATTTTAAGTGCCTTTCTTCTGAATAAAACTCCTTTTCTATATAAATCAAAGCGTGATGTTAGAAATCCAAGAAGGAAAAGTGGCAAGTCTTTAAGCCATGTTTTTGGGTATGTTAAAAAAGGAAGTGATGACCATCCGACAAACCCTACAACAGGACTTTCTTTCTTGTTTCTTATGACTATTTCACTGTCTTTATATGAAGTTAAGAGGTCTTCTGCATATACAGGGATGATTACATCATTATCTTTTACCTTACTTTTATACTGCGCATATCTTAATACAACACTGTTCTCTATATTTATATCTCTCATCGTGTCTCCAATAGCATCTATAAGCAGTGGCTTATTTATCCTTTTTGATTCATTGATGTATTTAGTAATTAATTTAGGATCCTCTCTAAGAAGGAACCAATACTGATACGGTAAGAAAATATAATCGGCATATTCCGACTCTTCTACAATAGAATAGTACGATGAATCAAAATTATACTGTTTAAATACTCCTGTAGTGATTGGAGTATTAACCTTTTCTTGTGTTCCCCAGAACGGATACAATACAGCAGAATAAAGATACTGCTCTTTGATTAAGTTCTTTGGAATATAGAGTAATATTTTATTATTCATATTTTTTTAAAATGAAAAAATGATGGTATTGGTTTTCGAATGGTATGAATTCTTTTTGAATTATAAAATACTTCTCTAGGATTGAACGAATCTTTCGTATTGAATATCCTTTCTTGCCTATCTCCCAATAATGTTGACCGTCAAAAACATGCTTTTTTGGAAAAGGTATTTTAAATGCAAATCGTAATTCTGGTAAAAATGGAATTTTAAAAGAAAACTTAATAGGTGGGCCAAAGTGAGGTAGTGAGATTATAACAGAGCTTTTACTTACTCGTTTAAGTTCCTTTAATACTTGCTCGAACTTCTCGAATGGAAGATGCTCGAGTATTTCATATGCAACAACCATATCGACGTTATTATCAGGTAATGGAATACTCTCAACACTACCAACCACATCTGGATGTAAATCTTCTGCAATATCAAGGTTTTTATATTCTATATCAGTGTTACTTTGTAAATATTGCTTTACTACCCCGTCCCCTGTTCCAACCTCAAGAACTGAAGATGGTTTTTGTTCTATTATTTCACGTAATTGATAATAGTAACTTGCCCACCTGTCTGGGTAGCAATATCTTGAAAATTCGTATGCTTTTTTATCTACTTGTTTCATAAAAATTCGTTATTTTTGATATGGTTTTCTCCATACCATGATCCCTCACTATAACCTCTCTTAGGTTAAGATTTACTGTATTCTCCAATTTGTTTTTAAGATCTTCAGTGTTATTTTTTTTAAACATAACTATTCCTTCGAACATCTTGAAAGCTTCGTTTGAAGTAATAACAGGAAGATTAACCGACATAGCTTCAAGAACTGCTTTATCTAAACTTCCTGTATTACTCATGTTTACGAAAACATCTGCTTTTTGTAAAAATTTTAATACTTCAGTATGTTGCACTGCACCTGTAAATACTATCTCGTCATTTCTGTTTTTCTTTAGTTCGTCAAAATATTTTTGTTGTTCTGGGGTTCCTGCGCTTCCTACTATATTTAATTTGAAATCTTTTTTAAGTAAATTAACAGCATTAATTAATACTTCATAATTTTTCGCAGGTGAAATGCGTCCTATTGTGACTATTTTTAATATTCCATCGTTTTCTTTTTCTTTTGGTACAAAATAGTTAGTATCTATAGCATGTCCAAGTACGTTAACTTTATTACTTTTTAATCTAAAGCTCTTGCTTGATGCAGTAAATATGTAGTTTGTTAGCTTTTCTGCTATACGCAGTGAAGGTGTGACTGATTTGTGTGTGTACCACAGCGCGATCTTTTTTCTTGTTAGGCGCCAGAATATGCCACCGAGGATTATGTAGATTTGGTTCATGTGAACGAAGACTGAGTCGTAGTTTTTGCGTTCTTGCCAAATGTATTTATAGAAACGGTATATGTATTTAATTTTTGAAAAGATTTTCTCCTCAAGGAACGACCTTTTCCCGTCGCAAGCTCCTCCTTTAAGGTCGCACCTTTCCCGTAAATCTCTTTCTTTTCCTAGAGAAAGAACTTTTATGTTCTTGGGCAAATTATGTTCACCTTTATATAAACAAATAACAACAATACTCTCACAATGTTTTGCGAATTCCAACGTCCATCTCACAAAAAACCCTAATATAGGGTCATTTACGTCCATCTTCTGGGTTAATATAAGTAATTTCATAATATATTATTTGGTGTTTCTTGTTCGTTAAGGAACTTGGTTTCTAAAATTAATCAAATAGATCATCATGACTTCCTGTTCTGTACAGATGGACTGTTGATCTTGTTACAGTGTAAATGAGCAACCAATCATTGTTTTCTATATGACATTCTAACGCAGGAGACCACGAAGCATGAAGTTTGTGTGGACGCCGTGAAGGTGGCGGAGTACCGTGCTTTAGTATATAAGAAATGAGTTTTTCAAGTTTATTAATATCTTTTCCACGCGCTTCCATGCGTCTTAGATCTTTACGGAACTGTTTCTCAAAAGAAAGTTCTCGCATATATTATATATCACGACGTTTATTGCCAAGAATTTCATCAAACATTTCTTCAGTATTAGGATACGACTTACTCATTTCTTTTCTTGATAATGATTTACGAGTGATGGTGTTTGGAATATTTACAGAAAATGGTAAACCTTTTCTTAAAACAATCTGGCGATAAAACATGCGAATAGCGTCGCTTGTACTAAGCCCTATTTTTTCTAACACTTCTTCAGCTTCGACTTTTGTGTTTTTGTCGATTCTGGCTTTTACAAATGATGTTGCTATATTTTTTTCAGTCATGTTAAAAGTGTACCACGAATGGGACACAGCACAAACATATATTTTGAGACCTTGTTTAAAGGCTTTCTGGGGACTTAGTCCACAAGAAGGGTTTGTTTCCACTGTGTTCCCCACTGTTGTTTGAAGCCTTGTTGAAGTTGTTGAAGTCTGACTTAAACACTCTGACTTCAGCGCTTCTCTTAATGGTGTTTTAGAGCAATGTTTTTGACCACTCTGTCCCCCAATCTTCTTTGGATAGGATTTGAATTTTAAGTTCGGCGCGAGTGTTCGACAATGCGTTTGAGTTGAGTGTTTCAACTACTTTATTAGTAAACTCATCATACGTTGCAATAGTTGCACCTGCCTCACGTGCTACTCCTACGTCGAGTGATACTACTGGCGTTCTTGATGCGAGTGCCTCTACAATAGTGGCACCGTATCCTTCGTAGTGTGATGTGTTTAGTAGTACGTCTGCTTTGGCTAGGTATTCTAGTGGGTCGCTCCAACCGTGGAATGTAACTCTGAGCCCTTTAGATTCTCTTCGTAATTTGTTTTCTAAGCTACCTGAACCTAGCATGATGAGCTCTGCATCTACTCCTTTCTCACAAACTTCTTTAAATGTTTTGATTGCTAGTGATGGATCTTTCTCTTCTTCAAAGCGTCCGATCCATAATATTGTTTTCTTGTCTGTACTTGTTTTGTCTTTTGATATTGCGATAAATCTATCTATGTCGAGAAAAATTGGTAGTACTTTGACCGACGCACTGACTCCTAGATTCTCGACTTGTGTTTTTAGTTTTGATGACACGACACGTATTGAATCTGCATAGCGAAGTACTATACGTGCGATTATTTTGCGTAGTAAACTTTGTGAGCTTAAGTCTGTGTGTAACTGAACATTGAATCTTGCACGCTTGTATATGGAAATGTACAACCCGACTAATCCGCGCCAGAATGGGTCTTGTACTGTGACTATATCGAACACTCCACTCTCTTTAAACGGTGCAAGCAATGCACCACGACCCCAGAATACTGGTGTTATGTCTGCGTACTTTTTCTGAATCTCTAGGCGCTCGTGCGGTGATGTGTCTTGTATGAAGAGGTTTTTGTCCCCTGTTATCATTAGGATTTTTTTATTGTTGTTGGAATTCATATTATAGATTTTTATATGTTTTTTCATTACGTAAACGTACTGAATCTATTACAAACACTTTACTTGCTTCATAATGAAAAATAATTCTGAAATTTCCTTTTCGAAGTTTGAAAAAATCAGTGTCTTTAACTTTTGCAATATTTAAACCTGTCTTATCTTCACCTGTAAGCTGATTAATGATTTTGGATAATAATAAACGGTCTTTAGCAGAGATCTTTCTAAATAGTTTCTCTTTTTTATCCATAGGCTCTATTTGTCTATCTTTTTAAGAATTTTTTGAAGTTCACTAGCTTTTAATCCTTTTCCTTTGTTGTCACGAATAGCATCAAATACTGTGTACTCTTCGACATCTTTTTTGAGGTGACGAACAGGATTGATAACTATTGTATCTCCTTTTGAATTAACAGAAATGTATTCTGTTTTTACTGATTTACGCCACTCCGCTGGAAGTGTTATTTGCCCTCTCTCTGTAACTTTTTGTATTTTTTGTATTGATTTCATAATATTCATATTATATGAATTTCATACTTTCTGTCAAGAAAACAAGAGTTGACAGTACCCTAACAACCTACTTTTTAAACTCCTTGATGAGTTCTGAGACCATATTTTCTGGGTTGAACTTTTTGAGTTTTGTTTTTGCGTTGTGGGATAGCTTGTCTGATAGGTTTTGATCATCAAGTACCTTCATGATACTTTTTAATAATTCTTTTTTATTATTAAAGCGTACTAACAAGCCATTTATTTTGTCATCTATTAATTCTGGGTTACCTCCTACATCTGTGGTAATAACAGGTGTACCAATTGACATTGTTTCAAGGAGTTGATGTGAAAGCCCTTCGTAATTGGTATTAAGAACAAACACATCTGCAACACGTATGTACTTAAACAACACATCACGTTCTAGAGAACCTGTTATGGCTACGTAATCGTCTAGCTTTTTCTTTACAACCATTTTACTTAACTTTTTCATCTGTGGTCCGTCTCCTGCTATAAGTAGCTTGAACGAGCCGTACTTCTCTACCAGCTTTGGTGTAATCTCTATCAGTGCCTCAAACCCTTTCCAAGGTACAAGACGTCCTGCACTTACAACTATCTTGCCACTAAAAGTTAACATGTTTCTTAAATCTGACTTTCTACCTTGAAAAGGTATCTCCTCTGCAACTGAATGTATGACTTTAACTTTCTTGCTATCTACTCCCCAGTTTATGATGACTCCTTTAAAATATTTACTTGGTACTATCACTTTCTCTGCGGACTCTGCGACCATCTTTTGTAATTTCTTGAATATGAGTACTGGTATGAGATAATCATCTGTCTTTTTTGAAAATACATCAAGATGGTCTTTAACTTTGAAGCGCTGTACTCCCTGCTCCCACGCGTAGTCACCTGCTATGCGCACAAAGAAGCGCTTCTTTAGGATACGAGAAGCAATGAGTGATGGTATACCAACACTGATTGGATCGAGCGCATAGATTATATCTGCATGCCTTGCTGATTTTAATAAATGATACTCAAATAATATGTGTTTTATTATCTTTGGCCATTTTGAGACTATGTTAAATGGTATGACTTTAACTGAAAAATTATGACTTGGAAGTAACTCCTCTAAAATCTTCACATAAGTTGCTGGGCCACCTATTTGTGGAGCGTATATTCCTGTTGCTATTAATATTTTTGTCTTCTTTGGATTCATTTTTATCGAAAATATTACTTTTCTAATTTGAAAAATTTGTTTCGCATTGCTGGCACTATTATATTCCAGTCATACCTGACATCAACTAATGCTTTTGCGTTGTCTGTTATCTCTCGGCGCAGTAACACATCGCTACTGTACCTGAGTACTGCTTTTGCTATACCTTCTGGGTCATCTACATTTACTGCAAGCCCTGTTGGTTTTATGTCTTTGTTTCTTTCTGGGTCGTAAAGAAAATCTGCAATCCCTCCTTCTTGAGTGCCGATAACTGGAATACCAGCTGCCATTGCTTCTATGAAAGAGTTCCCCATACCTTCTGAACGAGATGGTCGTACGAATATGTCTGAAATCTTTAGATATTTTGGTATATCTTTATGATCTACTTCATTAATGAAACGTATCCTGCTCCTTACTCCTTCTTTATTGGCTAATTCTTTTAGCTTATCTTCATTTGGACCATCTCCTAGTATAAGTAGCGAAACATGTACTGGTAAGAATGTTAATGCTTTTATGATTGTATCTACTCCGTTTTTCTTTACCAGTCTTGATGTTGTTACAAGAAATATTGTGTTTACTTTTTTCTCTAGCGCTTGCTTTAATGTCTCGAGCTCTCTTCTTGGTTGTTCTTTTGAAAATAGTTTTACATCAACTCCATTTGGTATAACCATTGGATTACCTTTATATCCCATATCACTACCCCACTTTGCTAGATATGTAGAAATTGTTTGCATACGGTCTGCTTTTTTAAAACCTAATATAAACAATGGATATATTGGCGACATTGTTTTTTTAATATGTGCTATGGTATCACCTTCTTGCAGTGTTAACAGGTATGGTATTTTTGGTTTAAATATTTTAAATAATCCTCCAGGAACTCCTGATGAATGTGCCATCATAGACCACACCGCATCATATGAATATGTCCTATTTAATGAAAGTGCCTTTAATACAGATGCAAATTGAAAATAAAACTTACTTAAGAAAAGTATTAATCTTCGAACTACGATATGTGCTGTTCTTGGTATTGGTAATCCTATACGGTGTACCAGCACATTTCCTATCATTTGTTTTTTAGATAGGTCTAGATTAAATCGTAATGTAATCATATGAAACTCTATATCCTTACTCGGGATACGGCTTGTTATTTCTTTGATTGCCACTTCTGCTCCACCAACAAAGGGGTGGTATGCCATTGAGAAAATAAGTACTCGTTTCATAAATGTTTAGTTAAAACCAAATTATACTGTAAAAACGGCTCTAAATCAACGTGTATCAATATATTGATTATTCTATTATAGTGATTTCTTTTCTTGATTTATGGCGCAATATTATTACAGAGATTATACCTAACGTGACAATACCAAAGAGTGCTGTCCAATATACTAAAGCGTTTCCGTATTTTGTGTTTGTTTTTTCTGCGACATTTGCTATCTGCGATTTGTTTTTTATTTCTGTGTAGCTTATGGATTGAATAACGTCATTTGTTTCTGTACTTATGGCGTTTCTGGTACTTGGTGCCTGTATCTCTGATCCTATTATTGATCTACTTGATCGTGCTCTGGTATTTTCGAATTTTGGTTTTATGTACTGTGGTGTGTTTGATTTTACTTCTTCTCCGTTTGGATACTTTAGTTTTACTGGATTGTTATTAGTTGGATATAATCCTGTAATTTCTGAAGATAGATTTATTTCGTACTGTGACAGTATTATGGTGTGCTTTGGCAACATGAAAGATGAGTCACCTACTGCAATCAACCACCAAGAAATATTTAGCTCATTTTTATCTAAGTTTGTGATCGTTATTATATTTTGTGAATTACTTGTTATAGAAATGTTGGCTTCATTTGCTGATACAGCTATACGATCTGTTGCTGAGTACTCTCCTGAAGAGACTTCTAGTGTAACAACGTATTTTCCTGTGTGACGATAATAATGAAGTACATTCTGACCCTCTTTACGAGTGCCATCACCGAAGTTCCATACATACCTAGCATTTTTGAGCTTGTTTCCAAGAAGCCCTGACGCTATTCCTTTAAACAACGAATCTGCACCTACGGTTACAGTCCTGTCTTGTCCTGCTGATACTGATATTTGTGACTCAACGGTGAAGTTGTTTGTATTTGATAAATATTGTGTTGATGATGTGGTTGGTGTTTGAATGCTTTCTTGATTGTCTTCTTGTTGTTCTGATTGAGATACTGAGAGAGAGCCTGTACCTGGTGTAGGCGTCGAAGGTGCCCACACTCCGTCTGATAATTGCAAAGACAATTCATTCTTTTTTGCTCCTGCATTTTCATCATATGAAACAGAATCTACAACAACGCCGTCGCTATCTATGAGAGATAGTATGTCGCCTGAATCAGTTAAAGAAAAAGAACCGTCGATAACGGTGCTAGTAAATGATGAATTGGTGCTTAAAAAAGTATCGGCTTCTTTTGCTATGATTACATATGATCCTGACATAATAGTAAGAGATCCTTGTCCACCATTTTTAGGTGGTTTACTAAATATGTGGTTACTGCCGTCATTAAATCTCCAATCTTCTATATTAACTTCATCTGCTCCGTTATTGAATATCTCAAACCACTCATACGCTACGCCCTCGTTCGGGGCATACATTATCTCACTGATTATTACAGAAGCAAAAACTTGTGTTGGATATATCAACACAAGAATTACTATTAGATAAGCAAATATTTTAAACACAGATTTATTTATTTTTATCGTCTTTGAAAATGTTTTCTAGTACTTCTTTTGGGATTTCGTTTGTTGTTTGTGGCTTAGCTTGGTCTGGTGTTTGAGTTTTGTTTGGTGTTTGTTGTGTAGTTTGATTCGATGTTTCTTTTTGTTTGGGTTTGGGTTTGTGGGGCGCTTTAACCTGTGTTTCTTTTGGTTGTTGTGGCTGGTTTTCTGTTACACCTTTAACGGATGCTAGTGCATCTCTAAGAGCTGAGCGTTGTTCTTGTGACGGTCCTTTACCATCGTCGCGGTTTTTTATTTTTAATGTGTTGAGGGATATTGTTCTTTTTATTACTTTCCGTGGAGCGGTACTTTTTATATCAGCTGTTTGCACTGGTTTGTGTTCTTTATTTAATGCTGTTTGATTTGTTGTATCTCTATCTTGATTTTGTTTATAGTCTTGTTTTTTGTTATTTTGGTTTTTGTTTTGAGTGGTACCATTTCCTGCGCTGTTGTTGCTATTGTTGTTTTGTTTTTTGGGTGTTGGTTTTTGTGATTCATCCGCTTCATTACGCAGTCTTATCGCTTCTTCTATAAGATCTCTTGGTGTTGCATAAAGTCTTCTTGAACTCTCTACAGCTTGTTCTTTAAAACTTATCTCTGGCTCGTCTATAGGTGGAAGTGTTTTTGCTGAAAATGGTGCTGAACCTTCTCCGTCAATCATGAGTGTTAGATAAATTTGTGCGAATCCTAGACTTACTAAGTCGTCTGCATAAAACTTTGGTTTAAATATTGTCTCTAATACTTCTGCATCAAATGGTCCTACACGAAATACTATTGTTGTTCCTACGTTGCCAAACACTGCGTCTCTAACACTTTCTTCCATTTGAGCTACATACTGATGTGCGATGATAAGCGCGAGTTTGTACTTTCGTGCTTCTGATAGTATGTCTGCAAAGGAGTCGTTTGCTACTGACTGAAACTCATCAACGTAGAAATAAAATGGTGGTAATTTGGATTGTTCTGCTAGTGATTCATCGGCGCGACTCATTGCAGATAGATAAATCTTTGTTGTTAGAAGGCTTCCAATAAGACTAGCGTTTATCTCCCCCATTTGACCCTTTGATAGGTTGGCTATGAATATTTTTTTGTTATCCATCATCTCACGCAAGTTAAAACTAGACTTTGGCTGTCCTATGATATTTCGTATAAGTGGATTAGATGTAAACTGCCCTACTTTGTTTTGGATTGCTGGAATCATTTCTGCTGCGA
>CAZVBS010000005.1:0-33172 GCA_964625905.1 uncultured Candidatus Saccharibacteria bacterium | reverse complement strand
AGTGGTCTAAATCGAAGTGGGGCAAGTTCAGCTGATAGTCCTTCATAATAGTGATGCAAGGTTTCAACACGTAAGAACGAATCAGCATATATAACTCGCGCGCCAGTTTTTTTTGCTAATAAATCTGCAAACACTCTTATATCTACATATGGACGAACAAGAGATTTGTACGCATTAGAACTTTCACGCTCAATTATTATTGTTTTTATATCAGGTCGTGGGATTGATAAGAAACTTCCAGTACCTATTATTGCAATAGAATGATCAATTTTAATAGCTTTGCTCCATTTCTCTTGTATTTGTTTCTTTGTTAGATTACTGTGGAGTCCAAACATATATAATCCAATACCTTTTTCTGATTTTGAAACAAATTGTTCTACGTCATGAAACGTTGGCATACAAATAAATACAGATTGTTTACGTGCAAAAGCTTCACGAACTAGACTTCTGTAAGTAGAGAAGCGTTCATCTTTATCTGTTTGCAACACAAGTTTTTCATAGTTGGTTATAGATGAAACATTTTCATTTGAAATACCTCCACTGATTACTTTAGGATTTTCAAGAATCACTTTTGGTACAAGTGAATTTATAACAGCCCCAACAGTCCCAGTTGTATAATCTGCCATCTCAATTACTGCTGACATGAACTCAGGATAGAAAACTTGTTCAGATTTAACTTCATTTATTTTTTTAATAGGATAAGGAGAGAGTTTTAATCTTGTTTTAACATCTTTCACCTCCTCGGTGTATTCAACTATTGCTGACATCTGCCTGCTTCGAATTGGTACAGTAACAACCGCGCCTTTTGGTATTTCTTTTTTTGAAAAATATGAAAGGCGGTCTTTGGTGATACCGCGCGATATTGGGATTACGTGGATTAGATACATTATGCTAATCATATATGAGCCCTAAGTATATAGCTAGATTACCAAGATTTGTAAAAGAAGCACCAAACGCATACAATACACCCATGCAAGAAAGTCTATTTATAAAAGGTCTCGCTGGAGAAAAAACTCTTAAAGGGGAAATATCTGTTAATACTGCAAAAAATGCAGTGCTTAAGGCAATGATAGCGAGCGTACTTTTTGAAGATGAAATGACTCTTATTGATGTACCAGATATAGAAGATGTGCACGCAACTGCGGAGATTCTCGAAGACTTATGGATTAGTGTGAAGACAGATAAAGAAGAAGGTAATATCAGATATACTTTCAAAATTAACGGAGGTGCGTCAACAAGTCTCAATGAGGATATGTCAAAAAAGATAAGAGCTTCGATAGTTCTAACAGGTCCAATACTTGCTCGTTTTGGAGAAGTAAACTTTCCACATCCTGGAGGAGACGTTATAGGTGCTCGACCTATTGATATTTTTTTAAGTGCGTTTGAAAAATTTGGTGCAGAAATAATTTATAAGAATGGAGATTATAAACTGAAAGCAAAAGGTGGTAAGTTAAAAGGTGCAGATATATTTTTTGAAAAAATAACACACACAGGTACAGAAACAATGATGATGACTGCAGTACTTGCAGAGGGTAAGACAGTGCTTAAAAACTGTGCGATGGAACCAGAGATTAAGGACTTAGCTTCCTTCCTTAATAATTGCGGAGCACATATATCTGGTGCTGGTACATCAACAATCGAGATAGAAGGTGGAGATCCGCTTAGAGCAAACGGTAAAGAACATAAAGTTATCTCAGATAGACTAGAGGCCGGTAGTTTTTTGATCTTTGGGGCATTGTGTGCAGACGAACTAATTATAAATAATTGTAATCCATTTCACTTAGAATCTTTAATAGAATTATTGCGTAAGTCAGGGGTTTCTATTGATACTGAAGTTGATAAGATTATTTTAAGGAACGGAAGTAATAAACTAAATAAAGATTTAAAAGCTGTCGATATTAAAACCCATGAATACCCTGGATTTGCTACTGATCTTCAAGCGCCGATGGTTGTATATGCAACACAGGTATCTGGAGAGACTATTGTGCACGAAACAATATTTGAAGGTCGTCTAAATTACACAGATGATTTAGTTAGAATGGGTGCTGATATCGTAATGTGGGATTCTCATAGAGCTCAAGTGAAAGGACCAGTTCAACTCACAGGTAGAGCTCTTGGAAGTCCAGATATACGGGCAGGACTTGCTTATGTTATAGCTGCATCGGTTGCAAAAGGGAACTCTCTCATTAATAATGTGTATCATATTGATAGAGGATATGAGAGGATAGAAGAAAGACTCAAAAAGATTGGTCTAGACATCACACGCACTGATAGAACAGAATAGTAATTAAAGATTATGTCATTTTTAACACCAAAGCTCGGAATAGATTTAGGAACCACTTATACATTGGTGTATGTTCCTGGTAAAGGTATAGTTTTAAACGAACCTTCAGTAGTTGCGGTGTCAGAAATAGATAACAAAATACTTGCAGTAGGGAACGGAGCAAAAGAAATGATAGGAAGAACTCCAGAAAGTATTATTGCATATCGTCCAATGAAAGATGGAGTTATTGCAGATTATAAAGTCACAGAAGCGATGCTTCGATATTACATGAAGAAGTCACTTCCTTCATGGAATATATTTCGACCTGATGTGATGATCTCTGTTCCCGCAGGAGTAACATCAACAGAAAGACGAGCTGTAATAGAAGCTGCAACAAAAGCGGGTGCAAAAAGTGCTTACGTCGTTAAAGAACCAATTTTAGCCGCAATTGGAGCTGGTATTCCGATACATGAGGCATGTGGACATATGGTAGTAGATATAGGTGGTGGAACTATTGATGTGGCTGTTATATCACTTGGAGGTATTGTGGCGTCAACATCAGTAAAGTGCGCAGGAAATAGGATAGATCAAGCAATAGTTGATTATATAAAGAAAACATTTAACCTTGCTGTTGGAGATAAAACAGCAGAAAATATTAAAATCAATATTGGTTCAGCAGTACCACTTGAGGAAGAGTTAGTTATGGTTATAAAAGGACGAGATTTTTTAACAGGCTTGCCACGGTCCACTGACATACGAACAAATGAAATAGTGAAAGCAATATCAAGAGAGTTAAGAGAGATGGTTAAGGCGATTCGAGACGTACTACAAGACACACCACCAGAACTTTCGGCTGACATCATTGATCAAGGAATAATAATGACAGGAGGTTCGTCTCAGTTACGTAATTTACCAGAGTTAGTATTTCGTAGGACAGGAGTAAAGGCATATCTTGCAAAGGATGCAAATTTTTGTGTAGCGAACGGAACAGGTATAGCACTCAATCATTTAGATACATATAAGAATAGTATAATAGCGAAAAGATAAGAGTCGCTCGCATTTTCTTTCTATGGAGGAGAATACTCCAGCAACTGAAAATTATAATAGTCTACAATACGAAAAGTTCTAAACTTGCAGTATAAAACAACTCAAACAGAAGAATTTTTCTGTATCGACTATTTAATTTTCTAGTTACTTCTCGTAACCTCCATAGAAAGAAAACGCTCGCTTAGACGGACGATGTAAAAAAGAAAGTGCTAGCTCTTACGAAAGATGTGTAAATAGTACTTGACAAGCACTTACAGATAGTGTATAATTAATACAGTAAATTGAAGAAAGAAATTCGTTTTGGATTTCAAGGTTTCTGACACCTATTTCAAGTTCAGGGGGAATAAAAAATGAATTCCGTACCGGTTTTTTACATCGATTCTGTCGGCGTGGCTCGCACAGAGCCAATTATGCCGGTTGGCACATTCTGCGACGATCACGGCTTGCACACCATACCGCCGAGGCGCAGAATGAGGCGAACGCTGGCTATAAAATAAATAAGCAGCCAAGAAAACCAAGGGGTCCGCATCTGAAGAGATCGGGCCCTTTTTGCTTTATTTTTTATGACTTTTTATGTGGTTTTGTTACTATAAAGGGAATGGAAAACATTGCTTTACTTCTACCACAAGATCTTCATCACGCGTATGTTATTGAGGGTGGCAAAGATTCTAAAGAACAACTTCTTCAATATATAGAAGACACTCTAAGAATTAAGACCAGAGGAAATCCAGATGTGTATATTCGTGAGCATGACGTGTTTGGTATAGATAGTGGTAGGGAAATACAGCGGTTTGAATTAAATCGTCCAGTACATGGTGAGAAAAAGATTTTTATATTATCATTTAATTCAATAACACTAGAGGCTCAAAATTCACTTTTAAAAACATTTGAAGAGCCGACAGAAGGTACACACTTTTTTATCATTACACCGTCGTCAGAGAATCTTATAAAGACACTTCTTTCTCGTGTGCATGTTATACAAGGAAGCGAAAGAAAAAGTGAAGCATCTCATTTTACAAGAAAATTTCTAGCTTCATATCCTGCAGAGAGACTAGCTTTTATTGCAGACATAATTGAATCAAAAAATAAGCGTGAAGCAATTGAACTCGTTAATGGGCTTGAAGTTGGGTTGTATGTAGATAAAGCAATCTCGGTTTCTACTGCAGGAGAAACCGAGATTGCTTTCGAATCACTTCGAGATGTCCGTTCATATTTAAACGATCGGTCTTCTTCTGTAAAAATTCTTCTCGAGCATTTAGCAATAACCTTACCTCGTATTACATAATATATGTTGTCTCAAAAAACATCAGCGATAATAATAGCAACATTTATATTTTCAGTATTCGTGGCACCAGTGTTTGGTGCAGTTGATACAAAACATGTTGGCTTTGTGGACTCGTCTCTTTGGTTTGATAGAGAACCATTTTTCTCTGGTGAAAATCTTCGTATATATACAACTCTAGCAAACAGCTCAAGTGCTGACTTCAAAGCATCTGTTGAGTTTTACGATGGAAATGCTGTCATAGGCAGTGCTGAAGTTACGCTTGAGAGAAACGGAGGCTTTCAAGTGGTGTGGGTTGATTGGACACCAAAAGAGGGGGATCATACTGTTAGTGTAAAAATTACTAATGCCACACTTACTCAACCAGGAGAAGAATCAAAGTCAGTTGAATATGGAAATAGTAAAACATACACACTTAGTCGTTTTGTAGATACAGACACAGACAATGATGGTATAGGAAATACTGAAGACACTGACGATGATAACGACGGGATACCTGATAAAGAAGATACAGAGCCTTTAATTGCTTACATTGAACAGGAAAATAAAACAGACCAAGCAGAAGGTAGTTCAATAAAAAAAGATCTAGAAGATAAAAGTACGCAGATAGTTTCAAAGGTTGGTGAGTTTGCATCAAGTACGTCACCGAAGATTATCGCTGGAGTAAACGATACTGTAAACACTATTGAAAAGTTTCGTAAAGAACAAAGTAAGAACATTAATGAAAAAATTAAAGAAACAAAAGAAAAAATAAAAAATGAAAAAGAAAATCTAGAAGATGGGTACTTAGATGAAACAGAGGAAGTAAAAAAAAGCGCTCCATTTAATCAACTTCAACTTCTTGCACTTACAGTAGCAGGATATACACTAAGTAATAAGATAGCTTTTTACATAACAGGTGTATTTATCTTGTATTTTCTTCTTAGAAAAATTATTCCGTGGATATATAGATTAATACGCGGAAGAAGAGAAGAATATTAATAAAAAACAATATGCAAACATTTATTTTAATTATAATAGGAATTCTTGGGATAGGACTCGGATTTATTTTAGGTCGTGCTGGTGCACATAAACATTTAAGTAATTTTGTAAACAAAGAACGATATCCACTAAAAGAGAAACGTAAAAGGATGATAGTAAAGCATTTAAAAGACCGAAGAAAACTTACAAATGGTGAAGCACAGGAGTTGCTTGGAGTTTCTGATTCAACAATAACAACATATTTTGACGAATTAGAGGAAGAGGAGATAGTTATTCAGGTTGGAGATATAGGACGGGGTGTTTACTACACGTTGACATAAGTCATATAAAAAATAGTACGAACCTTGCTATATATCGCAAGGTTCGCAGACTTAAGACTAGGACTATACAGAGCCAAATTAAATAGCCAGAGTACTCTGGCTATTTAATTTTGTAACTTACTGTAATACTGATATAATTTACATATATGACATACGATTTTTCACAACTAAAACAAAAAGTAGAGGACACAGAAGTGTGGCTTAAGAAAGAGTTTCAAGGTATTCGCACAGGGCAAGCAACTCCTACGCTTCTTGATAATATTCAAGTTGAATCATTTGGAATACGAGTACCACTTAATCAAGTAGGAAATGTGGGCGTTGAAGACGCCCGAACTTTGCGCGTGAGCGTGTGGAATGTAGAACAAATCAAAGATGTAGAGAAAGCAATAACAGACGCAAATCTCGGCGTGGGAGTCTCACCTGATGAAAGCGGTGTGAGAGTAACATTTCCAGAACTTACTTCTGAGAGGCGAGTCACATTAATAAAACTTTCAAAGGACAAACTTGAAGAAGCAAGAGTATCATTACGAAACGAACGTGACACTGTGTGGAATTACATACAAAAACAAGAAAAAGCAGGGGACATGAGTGAAGATGAGAAGTTTAGCAGTAAAGACGAGATGCAAAAACTTATCGATGAAGGAAATAAATCTCTAGACTCTATTGGTGACAAAAAAGAAAAAGAAATATCAAATTAACTATCAGCCCTAATAACTAACAACTAATGTCTATTTTAATTTTTCTTGGAGTTCTTATTGTTCTTATTATAGTCCATGAATTTGGACATTTTATCGTTGCTAAAAAATCTGGGGTTCGTGTAGATGAGTTTGGTGTTGGTTTTCCGCCAAAACTTTTTGGCAAGAAATATGGTGAGACTGAATACACTATAAATGCCATACCATTTGGTGGATTTGTAAAGATATTTGGGGAGAATCCAGACGAAGAATCAATCTCAGGAGAAGATAGTTCTAGAGCGCTTATCCATAAGCCAAAGTATATTCAAGCCGCTGTACTATTTGCTGGAGTGTTTTTCAATGTCTTATTTGCGTGGCTTTTATTCTCTATAACATTAATGACAGGAATGCCGACAATTATCGGTGCTCAAAATGAAGATGTGTCCAAGTATGTTTCAAACGAACGACTTTTAATAATTCAGGTTTTACCTAATTCGCCAGCAGAAGAAGTAGAGCTTATGCGAGGAGATGAAATTATTTATCTTTCTCCTCCTATTTATTCATCTGCCGTATCTGTATATCCAAAGTCTCAAGAGGAAGTAAGTTCATTTATTGGGATGTATAGTGAAGGAGAAATAACGATTAATATTCTAAGAAACGGAGAAGAAAAAGCTATATCTGTTACTTCCAAAAAAGGATTAATATCTGAGGATCTAGATATATCGGCTATTGGAATTGGAATGGGAGTGGTTGGTGATCTTAGACTACCAATTCATATAGCTATATTAGAGGCCGGAAAAAATACAATAGACATGCTTTACCGTATTACCGTAGGTATAGGTATATTCTTGTATGATGCCATTTTATTTAAAGCAGATCTTTCATCAGTCGCTGGTCCTATTGGTATAGTTGGGCTTGTTGGTGATGCATCCGCGCTTGGGTTTGTAATACTTCTTAATTTCACCGCTTTAATATCACTAAACCTTGCTGTGATTAACCTTATTCCATTTCCTGCACTTGATGGTGGACGGTTACTATTCCTTGCAATTGAGGCAGTTAAAGGTTCTCCAATCAAGCCTAAGATAGCAAACGCTTTTAACTTCATCGGTTTTGCATTATTAATACTTCTTATGCTTATTGTTACATATGGCGATATTTTACGTATTGTTAAATAAAATAGTTAAGCAAGATAACTAAGTAAAACAATCCCACATCACTTAGTGGTCGGACCACTAAGTGATGTTAAAAACCAGTGTTTTGACCGTAACGGATAGATACGATACTATTGCTTGTAATGAGACAAAGTAAGCTATTCACAAAAACAAGAAAAGAGGCACCAAAAGATGAGGTTTCAAAAAACGCTCAGCTCTTAATTCGCGCAGGATATATTCATAAAGAAATGGCAGGAGTGTATTCATTCTTACCTCTTGGTGTTCGTGTAATGAATAATATTAAAGATGTTATTCGTGAAGAGATGAATATTATTGGAGGGCAAGAAGTGTTCATGTCTTCACTTCAAGATCCTGAACTTTGGAAGAAAACAGATAGATGGAATGATGAAGTTGTAGATGTGTGGTTTAAGTCCAAACTAAAGACAGGAGGTGATATTGGTTTTGCGTGGACGCATGAAGAAATGATTACAAGAATTATGTCAGAGTATGTGCGTTCATATAAAGACCTTCCACTGTATACATATCATATACAAAATAAATTTAGAAATGAGATTCGTGCTAAAAGCGGTATCATGCGAACAAGAGAGTTTTTTATGAAAGACCTTTACTCTTTTTCTCGCACAGAAGAAGAACACGAGAAGTTTTATGCTGAATCAGCAGAAGCTTATGCACGTGTATTTAATAGACTTGGTATAGGAGACAAAACATATAAAACATTTGCATCAGGTGGTGCGTTTACTAAGTTTAGTCATGAATTCCAGACACTTTCAGAGGCTGGTGAAGACATTATTTATATCAATGAAGAAAAAGGTATAGCTGTAAACGAAGAAGTTCTTGCAGATGCAGACTTATCTGAGCTTGGTGTCACTCGTGATGAATTAGAGAAGCGTAAAAGTATTGAGGTTGGTAATATATTCTCTCTAGGGACTAAATTTTCTGAAGCACTTGGACTAATGTTTTCTGACGAAGATGGAAAAGAAAAACCGATTATTATGGGTTCGTATGGTATTGGTCCAGCCCGCGCAATGGGGACTGTTGTAGAGCTTCTATCAGACGAAAAAGGTATTGTGTGGCCTGAAGAAATAGCACCGTTTAAAGTTCATATTATTGAAATAGGAGGAGGTGATGAAAAGGTTCAAGCATATGCAGACGAGTTGTATAAAAAATTAATTAGCGCTGGTATAGAAGTACTGTACGATGACAGAGACGCTCGAGCAGGTGAGAAATTTGCTGACAGCGACTTACTTGGTATACCTGCTCGTGTTGTTATAAGTAAAAAGACACTCGAAGGAGGAGCAGAAAAGAATATAGAAAAAGTAGATAGAAAGACAGGAAAGGTCGAAATGGTAAATGAATCAGAGTTTTTTTCTTAGAGATTTATGGATTTTAAAAATATTTTTAAAACATATCTAGATAAGTTCTACAGACTATTTTCAAATGATATCGGTATAGATCTTGGTACAGCAAACACGCTTGTTTACCTGCGTGGTCGCGGTGTTGTTATCAATGAACCATCAATTGTTGCTGTTAATCAGAAGACTGGACAAGTTGTAGCTGTTGGAAAGCAGGCTAAAGAGATGTCTGGACGTACTCCTGGACATATTGTGGCGATACAGCCGTTGGTTGATGGAGTAGTATCTGATTTTGAGGTAACAGAAGAGATGCTCGCTTATTTAATAAATAAAGCTCAAGAGCACAGGCGAACATTTCTTGGACCACGTGTTGTAATTGGTGTACCGTCTGGAATTACAAGTGTTGAGATAAGGGCTGTAAGAGATGCTGTTCGAAACGCAGGAGCTAGAGAAGTACATATTATTGAAGAACCAATGGCATCAGCAATAGGTATAAAGCTTCCAGTACATGATCCTATCGGTAGTATGATAGTAGATATTGGAGGTGGTACATGTGATGTTGCTATCATTTCACTTGGAGGAATAGTGCAGTCTAAGAACATTCGTATAGCAGGGGATAAACTAAATCAAGATATTTCTGGTTATATCAGGAGTGAATTCAAAATCCTTATAGGAGACAAGACAGCTGAAGCACTTAAAATAAAAGCAGGTTCACTTATTGAAGGAGATGAACCTATTGAGGCTACTGTGCGTGGACGTGATCTTGTAACAGGATTACCACGTGAGGTAATAATAACAGACGCAGATATAAGAGAAGCAATCTCTGGTTCTATTAATCATCTTGTGGATGCCATTAAAGAAGTTCTTGAGATAACTCCTCCAGAGGTACTTTCTGATGTTATGCAAAGGGGTATGTATATTGCAGGTGGTGGAGCTTTAATACAAGGTCTTTCAGAAGTTATAGCAAATACGATTAGTATACCAATATATATTGCCAATGACCCCTTAACTTCAGTTGTTCGTGGTACAGGTATTGTGCTTGAAGATATAAATAAATTCAAGGACATGTTAATAGAGAACGACAATGAACTTACTCCAACAGAATAAACCAAGCCGTAATAGTAGGTCACATTTCTATAAATCATTAATAGTGATTATTATTTTAATAGTGATTATTTTGACAAATAATTCTGTGCTCGAGTTTGCATCTAAAATCACTAATTCGATAGGTAATTCTGTATGGAAATCTCAATCAGTCGTTGTAAATATGTTTGGAAGTATTGCTACTACATTTAAAGATAAACAAAAACTTCAAGACAAAAATCAAATCTTAAATGAAGAGATAGTTAGATTAAGACTTTTTTCTATATGGACAGAAGTCTTACGTCAAGAAAATGAAAGTTTACGTGGATTACTTAACAGAGAGAGTGATAGGAATTTTATAGCAGCTTCCATATTAACTAGACCAAACTATACGCTGTATGACACATTTATAGTTGATGTTGGAAGGAGAGACGGTATTAGTGTAGGGTCTCGTGTATTTGGTGTAGAAAAAGTTGCAATTGGTACTGTAACAGAAGTGTATTTAAGAACTTCTCTTATTAGTCTATATTCAACTCCTGGACGTGCTACCGATGTACTTTTAGGAGAAGATACTATAGCGGTTAAAGCTATAGGTCGCGGTGATGGAGATTTTGAAATACGTGTTCCAAGAGGTGTAGACATATCAGAAGGTCAGATTGTTTTGTCACCAGGATTAAATAGTGGTGTGTTTGGTGTAGTTGAAGAAATAATAGCATTACCAACAGACTCTTTTCAGACAGTACTCTTTAGTAGCCCAATTAACATACAATCACTTAATATGGTTGCAATTATGCTACGATGATTCGTCATTTTTTAATAAGTACATTATTTTTCTTAAGTATATTCATATCTCCATGGTATATAACAGTCATTTTAGCGCTTACGTTAATTATGATAGCTCCTGGATATGAGATAATAATAGGTGGAATGATTCTAGATTTTTTATATGGTGTTATAACTCCTAGTTTATTTTTTAGTCCATTTTCTTTTACTATTTTTTTCCTAATAACATATATATTTAGTCATTTCATAAAAAAACGATTAGTTATTGTGTCAAAATAGAAATATATAGAAATGTTACAATATTCTATATATGCGAAAATACAGAATTCGAAAATTATTACAGAGACTATTTTGTGGATCAAATAGTAGAGAGATAGAACCTGATGAAATATTTTTAGATTCAAGTAATCTACCACAATTCGATAAAAATCAGTTTGAAGGACGTATAGAAAAACCAATTGATAAAAATACAAAATCATTTGTTGTTGTTATCTTCGTATTTATTATTATTTTGTACATAATACGAGTATTTTTATTGCAAATATATGATGGGGAATCATTTGCATATCTAAGCGAAAACAATCGTCTTAGACACTCTATTATTTTTGCTGAACGAGGTGTTTTATATGACCGTAATGGAGAAGAGCTTGTATGGAACGAAGTTGGCGATTCCTCGCAAGGAATCGTGTCCACAGACCGATCATCCTCGCAAGGAATCGTGTCCACAGACCAGGTTGTTGAACAAGAGAAAATATATATTGAAGACAAAGAAGGATCTTTTGCACTACGTGTATACAGTGATAGAGATGGTTTAGCTCATATTCTTGGATATGTAGGGTATCCACTTAAAGATAGTTCTGGTAATTATTATCAAGATGAATTTCTTGCTAAAGACGGTGCAGAATTGTTTTTTGATAATCGTCTTAGTGGAGTGAATGGTTTGGAGATAGAAGAGATTGATGCACTTCAAGAGATAAAATCAAAAAATACAATAAGGCCTCCAGAGGATGGTCAGAATATAACACTATCAATAGATTCTCGTTTAAATGAGGCATTGTATAGATTTTTAGAATATCGTGCGAATGAGTCTGGTTTTGTTGGTGGAGCAGGAATACTTATGGACGTAACAAGTGGTGAAGTTATTACTCTTACAAGTTTTCCTGAGTTTAGTTCTCAGGTACTCACTGATGGGGAACCGCGAGATAAAATTAGTTCATATATTACGGATGAACGTAAGCCATTTCTAAACCGTGTTGTATCAGGTCTCTATACTCCAGGTTCTATTGTAAAACCAATAGTGGCCATAGGAGCTCTCTCAGAGGGTGTTATAACACCAGAGAAAGAGATATTAAGCACAGGTTCTATTAGTCTTCCACATCCATACTTAGAAGATGTATTTTCAGTGTTTGTTGATTGGAAGGCTCATGGATATGTGAACATGCGTGAGGCAATAGCAAACTCATCTAACGTCTATTTCTATGAAGTTGGTGGAGGTTTTGAAGACCAAGAGGGTATAGGAATTGATGGTATAAATAAATACGCAAGATTGTTTGGGTTGGGAAAAAGTACAGGTTCTGTGTTTAATGACAGCGATGGAACAATACCAAATCCAAAATGGAAATCAGAAATGTTTGATGGGGAGGAGTGGCGTATAGGAGATACATACAATACTGCAATTGGACAATATGGTTTCCAAGTGACGTTGATTCAAATGGTTCGTGCTATTGGAGCCATTGCAAATGGAGGTATGTTGATGTCTCCAATACTTGAGAAAGGAGAAAATATATCATATAAATCGATTCAAGTTGATGACAGTATATTACAAATAGTTAGGGAAGGGATGCGTATGGGTGTAGAGGAGGGAACTGTAAAGTCTCTAAACACTCCATATGTAGATGTTGCAGCAAAGACAGGAACAGCACAGCTTGGTGTTTCAAAGAAGTTTGTAAACTCATGGGTGGTTGGATTTTTCCCATATGAAAATCCAAAATATTCTTTTGCAATTATTATGGAAAAAGGTCCAGAAAAAAACCTTATAGGAGCATCTTCTGTAATGCGTGAGTTTATTAAATGGATTAATATATACGCGCCAGAATATTTTAATGATGTCAATTGACTCTTTTCGTACAACTAGTACAATTCTTTTAAATTATTAGTGAAGCATTTAATTTAATGTAAGTTTATCATTAATTGTGAAATTTTTTAAATATTTTATGATCGACCAAAACAACTATTTAACACAAGAAAAATTTGAGGAGCTAACTAAAGAACTCGAATATTTAAAGACAGAAAAACGAAAAGAGATTGCTAACAGTCTAGAGTATGCACGTTCACTTGGTGACCTTTCTGAAAATGCTGAGTACCAAGAAGCTCGCGAGATGCAGGCTTCAACAGAAGAGCGTATAAAACAATTCGAACAGATCTTAAAAGATCCTAAAATTATTTCACATAAAAAAAGCGATATAATCGGACTTGGTTCAACAGTTGTAATTCAAAAAGATGGAGATAAAGATACACATGAGTACCATATTGTTGGTTCAGAGGAAGCAAATATGCAAGAACGAAAGATTTCATATAATTCTCCATTAGGAGAAGCAATGATGAAAAAGAAAAAGGGAGAAGAATTTACATTTGAAACACCAAACGGAAAACAGAACTATAAGATCAAATCTGTTGTCTAATGGTCGCTCGCACTTTCTTTTTAAAGAAAAATGCTTTGGTAGTTGAAAATTATAATAGTTTTCACAAATAAAAAGTCCAAGACTCACTGCAAAAGGCAGTTCAGACAATTGGACTTTTTTTGTTACTACTACTTAATTTTCTAACTACCTCTCGCAAGTCTTAAAAAAATAGAAAGCTCGCTCTGACGGAAGATATAAATGAAGTCTTTCAAAAGAAATGTCCTAGCTTAAATGAAGTGATTAGGGATTTTTTTAGAGTAATACGGTACAATGAACGCTATGTTTTGGGCAGATTCAGCAATTGAAGATTTTATAAAAGAACGTAAAAATGTTATTGATTCAAAAAAATCAATAGTTATTCGTGATGAGAAAACACCATCTGGGCGTGTACATATTGGCTCTATGCGTGGTGTAGCTATGCACGGAATATTTTCTAGAATTCTTGCTGAAAAGGGTATTCAGAATACATATTTATATGAAATTAACGATTTTGATGCATTTGATGCAATTCCAAAATATTTAGATGAAGAAAAGTACAAAGACGAACTTGGAAAACCTTTATATGCACTTCCTTCCCCAGAAGGAGACGAAAATTACGCACAATACTTTGGTAATGAGTTTGCACGAGTAATCGAAGCAAGTGGTTTCCATCCACAATTTTACTATTCAAGTGACGAGTATAAGGCTGGTAAATATAATGAAGTGATTCGCACATCTCTTGAAAAAGCTGATGCTATTCGTAAAATAAACAAAGATATTTCTGGTTCAGAATGGGTTGAAGATTCATTACCTATTATGGTTATATGTGAAAAATGTGGGAAGGTTTCAACCACAAGAACAACTTCGTTTGATGGAGATGTGGTGCATTATCACTGCGACCAAGAAGGCTCTGGCGCAACAGGCTGTGGTTTCGAAGGTGATGTATCTCCATTTAACGGTAATGCTAAGCTTACTTGGAAAGTTGAGTGGGCAGCCAAATTTAAAGTGTTTAATGTAGACATAGAAGGCGAGGGTAAAGACCATGCAACAAAAGGAGGATCACGAGACGTATCCGATAGTATCACAAAAGAAATATTTGATTATAATCCACCCTTTGATGTATGGTATGAATTTTTCTTAATAGGAGATAAAAAAATGTCATCTTCGAAAGGTACAGGAGCTTCGGCTGGTGACGTTGTGTCACTTGTACCATCGAAAATTTTTCAACTATCTATCTTAGGAAAGCCAATAAGAAGAGCTATAAATTTTGATCCAAACGGTGACACAATACCACTATTGTATGATCAGTACGACAAACTTGCAGAGAAGTATTCTGCAGGAATTGAAGATGACGATACTAGGTTGTTCGCATTAATACACAAAGAAGGAGAAATAAAAGCACGTTTTCTTCCGCGTTTTTCACAGGTAGTATTTTTAGTACAGATGCCACATATGAATATCGAAGAAGAGGTTGCGCGCATTAAAGGTGCTGTGTTGACCGATGAGGATAAAAAAGAGCTCAAAGAACGAGTCGTATACGCGAAGCAGTGGATCGAGAAATACGCACCAGAGCGATACGTGTTTGAGCTTCAGCTAGACAAAGCGCCGGTTGGTGTTAAGGAATTTTCGGACGCTCAAAAGAGCGCACTCACGCGAGCTTTAGAAGAAATAAAGAAGATGAAAGAACTCGACGGGCAAGAGCTCCATACAACACTTCATGATATAAGAAAAGAAACAGACATAGAGCCAAAAGAGTTTTTTAGTGCAATTTATATGGCATTTCTTGGTAAAGAGAGTGGCCCTAAGGTTGGTTGGTTTTTAAGTGTACTCAATAGAGAGTTTTTAGAAAACCGTTTAGAAGAAGTTAGTGGATAAGTGTAAAGAATTAATAATGATATAAAATAAACGGCTGGAGTACTCCAGCCGTTTATTTTATATCACTTTTAGTGCGATGTATCGCACTAAAATCATACAAGATATAGTATAATTTTTTATTTAGAACTTATTTTAATTATTCCAAAGGGAATCGTCATATTCGATTCGATCAAAGGTCTCCTCATCTTCTCCTGGAGTGCCTTCGATTTTAAAATGTATATGAGCAGATACTTTTTCTCCTTTAAGTGCTTTTTCTAACCATATTGAATCTGCTCGCCACATTTCTTTGTAAGGAATATTTTTGAGTGAATGCCACTTTGGTATCATTTCATCAGTTTCTTTTATTTCTCCGGTCCAGTCTCGCACAAGAAAAGTGTGCATTAAAAATGTTGGTTTTTCATTAAAGTAAAATTTTAACACAGCGACTTTTTCTATTTTGTCTTTATGAGCACACAGTCCGCATTCTTCCTCAAGCTCTCGTACTGTTGCTTCTTCAACTGATTCTCCTTCATCAATTTTTCCACCAAAACCATTCCATTTTCCTGCACCCCAACGAAGTTTCTTCCTTCCTAGAAGAATCTCTGAGTCAGTAATTGGTATACATAGGGTCGCGTACTTCATTATCTTCATAATGAAGCTTTTTCCTTTATATTTCAACCCTTTATATATGAATGAAAATAATGTGGATAAACAGTTTTATAGAGTGGGACAAAGTGTAGTATACTATATTGATAGTGGGAAGAAGTGGGAAATATGCTAATAGGAGAATACACACATTTATTAGATACAAAAAAGCGGTTGTCACTACCAAAAAAGTTCCGTAAGGAGCTTGGAAAGAAAGTGGTAGTAACGCGTGGACTCGACAACTGCCTTTTCATGTATCCGATGTCACAGTGGAAAGAAACTGCTAAGAAATTACAAAATCTTTCATTTACTCAAGCAGATACCCGTGGATTTAATCGCTTTATGCTGTCAGGGGCAGTCGAGGTAGATATTGACTCAGTTGGACGTATTTTAGTTCCAGAATACCTAAAGGATTTCGCAGGACTTAAAGCAAAAGTAGTCTTTGCAGGAGTTCAAGATAGGGTAGAGATTTGGAACGAGAAAGTATGGATTCAGTATAAAGCTCATATAGAAAAACAGGCAGATGCCATGGCAGAGAAACTAGGGGAAATAGGTGCACTTTAACTTATGCATCAAACAGTTCTTTTACAAGAGGTTATAGATACGTTAGATGTCAAAGAAAATGATGTTGTTCTAGATGCAACTTTTGGTGGCGGAGGTCATAGTAAAGCTGTGTTAGATAAATTAGGTAAAGAAGGTGTGCTTATAGGAATAGATACTGATTCGGAAGCACTGGAGTCTCAAAAAGATACATTTTCTGGAAGTAAAAGCACAGTACATTTAAAGCAGTCAAACTTTCGTGACTTAGATGCTGTATTAAAGAGTCTTAGTATCGACAAAGTAGATAAGTTTATCTTTGATCTTGGTTTTAGTTCGATACAGCTTGAAAAGGGTGGGAGAGGTATAAGTTTTCAGAAAGACGAACCGCTGTTGATGACTCTCACTGACACTATTACAGAAGAAACACTTACTGCTAAACGTATCGTAAACGAGTGGGACGAAGAAAGTATAGAAGTTGTACTTCGTGGATATGGGGAAGAAAGTTTTTCTAAACAGATTGCTAAAGCAATTGTTGAGGTAAGAAAGGAAGAAAAGATTGAAACAACATTTGATTTAATAGAAATCATTAAAAATTCAACACCAAAATGGTATCAAAATAAACGAATCAATCCAGCAACAAAAACATTTCAAGCACTTCGTATTGCGGTAAACGATGAAATCGAAACAGTAAAGGAAGGACTTGAAAAAGCGTTTGAGTTTCTTAGTCCTAACGGACGTATTGCAGTTATATCTTTTCATAGTATAGAAGACAGAGCTGTTAAAAGGATTTTTCAAGAATGGAAGAAGGACGGATTAGGTAGACAAGAGCCCAAAAAACTTATAACAGCAACAAGAGAAGAAATAAAGATAAATCCACGCGCACGAAGTGCAAAATTAAGAGTGTATCAAAATAAAAAAACAATTAAGAAAGAACTATGAAATTAACACGAAATATTTCAAATAAAATACATGGAATGGAACGTAATTTTAATATTGGTTTAATTATATTAATAGTTACGCTTTTTGGGCTTTATATATATTTTGTTGGTAAATCTATTGTTAATGTTGTGGTTAGAGAAGAAGTAGAGATGAGTATAACAGAGGTAAACTCTATAATTGCCGATCTTGAGCTTGAATATATAGTAAAGAAAGATACTATTAATATGGTTCTTGTAAAAGAACTAGGTTTTAGTATTGTCTCGAATAAGATTTTTATAAATAAAGGTACGCTTATGGGCGGAAGTCTAACTAAGCGAAATGCGATCTAATTTCGTACTACGTATACGATTTATTTTAGGTGTTGTTTTTTTTATAGCCATTGTTTTATCGGTACGCCTATATTTTATACAGGTAGTAGACGGTTATAAGTTTAGTGAACGTGCAGATAGACAATATATACATCCCAATCAAAATTTATTTGATAGAGGTAGAATAATATTTGAATCGAGAGAACTAAAAGATAATATAATACAGTGGTCAGCAGCTACTCTAGATACAGGAGTTATTGTATATATTAATCCGAGTATATTAGTAGATGCTGAGTATGCATATCAAGAGATTTCAAAAATTATAGATATTGATAAGGATACTTTTCTGGCTAGGGCAAGCAAAGTAGATGATCCATATGAAGAAATATCAAAACATATTTCTAAAGAGGATGGTAAAAAAATAAGTGACCTAAATATTAAAGGTGTTCAAATACTTAAAGAAATATGGAGGCTTTATCCAGGAAACAATTTGGCGTCTCAAACTTTAGGTTTTGTTGGTTTTGATGAAGATAAGCTTTCTGGTCGTTATGGACTCGAGAGATATTACAATGATACACTATCTAGAAATACGCATACTTTGAATATTAATTTCTTTGCAGAAATCTTTTCAAATGTTCGTAAAGTCTTGTCTAAACAAAAAATAAATAGAGAAGGGGATATAGTAACAACAATAGAGCTAAACACACAAAGATTCCTAGAAAGTAAATTAAAAGAAATCCAAGAAAAATGGAACTCAAAGCTAACTGCCGGAATCATAATAAACCCACAAAATGGAGAGATTTATGCTATGGGTGTGTACCCAAGCTTCGATGTAAATAATTTTAATGAAGTAGAGGATCCTTCGGCATTTTCTAATCCGCTGATTGAAAGTGTTTATGAGATGGGATCGATAATTAAACCTCTTACAGTTGCAGCTGGACTTGATTCAGGTGCAATTACCCCTGAGTCTACATATTACGATAGCGGGTCAATTACACTTGATGGAGCAACTATTTCAAACTTCGACGGGAAGGGGCGCGGTAAAGTTAAAATACAAGAAATACTTAGTCAGTCACTCAATACTGGGGCCGCATTTATTGCAGAGGAAATGGGTAAAGAAAGATTTCGAGAATATTTTTTAAATTATGGCATAGGAGAAGAGACTGGGATTGATTTACCAAATGAGGGTGTTGGTCTAATTTCAAATTTAGAAAGTCCAAGAGCTTTAGAGTACGCAACTGCTTCATTTGGACAAGGGATTGCAATGACACCGATTGCTACAGTGAGAGCGCTTTCAACTTTAGCAAATGGAGGTAAATTAATTACACCACATTTGGGTAAGAAGATAGAGTATGTTACAGGACTTCATAAGACAATAACTTATGTTGATGGACAGAAAGTCTTAAAGGAAGCAACTTCAGAAGAAATAACAAGAATGCTTGTAAAGGTAGTAGACGGTGCTCTTTTAGGTGGAACAGTATCTTTTGATAATTATAGTGTTGCTGCAAAAACAGGCACTGCTCAAATTGCGAATGTTGAAGAGAGGGGGTATTACGACGATAGATTCTTACACTCATTTTTTGGATATTTTCCGGCTTATAATGCGGAGTTTTTAATCTTTTTATTCACACTTGAACCAAAAGAGGTAAGGTATGCTTCACAGACACTCACATATCCTTTCATTGACATGGTAAGTTTTTTAATTAATCATTACGAAATACCACCAGATAGATAAGAAGTAGTTAAAAGTCTATAAGTTGGTAAGTATTAAGTATCGACGCAAAAATCATTAAACAGTCATTGAATGAAATCAATATTTAAAAAAATAATAGTTATAATAATCCAATGGGAAGCTTCTATGGTTTTAAAGAAGTATAAACCAAAGATTATTGCCATAACAGGAAGTGTCGGTAAAACATCAACAAAAGATGCAATTTTTACTGTCATGAAAGAAAATTTTTTTGTTCGTAAAAGTGAGAAAAGTTTTAATAGTGAAATAGGTGTACCGTTGACTATTTTAGGTTGTAATAATGGATGGAATAACCCAATCTTATGGTTTAAAAATATTACAGAAGGTTTAATGCTTTTAATACTAAAGAACCATTATCCTAAATGGTTGATTTTAGAAGTCGGAGCTGATCGACCAATGGATATAAGAGACTTAACAAAATGGTTAAAGCCAGATATTGTTGTTATAACAACACTTCCTGATGTACCTGTTCATATAGAGTATTTTGATTCTCAAGAAGATGTCATTAAAGAAAAAGAGTATTTAGTTGAAGCACTTAAACCAGATGGAGTTTTGGTTCTTAATTATGATGATAAGAAAGTTTTAGAATTAGAGAATAAATTTAAACATAGAGCTGTTACTTTCGGTTTTGATAAAGGAGCAATATTTAATGCTTCACATTACAAAGGTAATATACATAAGAAACAAATATTTTTTAGGGTAAATATAGATGGTAGTAGTGTGCCAGTTTCGATAAAAAACTCTCTAGGTCGTCAACATATATATCCAGCACTAGCTGCGTTTGCAGTGGGACGTTCAGAAGGGTTAGATATTGCATCAATGGCTCTTGTGTATGAGCACCATGACGTACCACCTGGTCGCATGAAACTTATCGATGGAGTAAGAAAGTCAATTATTATAGATGACGCTTATAATTCTTCACCGATTGCAGTTTTAGAGGCTTTAAATGTACTTGAAGAGATTTCAGTATCAGGTAGAAAATATGCTGTACTAGGAGACATGATGGAACTCGGAACATATTCAATAGAGGAGCATAAGAAAGTTGGTGAACAAGTAGCTCAGAGTGCTGATAGGCTTATTACTGTTGGGATACGTGCACGTGACATAGCACAGAGTGCTCTAAAAAGTGGTATGGATAAGCAATATATTTTTCATTTTGAAGATTCAATAAAAGCAGGGGAGTACTTGAAGAATATTTTGGAGAAAAGTGATGTTGTTTTAATAAAAGGTTCTCAGTCAATACGCATGGAGA
The DNA here is from genome assembly GCA_964625905.1 of uncultured Candidatus Saccharibacteria bacterium. Lineage (GTDB taxonomy): Bacteria > Patescibacteriota > Minisyncoccia > Phycocordibacterales > JABMNX01 > JABMNX01. Next base: position 12,267 of record CAZVBS010000005.1, on the reverse strand, counting down.
AAATAGTTAAAGAAGTTATGTTACGTCCTGAACAAGCTAGCAGGTTGTTAGTACGGCAAGATAAAGAGTGGCTTATGCGCTAGTTTACATTTGAGATACTGTGTTGTATAATTATTTCAGACTTTCGTAAGTAATTTGGAATAGACATAGGAGGTTGTTATGGCACGTAGTCAACGCAACAAATATCCCAAAAACAAAAAGACAAACAAACTAGTTCTTGTGTTAGCTGGAGTGTTTGTGGTAACTGTTTCTTTTATGGTTCTGTTTTCAGAAACATATGTATGCAAGCAGGACAGAAAAGGTGTGTTACCAGTCTTATCTCTTTCTTTGAACAAGGAGCCATGTGTACTCGAGGTTGATATAGATCAGCACAGTTCTATTTATCTTATCAAAAACGAGATGCCATTTATGGTACACCTTTTTTTTCAAAAAGAAAAAAATGTTGTTGCAAGATTTCCAAACGGAAGGAAATTACTCGGTATAATATACACATGCATTCCTTATGGAAAGTATATACGATGGGAAGACGCAGATAACTCCAAAGCATATTGGGGATGTATCACACAACAGACAAACAACTAGCACTCTAAAAAAACGCACGCTTTATAAGTGTGCGTTTTTTTTCATTGCTAGTAAGAGTGACTCTCTAGATAAGCATACTAGCAATCTCTTTTTCGTACTCTGGGAAGTAATCGTTTATCTGCTTTAAGTTAAAACTCTTTAGAATAGATTCTTTTGGTTCGCGGGCGAGTAGGAATATAAAAGAGTTTCTGACCAACTCTATAGGATCAGGTGTGCCGTTAGTGAGCTTATGTAAATAGTCTTTGCTTACATCTACTGAATACTCTGTGTCTCCTATTTTTACTAGAAAGTTCCAGCTTTTTTGGGTTTCTTTTTGTTTTGTGATTTTTATATCTTTTGAATTCATTATAAAATCTATTTAGGTGTCTATGAGATTAAAAAATCCAATTGTTCCTTTGGAACTCCAACTGAGAGACCATATGCGACAGCGTCTTTCCATGTTTCTTTATCGTCTGAGTTGATTTCAAATATCTTGTCTCTAAAGACAACTTTCACATTTTTACCTTTCCAAAAGTGCATATACCAACCACCTTCACGTTTTAAATATTTTTGAAGTTTTTCAATTTCTTCTTGAGAGATTCTCACGTCATATAAGTGTCACGTGTTATTCGGGTTATCTTGATCTACTTCTGAGTATTCTGAAACAACCTTAATAGTTTTAAGTATAGTCGGGTCAGTGAGACTTTCTTTTATTATTGTTCCTTTGTACATAGTGTATAAGTATACATAACTTCCTGTTTTTGTTTGTTGTATCTGTGATTCTACTTTGAATTAGTACTCCGAGGTTTAACCTTGTGGAAGAAAATTATAATTAAAACAACGCAGTTGACAAGAGTAGTTGTTTTAAGTATATTATGTGTGAAGCTATACTCTTTAATAGAGTATTTGGGAATCTAGTCAGCTTAGGTCGGATCGGAATTTCCACGGAATCCTGACGCGGTATGGATTGGGACCCATACTGTCTAGCTCCACTCTCGCGATAATGTGTTTAATAGCACTAGCGGGAGTTTTTTATACCTTTTTGTGTGTCGCGAGTTACTAATTTGTGGCGCAGGTTTCTAAACTCGCAAGCTCGCTAAGAACCTCCTGCCCCTGGCTCACCTGTTTTGCTCAAGGAAAATCGCAAAACATGGCTCCGCCGGTCACAACGACACGCAAGCAAAGCAGTTTGCTTGCTATAAGAAAAAGCTATGATTTTTTAATCCATAGCTTTTTCTTATGCCGTTGTGACCCCAATTATACAGAATTGGAACCATATATGCCTAGAGCTTAAAGAATGGCAAGAGTTTGGAGAGTCTATCGCAAAGGAAGAAAAAGACCTTATTCTTACTTAGTATTATTCAATTCTTCTTACTCCTACTAGTTATTAGAACCTGTAGTATATATTTATCTCAACTATTGACATAAACCTCATACATAGATATAATGTTCAGTGGATTAGATAAGGTGATTTTATCTAAACAAACCCCGTGTCTATTTGTGTTGTATAAACACTTTAGCCACAAATGGAGGTTGTTCTTATGACAACTCAACTTACTACTGCCCCGTCTGTTCCGGCAACGGCACTGACTTTTGATAATGTCTTTTCCTATCCTGAGTACACACTATGTGGAATCAGGACATGGGAAGATGTCGCAAAACTCGGCAACAAAAACATTGCGGCCCTGATTTCCAGCGCACGTAGTCACGAGAAATCGTTGACCAACGATGTTAAAACAATCAAGGCAAAACAGGAACTGTTGCGCGGTAAGTCAGGCGATGATTTCGTCGAAATGGCGAAGGAGTTTGAAAATCCCACGATCACTGACATCGGCGTTCCAGAGGACAGTTGGTCGAAGGACCCTGAACCTCGCGATGCTGCGAGTATCAATCGCAAGTCGGACGCTACGACGTTCAATATGTGTGGTTGGTGCAAACATGCTGGCGGTGGAGGCTGTCGGTATCAGTACCACATTACAACGAGTTGTAACTTGCTCGGCAATTCGCTAGAAACCAAGTTCAATACCCCGTGTCTTCTTCAATCGAAATCGGCTGATGAAATTGCTTCGGAAGTCGACCGGATGGAGCGCGAAGTAGAGAATCTGCTTTCTCGTCGTGAACGTGTTCGCGAAGGTATCAAACTCTTGCAGAAGCTCAAGAAGGGAGCTCCTGACAAGCCGTACCTGATGAGTCTGCGCCCTCACAACCATTTCAACGTCGGCGATGAAATTATTGTCTACGTTGGGCAGTGTGGTGACGAAGGTGAACACAAAAGTCTCGTCAAAGACGGTGTCTGGGTGTCTGCCATCGTTGTGTTTGGCTACCGCCATCACGAGGGCTGTGTCAGCTATCAGTCGCTGTTTCCGATTCACTCCAACATGTCCAACTTTGAAGGACGTGGAGGTGGTGCGGGCGGTTCTCGTCCGGAGGTCATGCTTCTCAGCGATTTCAACTATCTGACCTGGGCTGCCGACACAAGCGCCGATGAATGCGATCTTGGTTTTCTAGGCCTATGGATCGCCAACATTGACGATCATCTCGAAGGGTTCGACCGCGTGGAGTTTCTGAAACACCTTACGAACAAGCCTGAACTTGCGACACCTCCAGTTGACTGGGCCCCACCAACCGACGAGATTGCAGTGAAGTCAGTGAAGGACGCCGAGCGCGTACTTCAGTGTCTGAATTCTGATTTCTTCAAAACAGAACAGGAGATCAAGAAGTACGCGGCAATGCAACTCCGACACGTTCACCCCGACCGCCTCAATGGCGCGAATGAGAACGTGAAGAGCTACGCCGCACGCCAAACTCGCGCAGTTTACGCCGCACGAGACCTCCTGATTGCTCGGCTGAAAGGTAAGAAAAAATAAAATCCCTCTGGGTCGGTTTGCACGTTGTCCGTAACAACGTGCTTTTTTATTTTATACTAAACACCTTATGCCAAACCGTTTTTTAATTCTTCTTTAGTTTTTAATACCTACTCTGAGAATACGTTGGAATATATAAAGTCAAAGTCAAAGAAGGTGGTCCTTCCACTAACTATATATCTACTATTTGTGACCCTACAGAGAATCGAACTCTGATTACCAGATTGAGAACCTGATGTCCTAACCGTTAGACGATAGGGCCATATATTATTTTATATACTATTTTCCTATATATTACATGAAGTTCTCAATTTGAGAACCTATCCTATCGTCTGTCTCGTAAAAAACTCGACAACGACGATTTCTTAACTACGTTAAGAATCGGATGAAATGCAAAGCAGTTTGCATTTCATTCCATAACCGTTAGACGATAGGGCCATTTAAATAGCCAGAGTACTCCAGCCGTTTAATATAATACAATATTTATGTATCTAGGCAAACAATATCAATAACATATCTCTATTATTTAGCACTAGAAAGATAAGGTTAAATACCTTAGAATATATCTAATCATGGAAATATCTTTATTATTATTTTTCCTTGGGTTTATTATCCTTGTAACTGGAGCACGCCTTCTTGTAAAAGGCGCTATCTCTGTTGCACGAATATTAAGGATCTCTACATGGGTTATAGGAATAGCTATTGTAGGGATAGGGACTTCAATACCAGAGCTTGCCATTAGTCTTTCTTCTGTTTTTGCGGGAAATAATGTAGGACTCGGTGCGATTATAGGCGGGAATACATTTAACTTACTTATGATATTAGGGCTGATAGCACTTTTCTCTCCCGTGTACATTAGTAGAGAATGGTATAAAGATATTTTTATAAATATAGGAGCTGTTTTATCTGCAGTGTTTGTAATACTATTTTCTCCATTTAGTGGAGATAATTTTATAGGAATTACTCAAATGGAAGGAGGTATATTATTAATTCTTTTCTTTATATGGTTTATATCAATGTTAAGACGGAATGTTGTGGAAGACGATGGAGTTGATTATCAAATATTTACAACATTTATATCATCAATAATGATTATTGTTGGAATTGTCGGAGTATTTGTTGGCGGTAAGTGGGTTGTGTCTGGTGCGGAGACTATAGCACTTTTATTTTCCGTGCCACCTTCGATTATTGGACTCACTATTGTTGGCATAGGAACCTCTCTTCCTGAGTTGACGGTGTCTTTAGTCGCTCTTATAAAAGGCCAACAAGGCATCGCGGTAGGGAATATTATAGGTTCAAATGTTTTTGGATTCTTAGGTATTTTGGGGATTACAGGGTTAGTAAAACCTCTTCCTGTGCTAGAGAGCATGCAGGCAGATGCTTTTATTGCGGTGCTTGCATCAGTCGTTGTCGCAATACTTATATTATTTGTTGGAAAACGTGGAATGCTTTCTCGTGGTGAAGGTTTCTTTTTAATTCTTACATATCTAACATATTTAATTTTTATACTAGCTGGAATATAAACATTTCTAATACAATTAATTATGGAAAATATACTATTAATAGATAAACCAAAAGGTATAACCTCATTTGATGTTATTAGGCGTCTACGTAAAGGCCTTGGAAAGAAAAAGATGGGTCACGCTGGCACACTAGATCCTCTAGCTTCTGGCTTGATGATTATTGGGGTAGGGGACGGTACTAAAAAGTTAAGTGAATACATAAGACTTCCAAAGACGTATATTGCAGAGATTCTTATAGGAGAGAAAAGGACAACGGGAGATATGGAAGGTGATGTGGTTTCGAGTGCGAAAGTCGAAAACCTAAAAGAAGAAGATGTTAAAAGTGCACTTAAAGACATGATGGGAATACATCGTTTACCAGTGCCAATCTACTCTGCAGTTAAAGCTGGAGGAAAGCGACTGTATAAAGAAGCTCGAAAGGGTAATAAAGTGATAACACCATTTAGGGATATGGAAATAAAAAATACCAGATTACTTGGTATTAAAAAAGACGGAGATTATTATATTGTAGAATCAGAGTTTGACGTAGAAAGCGGTACGTATATTCGCTCACTTGCAGAAGATCTTGGCAAGCGTCTTGGATACCCAGCTACTATTAAAGAATTACGTAGGACAAAAATAGGACAGTTTAAAATTGAAGATGCAGGAATTTTACTTGTTTAAGTTCTTAAGAACTTAAACAAGTAAAATATAAAGAGAATACGACCATATTTTACTGTGGTCGCATTAAGTATAGAAGAGATGTTTTGAACTCCGTTAGGGGTTGAAAACATCTCTACTGTTATCCGAATTGCTTTTCCATTCTTTCGAAAACATCCCTGCTTTTTTTAAGCTTTTTTTTGGATGCTTTGATAGCGTCCGTGTTACTTAGTATTTGTTTAACGAGAGAAGATGCAAAAGTATCCTCATACCCAGCTTCAGTCACTGCTTCACTAGCGGCTTTCTCTGGATCATCATATCCACTGAGTTCAATTAGTAAGCATGTCCGTTTTAAAAGACTATCTAACATTTGACTGTCTCCATATAAAAAAAGATAAAATCAAAATAAACAAAACAAAGATCAATTTATATAATTATACTACACAAAACACCTATTTGTCAATATATACGATTGTGTATAAACGAAAAAGAAGCACGCTTGCACACACCCTATTTTTAAAGTGAAATGTCAATATGTCCTATATATAAAAAACACAAGAAAAAAGAAAAAAGGGGCCGCTTTACACGCACCCCATTTTTTTGATTCATGCTCTTTTGTTCAATATGGCTCCTCTTTTATCTGTTAGTCCAGTCTCTGTCTTATTCCTCTCCAGTCCCGCCTCATATATCGATAATTTCCTTTTGGGGCTATCGGTGTGAGTAGTTGCAACATTTTTTGCTGCCTTTACTGAAGGAGTTACCCTAACAGATTCTTTTGGCGAGACATCTATAAGACTTCCTGTTGAGGGGATGAATTTCCTGCATTTATTCATTTGATTTCTCCTTCCGCTAACGTCAGGTTAACATCGCGAGCCGTAGGGAGGGGAGTCAGAGTGGTTTTAATTCCGATCTTATGGAGTTCTTCTTGAAGCTCTTTTGCTTTGTCGAGTACGTTCCCAGAAAAGACTTTTTGACTTAAAAAAACCTGACCGATTATTAAACCAATTCTAGCGAATAGCTTTCCGCCAGGGTCTTGTGAATATATCAGACGTCCAGTTTCTTTTTGCATGGTGTTATCCTCGCTTTTCTAAGTGAATGGAAACACCTCCCATTTGCTTTTTTCTACTAATATAATAACAGAAAATCTATATTTGTCAATTTATAGTGAAGTAAAAACACGCTATACATATAGCGTGTTTTTTATTCTTCTATTGTTTGATAGATCTAAGAAAACAGGTTGTCGACTACTTCTTTTACGTCACCACCGTCCGCTTTACCTTTAAGATCCTTCATAACAGCTCCTATAAGCATTCCCACCTTTGATTTATCATCTATACCGAGCTCTTGCTTCTTCGTTTCTGCAACCTTTTTAATATCCTCTTTGTTCATTGTTTCAGGAAGGTATGCAGAAAGTATTTCTAGTTCTGCTTTTTCAATTTCTACTAAGTCACTCCTACCACCTTTTTCAAATTGTTCAATAGAGTCTAGTCGCTGCTTAACAGCTCGTTTAATAACAGTAAGTACGGCTTCATCTTCAAGTTTCTCACTTGGTTTTCTTTTTTGTGCAACTAACTCATTTGTAAATGCAGAAATAACCCCGCGTAGTGTCCGTAGCTTAGTTTCTTCCCTTGCTTTCATTGCAGCGATCATCTCGCTATAGATATCATCAACTAACATACTTCTATTTTAACAGAGTTATGAGTTTACTCAAAGCCTCACCAAAAAAATAAAAAACGTTGCCAAATAAAATAACTGAATTTTCGCGTAAGGTTCAGGTATTTTAGTTTCAACATGAGATTTTGAGTAAGCTTTGGGCGATATTCAATTAATAGTTTGATATACTGAAGAGCAATGAAAAATAGATCTAATTTACTGTGGCATACGTCTGCAATAAAAGACACACTTAATGTATTTAAAACAGATAGTATAAGTGGTTTATCGTTCGAGGAAGTAAAAGAAAGGCAGGATAGGCATGGTAAAAACATATTGCGTAAGAAGAGATCCTTAGGTTTCCTCGGAGTGATACTGAAGCAGCTCAGAAGCCCTCTGGTGATAGTGCTGATAATTGCTGGACTAGCAACAGTACTCTTGGAAGCATATCTTGATTCTGCAGTTATTTTCATAGCACTCCTTATTAATATCAGTATAGGTTCATTTCAAGAACGTAGAGCTTCCCAAGCATTTGAGAAACTAAACAAGTCTCAAGAAAAAAGTGCGACAGTAATACGCAATAGCAAGAAGATGATTATAGATGTGAAAGATCTTGTTCGAGGCGACATAATTATACTTGAGGGCGGTATGTATGTTCCTGCAGACATGCGACTAATTTCTGACAAGGAACTTTCTATAAATGAAGCAATTCTTACAGGTGAGTGGATATCTGTGTCAAAAGATTCACAAATAGAATTAAAAGAGAAGACTCCTTTAGGGGAGCGAATTAATATGGTATGGATGGGCACTCTGGTATCTTCTGGAAACGGATTAGGAGTTGTTGTTGAAATAGGAGCACATACGCAGATGGGAAAGATAGCAGAACAATTGCAATTTACAGATAGACGTATGACACCTCTTCAGCAAAGTATGCGTAACATAGCGCAGTTCCTTGTTTACGTGATTTTGGTCTCTGTATCAGTGATTTTCTTGTTAGGTATTTTAAACGGAGAGACTATTTCAAATATGCTACTTGTTGCTATCGCAATAGCTGTTGCATCAATGCCAACAGGTCTTCCTGCGGCTGTAACCATTGTTCTGGCGATTGGAATGGAATCTATACTTAAGAAGGGTGGACTCGTACGTAATTTACTTGCCGCTGAAACTCTTGGTTCGACTACCGTTATTCTCACCGATAAAACAGGCACCCTCACCAAGGGAAAGATGACACTCTCTGGCTTGTATACCCTAGAAGGAATAGAAGAAAGAGAGGTTGATGTTGTTGGAGATAATGAATATCTGCTTTCATCCGCGATACTTACAACAGATGCATTTATTGAACAGAAAGAGCCTGAAGAAGGCGAAGAGAGCAAGATAATAATTCACGGACGCCCTATTGAAAAAGCTCTTGTGTCTGCGGGAATAGATGCTGGTGTAGTGCAAGATGCTTTGTTTCAAGAATATCCGCGAATTGATTTTCTGCGTTTTGAGTCTAGGCGCCGTTTTGCTGGATCTTTACATGCACAACATGGGAGTACAAAGAACTTATTATATCTTAGCGGGTCACCAGAATTTTTGTTAGAGAAGGCGACACACATATATAGTAAAGGCGTCTCAATTAAAATGAGTGGCGATGCAAGAGAAAAGCTACTAAGGAAACAAAATGATTTAAGTAAGAAAGGGTATCGTTTTATCGGGCTAGCTTATAGAGATGTTGGATTTGATTCGGTGCCTTTAAAAGACGAAGAGCAAAAGAGCTTTCTTTTAGGAAATACGTTTATTGGGCTGATAGCATTTTCTGATCCAGTACGCGAGGATGTAGTTGAATCTATAAAGACCGTAAAAAGAGCTGGCATACGTGTAGTTATGGTAACTGGAGATAACCCAAAAACAGCAATGCAAATTGCTATGGAGACAGGTATTGCATACAAGGAAGACAAAGTACTTACGGGCAATGACATAGACCATCTTTCTGACGAAGAGCTTTATGCTGAAATAAATCGCACTCCTGTGTTTGCTCGCGTATTGCCAGAGCAAAAGTTGCATATTGTGCGTGTATTAAAAGACAACAACGAAGTAGTAGCTATGACAGGGGACGGAGTTAATGATGCCCCAGCACTTCAGAGTGCTGACATCGGTATAGCGGTTCAAAGTGGCACAGAGGTAGCAAAAGCAGCTTCTGATATCGTACTTATTAATAATAGTTTTACTATTATCACAAGCGCTATCAAGGAAGGAAGGCGCATTATCGATAATTTAAAGAAGATAGTTTCGTACTTACTTTCAACAGGCTTTAGTGAAATCATTGTTATAGGTGGTGCACTGGCAGTTGGAGCGCCACTACCTCTATTACCTGGGCAAATATTATGGGCAAATATTGTCGAAGAGGGTTTCATGAGTTTTTCTTTTGCGTTTGAAAAGGCTGAGCAAGGCGTCATGAAGCGTGAAGCTAGTGAGAATGTATCTAATAGAATACTTACAAAAAAGATAAAAAAGCTTATTGCAATCATTAGTATTATCACAGGAATATTATTAACAGTATTGTTCTTTATATTAAGAGCGTTAGATATGCCGATTGAAGAGATAAGAACATTTATGTTTGTTGCTCTATCACTAGACTCTATATTCTTTGCTTTTTCATTTAAATCACTACATTTGCCGATATGGAGAATACCGCTGTTTAGTAACAAATATTTATTTGGTGCGCTCATTGTAAGTATTTCTTTATTGGTTGGTGCTGTGACATTGCCTCCGCTTCAAAAATTACTATCTTTAACATCGTTGACCATGTTAGAAGCTTTTGTACTTGCTAGTATAGGGGTCTTTAATTTGTTTCTAATAGAAATAATGAAGTACTTCATTTTTGAGAAGGAATAATATACGTGGTAGTATTGTCGTATGGATTTTACATCAGTAACACTCCTTATACTTGTAGTTGTTGCCTTAAACGCGGTTGTTCTGTGGGTTATTTTTAAGAATGGAAAAGGTGACAAAGATGACGGAATGAGTGAAGGTATGCTCATGATGCAGAAAGAACTACAAGAGCTTCGCAGTACAATGGATAGGAAAATGGGCGAGACAAGTGAGAAATTGTATGAATCTTTAAAGACTCAGTCTTCACAAAGTCAGGAAGTTATAAAAAATATGCATGAACAACTTCGTGTAGTAACAAAAGAAATCTCAGAAGTTTCAGAATCAAACAAGAAAGTTTTTGACGTAGGAGAACAACTTCAAAACCTTGAGAAAGTGCTTAAACATCAAAAGCAGAGAGGGAACTTAGGCGAAGCATCACTTCAGCTTGCACTTGAAAATATACTCCCAGCCACTGCGTATAAGATGCAGTATCAGTTTCCTGACAAAGAAGTGGTAGACGCTGTTATAATCACAAAAGACGGTATGATACCAGTTGATGCCAAGTTCTCCCTTGATAATTACCGTAGATTAGTTGACGAGAAGGATGATGTCCAAAGAGAGTTTCTTGAAAAAGAGTTCACAAAGGATTTAAAAAAACGCATAGACGAGACAGCAAAGTATATAAAACCTAAAGACGGCACGCTCCCATTTGCGTTTATGTATATCCCAGCAGAAGCTATTTATTATGACCTTCTTGTAAACGAGGTGGGTGCAGTGAAGGTGAATACACGTTCACTTATTGACTACGCATATAAAGACAAGAATGTGATTATAGTTTCACCAACAACATTTGCTGCATATTTGCAGTCAGTACTTTATGGATTTCGTGCATTTAAAGTAGAGGAGTCAGTTAAGTTAATCAGTAAGAACGTTGAAGGGCTTAGACGACATCTTAGTGCGTACGATGAGTATTTTAAGAAAGTGGGGAACTCACTCGGTACAACAGTAAATCATTATATGAGTGCTCAAAAAGAATTTACAAAAATTGATAAGGACGTACTACGTATTACAGGTTCAAATAATGAAATTGAAACATTGGATGTAGGTAAACCAGATAAGGAGGAGTAAAAAAGAAAACCCCTTCATAATCTTGATTATTTCTAATCTAAGAAGATGAGGGGCTGGGAAAGACCTATTGCAGGTCCAGTTACTATGTACGTCAGGAGGGGTTAATGTGAACTGTTAAACAGTGCACGTTGAGTAGTCAGAAGCAGCGAAGATGTTTTTAGCCAAGCGATTGTTGCCTAACTTTTTTGCGCAACTTTGCGCTTCCGCAAGACGTTGCTCGATTCCCTCGTCCGTTGCATTGGGATCGTGATGAGTTAAATAGAGACGTCTGACCCCAGCTTGGTGGGCGAGTTCTGCGCAGTATTCCGGGGTTCCATGTCCAAATCCTGCTTTTCCTCCATTCCTATACTCTTTTTCAGAATATTGAGCATCCTGAATAAGGACAGTCGCATCCTTAACGTGGGCAAGAAGGGCGTTCGGATTAGCGGCAGCAACTTCGTGGTCCGTTAAAAACACACATTTTGTCTTCGAAGGATTTTCCACAAAAGCATAAGACACCGTGTACTCGGGATGAGCAGTTTTATACATGAACACCAGAAGGCATTCAGCAAGCTTAATCTTCCCAATCTTCCGGACATCAATTGTTTCATCCATTTTCATGGCATCATGATAAAGGTCAATTGATATAAGATGAAATCCTGCTTCGGGGTGTATAACCAAAAGCTTTGTTCCAATATGGTATAGATCCTGAAAATGGAACTTGCTCCGAACGAGCGGGAAATCGACAGGAAAGAGAGGAGCTCTCATAAGTTGCTCCATAACTTCCTTAGGGCCGATTCCGTACTCCTTCGGCCCCCACACCCTTATCTCTTCTCCTATGAATGTATGGGGTGCCAAGAAGAGGCCTTGTGTGTGGTCGTGATGGTAGTGAGTAAAGGTTATAGCGATTTTCTTGATACCTTCACTCAGTACCTCATTCGAAAAATCAACGTATCCGCTTCCAGCGTCGACCACGAAGGCCCAACCAGGAGGAATACATTTCGAATGAATACGTAAGCATGTGGTGTTTCCACCGTACTTGTGTGAACTGCGGGGGTGACCAGGGGTCG
>CAZVBS010000004.1:0-33999 GCA_964625905.1 uncultured Candidatus Saccharibacteria bacterium | reverse complement strand
CCTGGGCTTGGAATAGTTGTTGGAAGTACGGCACGATTTTACCCATATCAAATCTTGGTATTTCATGAGATTGTAAATGACACAATTGAAAGTAAGTCTGTACTTGTTACATACTGTCCTCTTTGTGTAACAGGTATTGTATTTGATCGTATTATAGATGGTAAGGCTGTTGAGTTTGGTGTATCGGGGCGGTTATGGAAATCAAATCTTCTTATGTATAACAGAACAAGTAATGAAGATGACGAATCTCTATGGTCACAAGTTCTCGGTGAAGCAGTTCTTGGTGTTAAGACAGGAGTGAAACTTAACATTATTCCATCAGATACAGTGACATATGGTGTATGGAAAAAGGGTCATAAAGATACAGAGGTACTTTCTAAGGATACTGGAGCATCACGCAGATACGGAGTAGATCCGTATGGTGACTATTATACTGATGACACAGTTTCTTTTGGAGCTACTTTTAATGACAATAGATTACATCAAAAAGAATTTGTATTAGGAATTGAAGTTGATGGGAAATTCAAAGCCTATCATATGAATGCGATTCCAGATGGGATAATTACAGACTCTTTTTCAGGCGAGGTTATTACTATTGAAAAAGATTCGTTCGACTCAATACGCATGTTTATAGGAGAAAATAAAACACCATTACAGTATATAGGAGGGTTCTGGTTCTCTTGGTTAGCAGTACATCCTGATACAGAGTTATTTAAATAAGTTATGAAATATATAATTGGTACAGTTATAGCTTTAGTTCTCATTAGTTTATTAATTGTTGTCTTTCAAGATAGTAACACTGGATCAGAGAGGAAACTTTTTGATAAAGTTCCAGAATTTTCTCTTAATGATTTTGAAGGAAATATTGTTTCTTTGTCCGACTCAGAAGGGAAGATACGGGTAATAAATTCGTGGGCTACATGGTGTCCGTTTTGTGTTGAAGAACTTAGTGATTTTGCAAGACTTCAGGAGGAATTTGGTGATGTTATAGTGGTAATTACTATTGATAGAGCAGAATCTCTTGAAAAAGCAAAAGGATTTATGGATGAGGTTGGAGTGACCGAACGAATAGTGACACTCCTTGATTCAAAAGACTCTTTTTATAAATCAATCGGAGGATTCTCGATGCCAGAGACCCTATTTGTTGACGGAGAAGGAAATATACGAGTTCATAAGAGAGGTCCAATGGAATTTGAAGAAATGAAGGAGAAAGTCGAGTCGATAAGTAACGGTTCATAAATAAGTAATACGGGAATAATATATGGAAATAATAGGATTAGGGCTTATATTTTCTGCATTTTTTGCAGGGCTACTAACGTTTCTTGCACCATGTACACTTCCGCTTGTGCCAGCGTACTTAGGATTTATAAGTGGAGTCTCTAAAGAGGATTTATAGGATGAAACAAAACGAGATGAGGTACGCAGGAAGATATTTCTCAATGGTGTTTTCTTTATTCTTGGGTTTTCAATCATATTTATTTTGTTCGGTACTCTTGCCGGCATAGTTGGACAGGGACTCACCCGTATCGCATTTGGCTTACGCGTATTGGTGGAGTTTTTGTGATTTTGTTTGGGCTATTTATGCTTGGGGTATTTAACATTTCATTTCTTCAAGTTGATAAAAGAATACGGACTCCTAAGTGGCTTAAGATAGGGAAGCCCTCAAGCTCTCTTATAATAGGTTCTGCTTTTGCATTTGGCTGGACGCCGTGCGTAGGTCCAATACTTGGTTCAATTTTACTTCTTGCTTCTACCTCAACCACAGTACTGCAAGGCACTCTTCTTTTAACCGTATTTTCAATGGGGCTTGCCGTTCCGTTCTTTCTGGTTGCTCTTGGTTTCTCTCATGCAATTGCATATATCACCAAACTATCAAAATATCTGAAATGGTTTTCTATTGTCGGAGGTGTATTTTTGATTCTTTTAGGAATCTTACTTGTTACAAACAACTTTAGTCTTCTTATTCAATATGGTTTCGAATTATTTAAATTTATTGAATATGAATCATTATTAAAATATTTATAAAAAATGCGATTAGTTTAAGTAATTAGTATCCATTATTTTTTCTTATTATCTCTGTAAAGCTCGCTCTTGTTAGGTATTGTTTTGATTGCTTCACTTACTATTTTTTATTGTATAATAACAATTACATTATTTAAATAACATATAAAACTCTATGGAACACGAACAACATCATAAAAATGATGAGATGAAGTGTGGTTCACATAATTGTGGTAGTAAACATTTTCATCATCATCATAAATCTAAGCACATAATAGGCGTGGTAGCATTTATACTCTCACTTTTCTTGGTATCTTTAATTGTTACCGAAGTAAAAGGCTGGAAATATATAGGAACAGGCATTCAACCAATGAATACTATTTCAGTACAAGGCGAAGGCGAAGTTTTTGCTGTACCTGATACTGCTGTATTTTCTTTTTCAGTTATAAAAGAAGGTAAGAGTGCGGAAGCTGTTCAAAGTGATGCTACTGAAGTATCTAATAAAGCAATAGAATATTTAAAAGAAAATGGGATTGAAGATAAAGATATTAAAACTACATCATATAACGTCTATCCGCGATACGAATATGAGGAGCGTATTTGTATCACATTCCCGTGTTCTCAAGGCGAAAGAGTGTTAGTTGGATTTGAGATAAATCAAAGTGTACTTGTTAAGGTACGTGAATCAGATAAAGCGGGAGAATTACTTTCTGGAATAGGGGATTTTGGAGTTGAAAGGATTAGTGGGCTATCATTTACGATAGACGATAAAGATGGACTTAAGCGCGAAGCAAGGCAAATGGCTGTTGCTGATGCAAAAGAAAAAGCAGAAGCCTTGGCTTCCGACTTGAGTGTACGATTAGTTCGCATTGTTAACTTTAACGAATTTGGTTTACCAAGGTTTGCTAAGTTTGAAACCATGACACTTGAGTCTAGAAGAGATAGTGAATCAGTGATTCCTGATATTCAGGTGGGAGAGAATAGGATATCTTCTAGTGTAAATATTACGTATGAGATCAAATAAATATAAAATGACTAAATAAAAATGGGGGACGTCGGTCTGTGGTCTTTGGACATGATTTCTTGAGAGAAATCAGACGTCCTCCATTTTTATTTTAAGCCACATTAAACGGCTAGAGTACTCCAGCCATTTAATGTGGCTTAAAATAAGGATTTTACAGCTTGACGTGGGCGTGTAATGTGGTATACTTTTGTTAGTTACAGTTCGGTCTACGACATGGTGTTGTTGGCCTTTTGAAAATCAAAAACTCTTAAATGGGAGAGAAATCAATGAATAGCACACAAGAACTTCCGAAAGGCTGCACTTTTAATGGTGATGGTTGCGGTGCCACTTTAGGCGATATGCTCGCCATGAAAGGCATTAACCCTAGCAAAATCACAAGCTTAGCGAATAAAGTAAAGCTTGCCCAAAAGAAGGCTTTCGAAAAGAAACCAAAAAAGAAGGTCAGCAAAACAAATAAAACTTCAAGTCCAAAAGTGAATTCCTTCACTGTTGATTCAAGTGGGGTCAATAAAGGAATCGAAGTTTTGTTTGGATCTCAAATGGCGATATATGTCGGCAGTCGCCAAAATGGTGGATGGGAAAAATCTGTATTATTAGACCAAAAAAACCCTCCAAAATTTAAGGAAGCCGGAAAAGTGGAAATGCTTTATCGTGGCGGGGTTACTTCCATCAATACGGAAGATGGAAGACTTTTCCATTCGATCACTGGAAAACCGGAAAAAGATACAGCAATCACCCTAATCAAGACTGGACGTAAAGCAGTTGTTAAATCCTGTATAAAGCAGGATGTACGCTTCTTTGGTTCCGGGTCGGCGCGTATCGTCTCTGGGGAAATCAAATCTCGAACTGGTGGAATATCCAGCATCGAACAGCTTTGGTTGCTCGAGAAAGACTCTTCTGTGATAGTCTTCTTTTATGACGGTCGAGTGAGACTCATCTCGTATGATGGCGAAAACGTCTTAATACGAAACGACAAGGAAGCTACTGAAAAGTGCTTCCAAGTCATCTTGAATATGGAAGGCGTTGATCTAAAAGTGTTGTCTTCTTGCGACTACGAAACAATTAAGAAACGCGATCGTGTCTATTATAAAGTGATAGACGCCAGTCGAGCATCTTGTTTCGAGCAAGGAGCATTGAAGATTTTTGCAGAAGCGGTAAAAAAACAAGACTTGCGTTTTAATGTCTTGGAAAGTCTTCTGAAGGCGTATGCCAATAATGCAGATGCATTGCCACAACTTTTCAAGATTCTTTGCGACCAAAGCAATGTGGAAAGTCGCTTGGCTACAACGGCCAAAAATGACAGCCAAGAAGCTGTTGATAAAGCTGTGAAAGCTTGCGACAGCGGACTTCACAAAGCCATGGACATTGCCACAAAGCTTAATTGGTGGGGCGGTGTTGCTGACCTTCTTGCTAAGGCAAACAAGAATGGCGAACTCCGTTGCGGAGTGTTTACTCGCTTTAGCAGGGAGTGTCCGGATAAGGGTGCTCGACTTTTGGTCGGTGATCGTTTGATCCCGGGATCTTTAAAGGATGTTTCATTCCTAAAAAAGCCGGAAACAAAATCGATGTCAGCGAAACCTAAGCGCAAGAAGTACACTCGCGCTCAGGTTCGTGCAGCAGGAAAAAGTCGCCCTTCAAAGAAAGAAACGAAGGAAAAGAAAGGGAAAAAGAAGAGTTAGTCTACCTAGTGTCGACTTTAAATTCGCGGGGTGCGCAAGCACTCCGCATTTTTTTGACTTTTTGTGTGTATGTGCTAGTATATTGAAATCGCCCCGAGAGGGGTTTTTTGATAAAAAATAAATTATTAAGCTATATGAAACGACTTATTCAATATATACGAGATACACGTGGAGAACTAAAGCATGTGTCGTGGCCAACAACTAAACAGGCAACCGTATTCACTATTTTAGTGATTATAATCTCATTGTTTATCGCTGCGTTACTTGGGTTCTTTGATTTTATTTTTACTGGCCTACTTAACAAGTTCTTTATTTAAGCCGCTTAAAGAGGATCTAATATTTATTAATTCGTCCCTTTAGGACTCATAATTAAATCTAAGATATGGAAAAACAAACAGGGAGTAAAGAGCGTCACTGGTACGCAATACACACGTATGCAGGTTATGAAAATGCAGTGTTAAGAAACCTTAAGCAACGTATTGAATCACTTGGTATGGAAGAGAAGATTTTTGATGTTGTGGTACCAACTGAAAAGAAGGTTAAAATAAAAGGAGGCAAACGTGTCGAAGAAGATGAAAAGATTTACCCTGGATATATTCTTGTCGACATGATTGTTACAGATGATTCATGGTATGTTGTTCGTAACACACCTAGAGTTACAGGATTTGTTGGTTCAGGAACACAACCAGTTCCGCTTACTCAAAAGGAAATTGATGAACTCTTCTCACGAATGAACTCAGATACTGTGAAGCACAAGATTGACCTGAATATTGACGAAGTAGTTTCTATCGTCGATGGTCCATTTAAAGAACTTGAAGGGAAGATTGGAGAGATTGACGATGAGAGAGGGAAGGTTAAAGTACTTGTACCTATGTTTGGTCGCGAAACACCAGTAGAGCTAGACTTCTTGCAGGTTAAGAAAATATAAGTAGAATAAACAACTATTATGGCAAAGAAAATAACAAGAAAATTAAAATTACAAATTGCAGGCGGTAAAGCTACACCAGCGCCTCCAGTAGGAACTGCACTTGGTCCAGTAGGTATTAATATTGGAGAGTTTGTGAATCAGTTCAATGATCAGACTAAAGATCGAGCAGGAGATATTGTACCAGTGGAGCTTACTGTATATGAAGATAGGACATTTGATTTTATCCTTAAAACTTCTCCAGCATCACGTCTACTTCTTAAGAAACTTGGAAAAGATAAAGGTTCAGGAAAGAATCTTGTAAGTAAAGCAGGAACACTGACAATGACACAGGTTAAAGAAGTTGCCGAAGAAAAAATGCCAGACTTGAACACTAACGATGTTGATCAAGCTGCAAAGATTATCGCCGGCACAGCGAGGTCTATGGGGATAGATGTGAAGTAGTGAACATCTTGTCGACCTTGAGTGGTATTTTGTGAGTGAAACGAAACAAAATATCCACAAGGTGTACAGTTCCTGTAAGGAATAGAAGTAGAAGGTAAGTAAACTACTACATATTCACGTGCAAATCACTCTGATTTCTATGAAATCAGAGTGATTTGCTTTCAAGTATCTATGTATGGTAGTTTTGCTTTAGATTAACTTAGTTCATGAACCATAGAAGTGGAGTTAGGTATGGAACGTTCAGGAATATTGTCTTCAGATTGTGCTCCTGAGGAGCGTTTTGTTGAAGACTATAAAGAACTCAAAAAGATTGTTGATTCAATACGAGTGCTTGGAGGTAAAGTCGTTCTCACAAGTGGGTCTTTTTACCTTGCTCATATTGGACACGCTCGGTACCTACGGGAAGCTCGTTTAAGTGGAGATTTTCTAATTGTAGGAGTCGAGAGTGATGCACGTGTTCAGAAACGTAAAGGTCCAGATCGGCCAGTTGTACCACAAAATGAGCGCGTTGAAGCACTGACACATCTTCGTTATGTTGACGTTGTAACTATAAAGAATATAAAGGATGTTAAGTGGAAACTTATCAAAATTGTGAGACCTGATATTCTTATAATTTCCGAACGCACAAAATATTCGGATGAAAAAATAAAAGAACTTGATGAGTTTTGCGGTAAAATTGTTAAACTCAAGTCTCAAGCTGAGACAAGCACAAGTGCCCATCTTCGCAAAATGCAAATTAGTGTTTTGGGCCCAGCAATTGATTCAATGGAGGACGCAATGAAGATCATTGAGGGTGGATTGAGTGAACTTAAAGAACTACGAGGAGGATAAAGTAATGAAGACTATTGTTATCGCTTACATACCAGTTCTTCATCGTGGGTATTTGGAATTCTTTAAAGATATCTCTGTTGATACACCTCTTTTTATAATCTCAGAAGAGCTTATAAATTCTTTCGGTGATGAGTTTGATTATATTAAACGAAAAGATGCACTCCGTGCAATTTCTTCGTTCGATATGGTATCTGCGATTCAAGGGTTGAGTTTGTTGTGGCTTAAAGATGTTAGGTCATTAGACACAGCAGGGATAGAGATTCTTAATAAAAATGAAGTTCCTATCTCAATCATATGTCCAAATGAGGACATAACTCGTGCGGTGGTTGAACGTTATTTTAAATGTTGCGAAGTTGAATATCGGTCAATCTTTCTACGGTGGCATCGTGATAATGTTGCGGAGAAGAAGGCTGTAAAAGCACACCGCTCTGCGTCTATTTCTACACTTGATTACGAAATACTAAGGAAGGCAAAAGAAGAAGCGAGTAAAAGTTTCGATTGGTGGCGTCAGGTTGGTGGAGTATTGGTTAAGAATGACAAGTCTTTACTTGTTGCTCACAATCAACATGTGCCTGATGAACAGATGCCGTCAGCTTTTGGAGATCCTCGTAGTATCTTTAAGCGTGGTATTCATCTCGAACTTACGACAGCTGACCATGCCGAAGCAGTCCTTATCGCAGAGGCTGCTCGACAAGGCATTTCCACAAAAGGAGCATGGTTATACGTTACAACTTTTCCGTGCCCAACATGCGCTATGTTGGTAGCTCGTTCTGGTATATCGAAAGTATTTTTCTCTGGCGGGTACGCTATCCTTGATGGAGAAAAAACCTTAAAGATGCAAACATAGAACTTGTTTACATTGAAGACCTCTGATTTTTTAATCGTAAAGATTAAAAAATCAGAGGTCTATTTTTTTACACTTTTTTATATCCAAGTGGAATTCTAAGCTTCTCAGCATTTTTTGTATATGGAACGCCAACTACAAAATGTGCATGTAGATGATCAATTGATGCGGCTGTATAATCCGTATTACCAAAACGCATAAACATAGCACCGCCTTCTTTTGCGTAGTTGTTGTTTAGAAAAGTAATATGTTCCCCAAATTCTACCCAAGCGTCAGTATTTATATCAGAAGGTTGTGTAATATGTTTTTTATATACAAGTATGTAGTGTACAGAAGATCCTATATATGGGAAATCGTTCTTACTTAACATCCACCATTCTCCTTCTTTTTCGATAGCGGCTTCATGGTATTTTGTAAAATGTTCAATACAGAACGGACATACATTATCTTTTTTTATTTGTTCCATCTGTTCACGCTGGGCTCCTACTCGTGAATGTTTAAAGTTTAGGAATTTAGTTTTTTCTTTTTCGTTCATATTATAAGTGTAAAGATAATCTAATAGTAACATTACTCATTAATAAAGAAAAAAGCCGATAAGTTATTAATCATATCGGCTTTTGAAGTATGTTTAGTTTGCAACAGGGATGTTGTTCATGGCTGGAAGAGGGTCGTATTCCTCAAGCTCAAAATGGTGCGGCCTGAAATCAGAGAGTTGTTTAACTTCGGGATCGATTAAGAGCCTTGGGAAAGGTCTCGATTTACGTTCGAGCAGTTCTTCTACATTCCCAACTTGGTCTTCATAGATGTGTGCGTCTGAGAATGAATGACAGAATCGAGCTGGTTCAAGACCTGTGACTTGGGCAACCGCGAGCAGAAGCGCAAAGTACTGAATCATATTTGCTGGAACACCAATCGGCATATCAGCAGAGCGTTGATCCATTCGCATAAACAGTTTTCCGTTAAGGACACGGAAATGAAGCCATCCATGACAAGGCGATACCACTGCTTTTTGTATTCCACCCCATCCGTTGTAAAACGGAATCCAAGGGTTTACCACAAAGGTGCGTCGTTGATGCAGTTCCTTGTTTCTCAACTGTTCAACCATATGGGCAAGTTGATTAAATGTGCCACCGTCAGGTATTGGGAAGTCATGAAACGCTGCTCCATATGAACCAGGACCAAGATCTCCAGTTTCAACGCCGATCTTCTTACACTTTCTTTCGGTAGCCCACTGATTCCACCAAGATACTCCATACTCTTTCTCAAGAGTTTTTGTATCTCTGACTCCGTTTATAAATGCAAGTATCTCACCAATTGGCTTTCGCCAAAAGGATATCTTTCTCTCAGTTATAAGCGGAGCTCCGTTTTCGACGTCAAACACCATGGGTGTCAGTTCGGCAAAACAAGTAATAGCTCCCACATCTTGAGGAGTATCTTTTACCGATATTCCATGTCTCAAAATATATTTTAGCCTGTCGGAATATTGGCTATCTGAGGTGCGTTCTTCTAATGGAAGATACATGATGATAGTCCTTTTTATTGTGAAAATACAATTCTAATGCAAGGGTACGTGCATAGGCTATTTAAGTCAAGAAATGGTAAATTGCTGTGTCTCTTAGACAAACAGTCCACAGTGTCCGCAGACTAGGCTATACTTTACATACAATGGTTAAATTTGTGAAAAAACATAGACAGCATTTGCCGGCGGCGGCGCTTGTGGCTGGTTTGGTGTGGGATTCTATTACACTTGGGCGTCCTGATCAGCTCTATGGAAATATTGTACTTCTGACGTATTTATTTATCGCTGGGTTTTGTATTGCGCTAATGGCACATAGGGAAGTGCTTAAGAAAGAGTCAAAACTTTGGCTCTCTCTTATTGTGCAGTTTGCTTTCGGTAACCTTGCTGGAGGACTCCTTGTGCTTTATATAGGAAGTGCAACGCTTGTTCAAAACTGGCCATTTCTTTTAATACTTCTTGGGCTACTTGTTGGTAATGAGATATTTAAATCTAGATATAGGAGAGTTCAGTTTAATATCTTGGCTTATTATCTACTTGTGTTTTTTTATTCAATTTTAATTGTCCCAGTCGTTTTTCGTTCAATTGAATCGTGGACGTTTTTGGCAAGCACGCTTCTTAGTGTTGTTGTAATAAGTTTATTTTTGTACATAATTCGTTTTGTTGCTAGAGATGTGTTTAATCAAAGTAAAAAAATGTTAAGAGTAGGTATTTTTTCAATACTTTTTGTTTTTTCAATACTTTATTATTCAAACATGATTCCACCAGTACCTTTGGCTGTGCGTGATATAGGTATCTTTCATTCTGTCGTACGTTCTGGTGGTGAATATATAGTTACATATGAGAAAGTAGAGTGGTATAAGTTTTGGAGAAAATCAGACTCAGCTATTTATTTAAAAGAAACTAATACTGCATCATGTTTCAGTTCTATTTTTGCTCCTGCGAGATTAGAAGCTCCTATATTTCATGTGTGGGAGGTCTTTAATAAAAATTTAGGTGAATGGGAAGAACGTGGCAGATTTGATTTTCCTATAACGGGTGGTCGTGTAGACGGATATCGTGGATATAGTGTAAAAACAGTAATAGAAGGTAAGTGGCGATGTTCTGTTGAGACTGAGCGTGGCGCACTGCTAGGACGTACATATATTGAGGCTTCTTTGGGTACTACATCAGAATTCATTACCGATGTGCGTTAACAATAATAATAAAAGCAATACCATAATTATCTTGCATCACTTCAGTTAACTGAAGTGATGCAAGATAATTATGGTATTGTATCTTTATGACTTATGTATCTCAAAAACCACTTTCAAAGAAAGTTCTCAAGCGTATTGGTGATCTACTTGTGTTTGAGGTTGCTAAAGCTAAGACTGCATCGCAAGCAAATACCTTGATTGATGCACTACTTACTGACGCAGAACGTATTATGCTAGCGAAGCGTTTTGCTATCGTTATTCTTCTCAAAGAAGATGCAGGTTATAAATATATACAAAATGTATTAAAAGTAAGTTCGGCTACGATATTTCGTATCCAAAAACTTTGTATTGAAGGGGAATTTAACGACCTTGTCGCACATACTTACAAAAAACAGAAAAGTGGTAAGGTGCGAGATGGTGATTATAATAAAGAAACAGCATTTGAAGTATTAATACGTGCTGGCATGCCCCCTATGGGAAAGGGTAGATGGAGGGCATTTTATAAACGGACTGAGAACATAAAAAGAAAATAGATTCTAAAAAACTTATCACACTCTATCACTTCAGTTAACTGAAGTGATAGAGTGTGATAAGTAAGGTAATTGAGATTATTAATGTGTTTGTGTGGTGCGTGAAGGTTGGGTACAATACGACTAATGATGATTAAAAAGATAATTACGGATTCTATATTAGAAGCTCTAAAAGAGACTGGGGTGACTGCAGAGAGTGTCCAGTTAGAGTACCCGACAGATCTTAGTCATGGGGATTTTTCTTGTAATGTGGCGATGGTCTTGGCAAAGAAAGAAGGAAAGAACCCAAAAGAGTTGGCACAAGAAATCGTTAAGAGCATTAAAGAGACTCCAGAAATAGAAAAGATTGAAATTGCTGGGGCTGGGTTTATTAACTTCTATCTATCCAGTAGTTTCTTTAATGAGACTACTGGAAACATTTTAAAACTTGGTGATAAGTGGGGAAGTAATGATTCTCTGAAAGGTAAGAAAATAATGGTGGAGTATACTGACCCGAATCCATTTAAGGTTTTTCATATCGGGCACTTAATGAGTAATACTATTGGAGAATCTATATCAAGACTAATTGAATTTTCTGGTGCTCTAGTAAAGCGGGCGAATTATCAGGGCGATATTGGGCTACATGTTGCTAAGGTGCTGTGGGCTGTAGGTAAAGAAGGGTTTGATGTGCGAAGTATTAGTGATTTAGGTAAAGCATATACATACGGACATGAAAAGTTTGAGGAAGGTGAAAATACGAAGCTTGAGATTAATGAACTTAATAAACGAATTACTGCGAAAGATTCCGACCTAATGGACACATACGAGATTGGGCTTAAGGCTTCACTTGCTCACTTTGATGAGATATATAAAACACTTGGAACTCGGTTCGACTACTCCTTTTTTGAGAGCGAATCTTTAGAGATTGGTCTGCCTATGGTTGAAAAAGGTCTTGAAGACGGAGTGTTTGAAGAAAGTGAAGGGGCTGTTGTGTTTAAGGGTGAGGAGTACGGACTTCACACTCGTGTATTTAAGACTAAACACGGTACTACGACATATGAAACACGTGACTTAGGCTTGCCAATATTAAAACAAAAGGAGTTTATGTTTGATACAAGCATTACAGTAACCGCAGTTGAACAAAAGACGTATTTTGATGTTGTATTTAAAGCATTTTCTATACTTAAGCCTGATTTTAAAGGTGAACTTGTTCACGTGCCTCACGGCATGATGCAGTTAAGTGAAGGTAAGATGTCTTCAAGAGAAGGGAATGTTATTACTGGTGAGTCGCTTATTGAGCTTGTTAAAGACAGTGCAAAAGAGAGGATGGCTTCGTTTGAAGTAGAGAATAAAGATGAGGTGACAGAGCAGGTTGCTATTGCTGCGATTAAGTACGGTATTTTAAAACAGTCATCGAGTAAAAATATTATCTTCGATAAGGATCAAGCTCTTTCTTTTGAGGGGGACTCAGGGCCGTATTTGCAATATACAAACGCTAGGATTTTGTCTATATTAGATAAAGCTAAGATAGGGTGTGTTGAGGAAAAAATTACTGAAGGTGGTGAAGTGACTGATGTTGAGAGACTACTTCCTCGTTTTAGTAGTGTGGTGGAGCGAGCTGTTAA
Organism: uncultured Candidatus Saccharibacteria bacterium; assembly: GCA_964625905.1. GTDB lineage: Bacteria > Patescibacteriota > Minisyncoccia > Phycocordibacterales > JABMNX01 > JABMNX01. Next base: position 21,405 of record CAZVBS010000004.1, on the reverse strand, counting down.
AGAATATGAACCGCACTACGTTACTACATATCTTACTGAGTTAGCTGGTGCGTTTAATAGTTGGTATGGGCAAACTAAGATTCTTGATGGTACCGATGATGTGCCAGCAAGACTCGCTATTGCCCGTGCTGTTTCTATAACGCTACAAAACGGTTTATGGCTTCTTGGAATCAAAACTCCTGATAGAATGTAGGGGTGCAGATACTACTTCTATCTGATACTATCTATTGATATATGACTGATAGTAAGGATATTTCTAATATGCAGAATAAGAGTGAAATAGCTCTACGTGAGGAGGCTGTTTTAGAGTTTTGGAATAAGAATAATATTTTTAAAAAATCTGAAGAAAAGGATGCTCCGAATGGCGAGTTTGTTTTCTATGATGGACCTCCATTTGCTACCGGATTACCGCATTACGGGCATATTTTAGCTAGTACTATTAAAGATGCTATACCGCGATATAAGACTATGCGAGGGTATCGTGTGAATCGTAGATGGGGTTGGGATTGTCATGGACTTCCACTAGAAAATGAAATAGAAAAGGATCTTGGTTTAAAAACAAAGCGAGATATTGAAGAGCTTGGCATAGGAGTGTTTAACGAAGCGGCTCGAAATACTGTTATGAAGTATGCTGATGACTGGAAGGTAATCATCCCGCGTATCGGTAGGTGGGTTGACATGGAGCGTGATTATAAAACAATGGATATTTCATACACTGAAAGTGTGTGGTGGGTATTTAGTGAACTGCATAGAAAAAAACTAATATATAAAGATTTTAAATCAATGCATCTGTGTCCAAGATGCGGAACTACGCTTTCTAATTTCGAGGTAAATCAAGGATATAAAGACATTAAGGATTTTTCAGTTACTGTTGAATTTGAGCTTGTAGATCAGCCCAAAGACAAACCAAAAACATATTTACTTGCTTGGACAACTACTCCGTGGACACTTCCTGGGAACACTGCGATAGCGGTCAATAAGGATATTGAATATGTAACAATAGAAAAAAAAGATGAAGGAGATGGATCTATTGTACGGTTTATTCTTGCTAAGGAAAGACTCGGTAAAGTTTTTGAAGACGATGAATATACTATTGTAGATACGTATAAAGGTGACAAACTTATAGGAAAGAAATACAAACCACTTTTTGATTACTACACAGATGAACAGATAAATGGAAAGGAAAATGGTTGGAAGGTATATCACGCACCATATGTGTCTACAGGGGATGGTACTGGTATCGTGCATCTAGCTCCTGCGTTTGGTGAAGATGATTTACTTCTAGCTCAAAAGGAGGGTATTCCTATCATTCATCATGTGACAGAGGATGGAGTCTTCACAGACAAGGTAACTGATTTTGCTGGTATGGCAGTAAAGCCTAAGGAAGATCACATGTTGACCGACATTGAGATTATTAAATGGCTTGCTCACCACGACGTGCTTTTTGCTAAAAAGAAAATAGAGCACTCGTACCCACATTGCTGGAGGTGCGATACTCCACTTTTAAATTACGCTTCGTCTTCATGGTTTGTAAAAGTAAAAAGTTTTAAAGATAAGCTTGTTTCTGAAAATAAGAAAATTGCATGGGTTCCTAAAGAGGTCGGCGAAAATAGGTTTGGTAACTGGTTAGAAGGGGCTCGTGACTGGTCTATCTCTCGCAGTCGTTATTGGGGTGCACCGCTTCCTGTGTGGGAGGATAAGAAAAACAACACATATGTAACGTTTGGTTCTATAAAAGAGCTTAAAGAAAATGTAAAAAAGTCTGGAAACAAATATTTTATTATGCGTCATGGTGAGGCGTTGTTTAATACTAAAAATACTCTTAATTCTGATGTATCCGTCGACAATCCTCTAACAGAAAAAGGTAAAGAAAATATAAAGATTGCTGTTAAAGGATTAAATGAAAAGATAGACATAGTGATACATTCACCACTGCAAAGGACTCGCGAGACTGCAAAACTTTTAGTGAAAGAACTTGGTTTGTCTGAAGAAATATTGAAGGAGGATGCGCGACTTAAAGAGATAACTTTTGGTGAGTTTGAAGGAAAGTCAGTTGATAAATATCACTCTTTTTATAAATTCACTGAAGAACAAATGCTCAAGAAGCCTCTTGGTGGGGAATCATGGAGTGAGGTTAAGAACAGAATTACAGAAGCTCTATATGAATTTGAAAAGGAATACAAAGACAAGTCTATTTTAATTGTTTCTCACAATGGGCCACTTCAAATGATACAAGCTGGAAGTGATGGGTTTGATATAGATACTTGTGGAGAGTGTATAATAGACGATAGATTTGATTTAAAAACTGGCGAAATAAGGAAACTTTCTTTCGTGCCACTTCCACATAATAAAAACTATGAACTTGATTTACATCGTCCGTATATTGATGAGGTAGAAGTTGTGAATAAAGAAGGTGAGTTATTAGAGCGCGTTCCTGATGTGTTTGACTGTTGGTTTGAGTCAGGCTCTATGCCGTATGGTCAACAACATTACCCATTTGAGAACATCGATACATTTGAACCAAAGAGTGGATGGTTTTCAAAGTCTAAAGGATATCCAGCTGACTTTATTGCGGAGGGTATGGACCAGACCCGTGGTTGGTTCTATTCTCTTATAGTTTTAGGTACAGCACTTTTTGGTAAAGCTCCATACAAACACATAATTGTAAACGGGTTAGTTTTAGCTGAAGATGGTCAAAAGATGAGTAAAAGTCTTAAGAATTACCCTGATACATCTGATGTGGTTAACAAGTACGGTGCAGATGCACTTCGGTATTACTTACTTTCTTCACCGATAGTTCGAGGAGAGGATCTAAGCTTTTCTGAAAATGGGGTTGATGAAGTGATGAAAAAACTTATCGGACGACTTTCTAATGTGAGTTCTTTTTATGAATTATACAAAGAAGGTGTTGCTGAGGAAAAAGTTAATAGCACGCACGTACTAGATATATGGATACTTGAACGAACAAAAGAACTAGTAAAGGAAGTGACTGAATCGATGGAGAAGTACGAGTTAGATAGAGCGACACGTCCTATAAATAAGTTTATTGATGATCTTTCGACGTGGTATATCAGACGCTCTCGCGACAGATTCAAAGGAGAAGACAAACAACATGCTATCAATACTACAAGGAAGGTGTTGTTTGAGATAAGTAGAATAATTTCACCGTTTATGCCGTTTTATGCTGAGACGTTATATCAATCTGTTAAAGTGGATAGTGACAAAGAAAGTGTGCATTTATGTGAATGGCCTAAAGTAAAATCAATAAACAGTAATATACTAAGCAATATGATTGAGGTTCGAAATATTGTGTCACTTGCTCTTGAGGCACGATCTTCTGAAGGTGTAAAAGTACGACAACCTTTATCTCAGTTAAAAGTTAAAAATGAAAAACTAAAAGGTAAAGACGAACTACTTGAACTTATACAAGACGAAGTGAATGTTAAGAATGTTGTCATTGATACTACAATAGAGACTGACGTGTTGCTTGATACTAAACTAACAGATGAATTAAAGAATGAGGGTATTTCTCGAAATATTGTGCGACAGATTCAACAGTTCCGTAAAGATAGCAATCTTTCTCCTCAGGATGTAATCAGACTTGCTGTTGACGTAGACGTAGACTTTAAAAAGATTATCGAAGAAAACTTAGAGGACATAAAACAAACAGCTCTTATAGAAGAAATAGTTTTCGAGTCAGTTGCTGGAGAGGGTATTTCTATTTCAGGGAAGCGTGTCGCATTTAAGTTAAGATAGAATATGGAGAGTGTAGGAAATAACAACATTTATTATAAATAGTGTATATAGTCCAGTATACTGGACTATATATGTATGATAGTAGTGGAGTGTTATATTTTTAAATATTGTAATTTCTAAAACCTAAAACCTAAAACCTAAAAATTATGTCACATCATAGATATCAAACAGAAGCGATTATATTGGGTAGCTCTGATATGGGTGAGGCTAATAGGTTTATTGATATGTTTACTGCTGAGCTTGGGAGGATTCGTGCTGTTGCAAGGAGTGTTAGGGAGGAGCGCTCAAAACTTAGGTTTTCTCTACAAGATTTTTCTGTTTCTGACGTTTCACTGGTTCGTGGAAAGGAGGTGTGGCGCATTGTTGGTGCAGAGAGTAGGTATAATTTTCATAATGAATTTAAAGGAAGTGCTGGTGAGGTAAAAGCGGTACTTAGGATGACTTCTCTTTTAAAGAGGTTGCTTAATGGTGAAGAAGAAAACAGGGAATTATTTGCGGTGGTTTCGGATGCTTTTTTATTCCTTAAGGAGAGCTCTCTTTCTGATGAAGAGCTGAGTAGCTTTGAATGTTTGATCGTCCTTCGTATTCTTTATAACCTTGGATATGTTGCCAAAGATAGTACAAACGCGCGGTTTCTTGATACTGCGGATATTCATGTTGACTTAATGTCACACATCTCTCCGATGCGAGAAGATGTTATTAAACAAATCAATACTTCACTTCAAGAAAGTCAGCTTTAATGTAATATGTAGTTTATGGCAGAAGAAAAACCACGTCCAAATTTAAATAGTGACCCTGAGTATATAAACAAGATACAGAATCTTATTACCAAAAAAGATAGTATTGAAGAGATCCACTTTAAGTATTTAAATGAAGCATTAACTGAGCTTGGAATCACTTCAGATATTTATAAGGACTTTTCTTTAGAATCTATACCAGAAAAGACGAAGCTTTCTATTGAGAAAGCATTTGAATATATAGAAAATAATGAATTGTCTGGCGAAGCAATGTCAAAGATTTACAGACTGTGGGATTATTTAACAGAAAGCGATACTCTAGAAAAAGCAGACTTAATATATGTGTTCGGAGGGATTAGTGAATTAGCGTTAAGAGAAGCTATACGGATAAAAAATGAGGAGTATGCTCCTAAAATTCTGTTCAGTGGTAAGTATGGCTCATATATGAAAGATGTTGAACTTTCTGAAGCTGAGAAATATGCAAATCTTGCGATTGATGCTGGTGTTCATGAGGGAGATATTATTATAGAAAAAGAATCTATAAACACACCAGAAAATATTGTGAATTCTGCAAAGATTCTACATGAAATGAATTTTCTACCAAATAAAGTAATTGCCGTAAGTCTTCCTTATCACATGAAAAGAGCCTCGTTAACAATGAAGGGAGGATTTGATTGGGAGTTTCAATTAATTCGTCATCCAGGTCTTTCGGCAAAATATACAAGAGAGAACTATTTTAAAGATAAGAACGGATGGACATATATTTGCTACGAATTTATTAAATTATACGGAGCGAGGCAGATGGGGCATTTTTAAAGGTTACTACTTTCTACTTTCTACTTTCTACCCTATACTAATAAGCATATATGAACGAAAAGGATAGAATAAAAGGTTTAAGAAGAAGACTGTATTCACGACGTGAGATAAGTGCAAGGAGAAGGCACGGACTGAGTTCTGAAGAAAGTTCTGTAAAAAGATCGTGGACTCAGTCGACACGAGTGAAAAAAGATACTCAAGTAAAAGAGAAAAGATCGTTACTCGGACTGTTTTTTTTAGTTTCTCTTTTATTTTTTATTGGTTCTGTACTATTTGGATCTTTTTATTTTTTAGGAGAGAAAAATATTGTTTCGTCAGATAATGTTGATATACAAATTCAAGGTCCAACAGCAATAGGTGGCGGTGAAGAATTAGAGCTTCAGATTTCTATTGTAAATAAGAATGCGACTACGTTAGAGTTGACGGACTTACTTATTGAATACCCTAAAGGCACACGTGTTCCTGGAAATTTACAAAACGAACTCACTCGCTTTAGGAAATCTATTGGAAATATTGCACCAGGTAAGCGTATAAACGAGAGTGTAGGAGCTATTCTATTTGGAGAAGAGAATACTCAAAAAAGTATCATTGTTACAGTGGAATATAGAGTGGCTGGTTCTAATGCAATCTTCTTCGCTGAAAAAGAATATCTAGTGACATTATCTTCATCACCTGTGAGCGTTTCAGTGCGTTCGTTTAGTGAGGTTGTGTCTGGACAGGAGATCGGTTTTACTGTTGTTATTAACTCTAATTCAAGCACTCCAGTTGAGAACCTTATACTTAAAGCAGAATATCCTTTTGGTTTTTCTTTTGTTAAGGCAGAACCAGAGTCTGATTTTTCAAACTCCATATGGGACATAGGTGACTTGAAACCTGAACAAGAAAAAACAATACATATATTTGGAATTATGACAGGGCAAGATAATGAAGAACGTGTATTTCGTTTTGATGTTGGTGTACGAGATAAACTTGATGTAAAGAAGCTTGCGACTACATTTGTTTCCTCTACTCGTGGGATTACTATAAAGCGTCCATTTATAAGTGCAGATATTACGCTTAATGATAGGATGGAGGACTTGTATGTGTTTTCAAGTGGTGAACAAATTAATGGTGAGATAGCATGGAAGAATAATTTAACAGATACGATTACTGACGCTCAGTTTGAAATTCATCTTTCTGGTAACTCAATAGATGAAGGGTCTGTTTTGGCAGAACAAGGTTTTTATAATTCTGTGACAGATACACTCCGTTGGGGTAAGGATACAAGTAAAAGCTTTGGTGAGTTGAGCCCATCACAAGCTGGAATTATTAAGTTTAATTTTAAGACTAAAAATATTGCAGTACTTGGAATTAGGAATCCTGAAATCATCCTTAATTTAACGGTTCGTGGTAGAAGGGAAAGTGAAGACAATGTTCCAGAAAATATTGAGTCTATAATAACTAGAAAGATACGTATTTCATCTGACCTTAATCTTACTTCACGGCTACTTTACAACACTGGAGGGCTTGTAAATAGTGGACCAATTCCACCAGTGGCAGAAAAAGAGACACTATATACTGTTGTATGGACTATTACAAACACTGCTAATTATGTGTCTGGAGCAAAAGTTGTTGCTGAGTTACCTTCTTATGTGAGATGGACTGGCAACTTTACACCTAAAGACTCAAAAATAAGCTTTAATCCAAACAGTAATCAGGTTATGTGGAATATAGGTGAAGTAAAGCAAGGTGTTGGAACAAACGTATCTCCAAAGGAAGTATCGTTTCAGATAGGTCTTACACCTAGTTTGAGTCAGGTTGGTGGAACACCTGCTTTAGTGCATAATCAATCTATTGTTGGTTTCGACCAGTTTACTGAGGCTCAGATAAGTAGTATCAGTGCGCCACTAACAACACAGATCACTTCTGAAACAGGACTTCCAGGTGGACATGAGCGTGTATCAGAAAATTAGTTAAAAAGTTAAAAAAGAAACATGGACAAAGACAGTGAATTGATGGAGAAAATAGTATCGCTTGCAAAGCGTCGTGGTTTTGTATTTCAAGGTTCTGAGATATATGGTGGTATAGCAGGGATGTTTGACTATGGACCTCTTGGTGTTGCACTAGCACATAATATTACTGATATATGGTGGGATAAATTTGTTGATGCTCGAGATGATGTATATGGTCTTGACGCTGCGATTTTAATGAATACTAAAGCATGGGAAGCAAGCGGGCACGTTAGTGGGTTTTCTGATCCAATGGTGGAGTGTAAGAAATGTAAAAAACGTTTTAGAGCTGATCAGGTGGAAGATAAATGCCCAGAGTGTAAGAGTGAGTTTGGAGAGGCGCGACAATTCAATATGATGTTTAAGACACATGTTGGTGTAACTGAAGATGAATCTTCTGTAACATATTTTAGACCGGAAACCGCTGGTGGTATTTTTGTAAACTTTAAAAACGTGATGGATTCAATGCATCCAAAACTCCCTTTTGGTATTGGGCAAATTGGTAAGGCATTTAGAAATGAAATAGCTCCACGAGATTTTATATTTAGACTGCGTGAGATGAAACAAATGGAAGTGGAGTATTTTGTTAAAGAAGAAAATTGGAAGGATGCTTTCGCAGAGTGGCAGAAGTATATGCATGAATATGCAGATGAGATTGGAATAGCTAAAGACTCACTACATGAGCTTGAAGTTGGAGACGGAGACAGAGCTCACTACTCAAAACGAACTATTGATTTTGAGTTTGATTTTCCTTTTGGAAGAAAAGAGTTGTGGGGGTTGGCATATAGAGCTGATCATGACTTGTTGTGTCACGCTAAGGCGTCAGGAGTTGATCTTATATATCTTAATCCAGAAACAAATGAAAAAATTGTACCCCATGTTATAGAGCCATCACTTGGTGTTGATAGAACTGTTTTAGCTGTACTTGTAAGTGCATACCGTGAGGATGAAGTAGGGGAAAGTAAGCGTGTATACTTAGCATTTAAGCCAACTGTTGCTCCTATTAAAGCAGCTGTATTTCCTCTTATGAAAAATAAGCCAGAGCTACAAGAGAAAGCTCGAGAAGTATATAAAAACCTAAAGAAAGAGATTCCTCAAATAATGTTTGATGATAATGGAAATGTTGGTAAGAGATATAGAAGACAAGACGAAATAGGTACACCATATTGTATTACTATTGATTTCGATACACTCGAAGACAATACTGTTACGGTGCGTGATAGGGATACAGCAGAACAAAAAAGAGTTTTGATTGACGATCTACTCATAACACTTAAAAAAGATTTGTAAAAATTAAAACAAGTGACATCTGATTCATTGTGATGAATCAGATGTCACTTGTTTTAAGCTCGGTTTATCCATACTTTTCTAGATGATACCTTTCAACTTCTAGCTTTTTACTTTACACTTAACCATATGCCTGACAATTCAAAGCAACTTATTGTAAATATTACAACTGGTACAGTAATTAAATCGATATTATTAGTTATTTTATTTATTGCATTGTTTTACTTACAAGACCTTGTGTTAATTATTTTAACTTCGGTTGTTATAGCTTCCGCTATTGAACCTGCAACAAAATGGTTTATGAAGTATAGATTTCCTCGAGTTGTAGCAGTGATGGTCGTGTACCTCTTGTTCTTTTCATTTCTACTTAGTTTCTTTTATTTTTTCTTACCGCCAGTTTTAAGTGAAATGATTAATTTCTTAGGAGTATTACCTAGTTATTTAGACACATTTGATTCATCGAGACCTTTTCAAGAATCTGTATTCTTAGGTACACAAAGTGTTGTAGATACATTTTCTATAACTAATGTAGTAACTGAACTCCGTGCACTATTTTCTAATGTATCGGAAAGTTTCTTAGCCACAGTTACGTTTGTTTTTGGTGGAGTGTTTAGCTTTATATTAATTATTGTTTTTTCATTTTATTTTGCAATGCAAGAGACAGGAATTGATGATTTTCTTAAAATTATTTCACCCGTTAAGTATCAGAAGGGGATTATCAGTCTTTGGAAAAGGTCTCAGATAAAGATTGGTTTATGGATGCAAGGGCAGATTATATTGGCTGTGATTGTGGGTATGCTTGTGTATCTTGGGCTCACTATACTTGGAGTTAAATATGCACTCCTTCTTGCTGTAATAGCTGCCATGTTTGAGCTTATTCCTGTATTTGGACCTATTCTATCATCTATACCAGCTATTATTATTGCTTTTGTTGACGGTGGAGCTTCAACAGGGCTTTTAGTTATCGGTCTTTATATAATTATTCAACAGTTCGAAAATCACCTTATTTACCCACTAGTTGTGACTAAAGTGGTTGGTGTTCCACCTCTTTTGGTTATTATTGCCCTTCTTGTAGGAGCTCAGCTGGCTGGATTCTTAGGGGTTATATTAGCTGTACCTATTGCTGCTGTGATTCAAGAGTTTGTTGGTGATGTTCAAAAGAAAAAAGATGGAGCGCTTGATAAAGAAAGCTCACCAGCGTAATATCGAGTAATGGTAAAAAAACCTTTTTATATAACAACACCAATCTTTTACCCTAATGCGAAGCCACACATGGGGCATGCATATACAACTGTGCTTTGTGATGCATTGGCTCGGTACCATAGATTAATGGGTGAGGATACATATTTCCTTACTGGTACAGATGAGCATACTGAAAAAGTAGTAGAGGCTGCAAAGAAGCAAGGGAAAGACCCCGAAGAATATTTAGAAGAGATAGTTGTTGGTTTTAAGGATTTATATAAAAATCTAGATATTTCGTATAATCAATTTATTCGCACATCAGATCAAGAAATTCATTGGCCAGGAGTGGTAGAAATGTGGAACCGACTTGTCGCACAAGACGATATATATAAATCAGAATATGTTGGATTATATTGCCAAGGGTGTGAAAAGTTTCTTACCGAGAAAGAACTTGTTGACGAAAAATGTCCAGACCATAATACAGAGCCAGAAAAAGTAAGTGAAGAGAATTATTTCTTTAGACTTTCAAAATATACCGACAAGATTAAAAAACTCATTCAATCCAACGAAATTAAGATAGTTCCTGAGAAAAGAAAAAACGAGATGTTAGCATTTTTGAGTAAGGGATTACAAGATATAAGTTTCTCAAGACCAAAAGAAAAGATGACGTGGGGTATTCCTGTACCAGGAGATGATAGTCAAACAATGTATATATGGATGGACGCTCTAACAAATTATATTACCGCTTTGGGATTTGGTCGCGGTGAAGAGAATATGAAGTTTTGGCCTGGTGTGCATGTAGTTGGTAAAGATATTGTGCGGTTCCATACCATCTTTTGGCCTGCGATGTTGCTCTCAGCTGGGTTACCATTACCTAAGGCAGTTTTTGTTCATGGAATGATTATTTCAAATGGAAAGAAGATGTCCAAGTCGTTGGGTAATATTATTAATCCGCAGGACATGATTGATAAATACGGCACCGACGCAACACGTTTTTTGCTCCTGAAGCACGTGCACCCATTTGAAGATACTGATATTACATGGGAGCGACTCGATGAGTGGTATGAAGCAGATCTTGTAAATGGTTTAGGGAATGTAGTTGCGCGTGTGATGAAACTTGCGGAGATGCATCTTCCCGAGCCGATTGGGCAACCAACTGTTGCTGGTTTTGCACAAGAATATACTGGCCCTCTTGACTCGTATGATTTTCATGGAGCGATTAATTATGTGTGGCGGTGTATTCAAAAGCTTGATCAAAAGATCACCGAAGAGGAGCCATTTAAAGTGGTAAAAGAAGACCCTGACCGAGGTCGAAAGATTATTGCTGAGTGTGTGCAAGATCTTTACATTGTTGGACGTATGCTTTATCCGTTTCTTCCAGAAGCAAACAAGCTCATCAAAGCAACAATACTTGAAAATAAGAAACCGGAAAATTTATTTCCTAGATTGGGTTAAATAATATGAAAAAAGTTATTATTATCGGCACCATACATCTTAATTGGACTCCTAAAGATGAATTAGAAGAAGTTCTTCGTGATATAAACCCAGACAAAGTTCTTGTGGAACTTGATAAAGATGAGCTGTATGATAATCCTAGAGAAGACTCTGTTCGAGACGAAATGTTTGTTGTATATGATTGGGCTGTACGTAATAAGAAGAAGGTAGATTATTTTGACACAGGAGACAGTTCGCTCAAGGACGGTGTTACTGGAAAAGAACCAGAATTTTTACAATTCGAATTAGAATGCAAGAAGCTTCTGAAAAATCATTCTTGGAAAGACTTAAACAAAGAAGGGCTGTGGAATATTCCAAGTGTTAAAAAACTAAAGGATGAAATTAAAGAAAAATATTTTGATAAGGAAAAATCAAAAAAAAGAGAATATGAGATGTTAAGTAATATAAAAAATAAATTGATTAATGGTGTAAATGTAATTGTTACTGGTGCAGGGCACCTGTCGTTCTTTGAAAAAGAAATGCCAGATGCTGTTTTACCACTTAGAAATTAACTATGAACGAAAAAGAAAAAGATTGTCCATTTTGTAATGGTATTGTTGAGAAGAACCAAGGTATTATTTACCGAGATGATTTGGTTTTTGTATTTCCAACTAATATACCGATAACTCCTGGACATTTATTGGTGTGCCCGACTAGGCATGTTGCAACGATAGAGGATTTGAAGAAAGAAGAAAAGGATGCGCTATTTGATATGGTTGTGAGATTGCGTGGAGTACTCAGAGAGACTTTCGATGTGGAAGGGTTTAATATTGCGTGGAATGAGGGGAGTGTCGCAGGTCAATCGGTTAATCATTTGCATATACATATTGTTTCCAGAAACGAAGGCGATGAAGGAATTTATAAATATAATCCGAGAGAATTCCTGTATCGACCTGGATCTCGTTCAGAGTCTCCATTAGAAGAATTACAAAAAATCACGAAGCTTGTTAAAGATAAATTATAAAATATGTCTGATAATGTGAAAATCGTAGTGTTTGTTCCTGATACTCATACTGACGTTGTTCGTGATGCAGTAGGGAGTGCTGGGGCAGGTAAGATTGGGAATTACACATTTTGTAGTTTTTCTTCAAGAGGAGTTGGTAGATTTAAGCCTGAACAGGGGTCTAATCCACACATTGGAGAAATTGGGAAACCCGAAGAGGTTGAGGAAGAAAGAATAGAGTTTGTATGCAGTCGCGACAATCTTAAGAATGTAATTGATGCAATGAAAAGTGTTCATCCATATGATGAGGTCGCTTTTGATGTGTATCCTTTAGAAAATATATAACATGCTTGAGTACTTTGACTTTCATTCTCATATTCATTCTGATTCATTCGCCGATGATATCGACGTGGTGCTTGCGCGTATGCGCGAGAATAAAGTCGGTACTATTACCGTCGGGACCGATTTAGAACAGTCACGTCTTGCGCTTGATTTCGCAAAGAAACATGATGGAGTGTTCGCAACTATTGGATTACATCCAGCGGACAATACTAAAGAATCTTTTGATGAGGAGGTGTATAGGGAACTTGTAACTGACGAAAATGTTGTGATGGTGGGTGAGTGTGGATTAGACTACTTTCACATTAAAGATGATTCTGAACGAGCACGACAAAGGAAAGAGTTTGAAAATCAGATTGATTTTGCTGTTAAGTATGATAAACCAATGATGCTACATATTCGCGATGCACATGAAGATGGACTTGATATGTTGAAATCAAAGAAAAAAGAGTATGGGGATAAGCTAAGAGGTAACTCTCACTTTTTCACAGCTCCACCTGAAATTGCGAAGCGATATTATGAGATTGATTTCACTACATCTTTTCCAGGTGTTATTACCTTTGCTCACGACTATGACGATACTGTGAAATATGCGCCTAAAGATATGATTCTTGCTGAGACTGACTCACCCTATACTGCACCTGTGCCACACAGAGGGAAGCGATGTGAACCGGTGTTTGTTATTGATGTGGTTAACAAAATAGCAGAACTGCGTGGGGAGGACTTGGAGAAGCTTAAAGAACAGTTGATGAGTAATGTAAAACGTTTTATACCGAAGTTATAGATAGTTAGTATAGTAGGTATATTTCTTGCGGTAGTATTTCTCTTATGTTATGCTAGGGCACACTATATGACAGAAGTAGAAAAAATAGAAAATACAATAAATGAAGCAGATATTGATATGGACGGGGATATTGATCCTCGTGTTTATGAGCTGGGGTACAGTATTATTCCAGATGTTTCAGAGGAAGAAGCTCCAAAAGAAGCTCTGGCTATCAAGGATTTCATTAAAGAACACGGAGGTATTGTTATTTCAGAAGAAGCTCCAAAGTATATTGACCTTGCATATGACATGTTTAGAACTGAAAATGGTAAAAAAGAGAAGTTTGAAACAGCATATTTTGGTGGAATTAAGTTTGAGATGACTCCTTCTGGAGTTATTGAGATTAAAAATGTTCTTGATTCAAATAGGAATATACTTCGACATATTATATTTAAAACAGTAAAAGAAGATACACGCGCAGATATAAGGCTTCCTCATGCTCGAACGGAGAGAAAGCAAACCGTAGCACCAAAATCTACTCCTAAAAAGGAAGAGATAGGTGTTCCTGTGTCAGAGAAGGCGCTTGATGAAAGCATTAAAGAAATCGTGGTAGAATAAATATATGTATTTAAACAAAGCTCTTATTATTGGAAATCTAACACGAGACCCAGAGTTACGTTCTCTTCCATCTGGTATTCAAGTAACGAGCTTTAGCGTTGCTACTAATCGTGTTTGGAAAGATAAAGATGGTCAAAAACAAGAGGCTGTTGAGTTTCATAATATTGTAGTATTTGGACGACAAGCTGAAACAAGTGCGCAATATCTTAAAAAAGGTAGTTCAGTTTTGATTGAAGGTAGACTTCAAACACGTAGTTGGGATGCTGATGGTGTTAAAAAATACCGAACAGAGATAGTTGCTGATAGGGTACAGTTTGGTTCACGTAATAGTGGAGACCAAGGATCTGGAACAGCTACACCTAAGGCTAATGAAGGAACTCAAGCAACAGAATCAAAAGGTGATGCTATAGAGTATCCAGAAGAAGATATTAATCCAGACGATATACCGTTTTAGTATTTAAGAAGATTTTAATTTAATTGATATGAACACAGACTTTTTTTCAACACATAATATAAAACACATTGATTATAGAGATATTGATATCTTGAAGCAGTTTTTGAATCCTCATGGACGTATTCTTGCACGTAAGAAAACTAACTTAACTGCAAAGCATCAACGTCGTATGGAAGAAGCAGTTAAACGCGCTCGTTTTATGGGGTTACTTCCTTTCGTTTCTAGGTAGTTTGTAGGTGTGATATATAAATAAAATAAAAAGCCACCCTGGTAAAAGTGGCTTTTGATCTCCTTACTTCAGTGTAATATGCGTTTTGATGGCTTTAATTCAAAACATGCAGATGCCACTTTAAACTCTACAAGAGTCTTTGCATCAAAAATTAAGTCAGCAGTGGCATCATACGCTACTTGCATGGCTGGTGTGGGTTGTAATTTGTATTGTATTGACCCAGCTTCTTCTATAAGTCTTGTGGCTTCTTCAAAGAATCTGCTCAAAATTAACTCTACATAATGTGTATTACTTAAGTAACACACTTGTGTTTTTTTTTGGTATGACATGGTTTTTACCTTCCTTAAAAGATGTTTACATGCCCCTATTTCTATTATAAGTTATATCATAGAAAAGTACCTTATGTCTAGATGATTAAGAATAATTTTATGTGTAGTAAAACCGCCACTTGTGGCGGTTTTATTATTGGTTATATTTTTTCAATGTATTATTGTTCCTTCTGGAACAGGTTCATGTTGTTGTGCTTCCTCGAACGTTGGTAAATCACAAAGATCGAACAACTGCACGCGTTGTCGTACCTGACAATACTTATCGCCACCAAATCTCACAATAGCGTCGTACTTTAATTGTAATGATTCTAATGGAACAAGACGACCATCTTCACATCTTTCAAGTATGTTTTCCTTTATTAGAATATTTGCTTCAATGAAAAATGCACGAAGTATTTGTTGCTGAGTCAATGGTAATGAAGCAAGTGTTTCGTCTGTAAGAGGTATACCAATTCGCGACATGACTTACATCCTTCTACTGGTTGATTTCTGTATACAATATAGCAGATTATTAATTCTTTTCAACTCGCTCTACGTACTGTCCAGTTTCGGTGTTGATTCGGATTATGTCTCCTTCGTTTATAAAAAGGGGAGTTGAGACACTTGTGCCTGTCTCGAGCACGACAACTTTAGAGCCTCCTTGTGCTGTGTTACCTCTAATTCCTGGTGGTGCCTCGGTAACTTCGAGTTCTATCTTGATAGGGAGTGAAATACCTATAATGTCATCGTCGAAAGCGAGCCCTATCAACTCACTGTTTTCTTTTATATATTTTGAACTGTCTCCAATAGTTTCTTCAGAAAGCTGAAATCTATCTTTAGGATTCTTAGGGTCAGAGAACCAGAACTCGCCCTTGTTGCTATATAGGTATTTTATTGTTTTCTTGCTGATGTTTGCCTCTTGTACTTTGTCTGATTGGTGAAATGCTTGCTCTACGACACGTCCGTTTATTAGATTTTTTAATTTTGTTTGGTTTACTGGTTTTTGACGATTTTTCTTTGCCGTATTTGAAGATAGGACCTCATACGGCTCGTTTTCAAGAACGATATATTTTCGTGGCAAGATTTCATTATAATTAAGCATAATGGAAATTAGTATAGCCCATACGCAACGTTCTGTAAAAACATTGCAAGGATATCGTTTTTAAGTAATTATCTTATAAAATTATTTCAATATGTATGTAATATAAAAAAATTACCTCCCTGTTGAAGGGAGGTCTAGTAAGCACTGCACGCGCTTAAAGATAATTCTTTATGTACAGAACTAAGGTCTGGAGTCATAGGGTTAAATTCCAGAAAGAGTGTGTAAAGCAGAAAGATTTTTTATGGTAACTAGCTGTCTAGCTACATGCCGTTTACTTTCTTTCGTTATAAGATCTCTTCTTATAAGTAATTTAAAAGATCTGCAAACCTGCTCACGACTTACCCCAATAACAGAGCCTATATCTTGATGACTCATTGGAATTAAAAGCCGTCTTTTATTACCAGAGTCTAAATTAAAATTTTGCTCTGATAGACAAAACAACAAGAAGGTTACCAGTTTACCTTCTGTATTTGCATACAGAGCTCTAGACATGAATATTCTTAACCTCTCAATTCTTTTTTCTGTTGCTGACCGAAATATCTTTTCTAGATGTGAATGTTCGGCAATAATACTATCATACACCGAAGACGAAATTGAACAGATCGTTACCTCGTAAGAAGCTCGGACCCTATAACCAATATTATTATTTTTAAAGGTGTCGCCAATTTTGAGAAATTCCGATAAATGATTTCCTTGACTGTCCATGGACCTAAGTAATACATAGCCACTGCATATAATAATGATACAGTCTTTATTAAATTTGTGCAGTGGGATTTCATCTCCTTTTTCATAAGTAGAGAAAGAGGTGATCGGCACTAATGTCTGTAGCACATCAGCTACAGTTGTTTGTTGTTTCATTATCGTTTCCCCTTTTTATATTACAGAACGCAAAAAATTATTTTCTAAAATAAAATATACTCTTATATTTTATTTATGTCAATTAGTTATTTTTGTCGTTATATTTAATATGAATTACTGTTTTTTATAGTAATTTTGTTTATTAAAGAATATTGTGACCTTTTACTTATTCAAGTGGTTGCAATAAGTACAGAGGTCGAGAGTGGTATTAGGACAAGGTAATGTGAGTGGTCCACAGAGAAGTTATGAGGCTTCTTTTGTTCTACTCTGTCTGCCTACTACCATGTATACTGTAATTATGGGATTACTTGATGAACAACAGATACATACTGATGTAAGGGATAAAACTGATGAAGAGATTCTTTCTCTTTCTGTGCGAGAGCCTGAACACTTTAGAATTCTTCTAGAGCGATATCAGGATGCATTCCTACGGAAAGCTGTTTCAATTTTAAAAAATAAAGAGGATGCCGAGGAAGTTGTTCAAGAAACATTTAGTAAGATTTATATATATGCCGATAGGTTTACGGTACAAAAAGGGGCTTCGTTTAGTTCGTGGGGATACAGGATTCTCATAAATACTTCGTTTACTCGGTATCAGAAGTTAAAGAAGGATTGGAATAACTTACAAAAACTCGAACCGGAAATATATGAGACGCTTCCTGATACGAAGAGCGAACAGTTTGAAAAGTTTGAAATGAGTGACTATGTTATATCTATCCTTTCAGAACTGCCAGAAAAGTTTGCACGAATTTTGGGTAAGCATTTTATAGAAGGGAAGCCTCAGAAAGATATTGCACAGGAGGAGGGGATTTCAGTTGGTGCGGTAAAGACACGTGTGCATAGGGCAAAAGATGCGTTTCGTAAGGAATTAGATAAACAAGCTAAAAATCAAAGGAAATCATTATTAATGTAGATACTATATTATGGCTAAAAAACTGGAACAAAAAATAATGGGGCAGGTAAAGAGGGTGTACTATCTTAAAAAGGTATTTAACCCGCTTATATTTAAGGTGTACGTCCTTGCCCTTGCCACCACTTTAATATCTTCTCTTGTTTCTATTTCGAATGTGTTTAACAATATGCCGTCACTTCTTGAATTTAATAGTATATATAGATTTACAAACAGTGCTATTTTAAATACAGAACTCTCTGTGCAGCTTGTGCTCGGTGTGGTTGTGGTGGTAGTAGCGTTATTTATAAGAGATACGGTTAAGAACTTCTCTCATTCTGCGGAGTTGGTAAGAAATTAAATATTATAATAAATAAAAAAAAGGCCGTACGGTTGATGTACAGCCCTATGTCTTAAGTGAGTTGTATTGTTCACCTACCCGCTACGGTTCTCGCAATATCTAATTCTTCTTGTTGTACAAAGATTGGATATAATCTTTCTAGACAGTCTTTAGCGGGGTTGATTGGTTGACCATGCTCATCGCATGGGAAATTGCCTCGTCTTTTAGTGTCCCATGGACATTCGTCAAATTCGTGGATTGTCATGTTTCTTAGTAATTTTTCTCCTTTTCTGAGTTCAGTATGGTTTGGCTGGTTGGGTATTAATTTAGACACATTACACCTCTTTTTTAAGAATCATGTTACCCCCATTACACAGTACTATATATGTTAGGTTTGTCCAAGGTTTGGCTTTAGGGTGAAAAATTTTGTTTTTTAATTTAGATTTGGTACAATTTAACTTTAGTGTGTTCTCAACAATAGGAGGTTTTTCAAATGAAGCAAGATGATTTGATTACTCAAGAACTCCGTAAATTCCGCAAACAAGCGTCGCCATTAAGACGTTTGGCTTCTTTGTGGGAGGATGTAAGAGTTGCTATCTATAAATTCTTTAATCTTGACTACAGTAAGGTTGTTGGATATCCAATGACTCGTAGAGAGTATAAAAAATGGAATAAGGTTGGCGGAGTTCTGTATTTCAAATGTGATGGCTACGAGGTCTGCAAATGTTTTGATGGATTAAGTCCACACCTTCCTCATCTTCCAATAGATAGTGGTTGGATGTCTTGTGAAAGAGACTCAGGACATGGCTTTAAGTGTGGTGTCACAACTAGAGCTTGCTTATAAGTAAAGGGGGGACGTCCGACGTCCCCCCATTTAAACTTTTTGTTTTTTAATTCTAAGTTAAACTAGATGTTTTTTGATATCTTTCAGTATACGGCTTGCGAGTTTTTTATTTTCTTTGAGCATTACTCTGGTGGCGTCGTAGCCTCGTCCGAGCTTTTCTATTTCTTTCTCATCTCCTCCTGGTAGGTAAGAGTAAGAAGCACCTGCTTTCCTAATAATTCCAAATTTTTCTCCTAGTGCGAGTAGCTCGCCCTCTTTTGAGATTCCTTCGTTGTACATGAGATCAAACTCGGTGACTTTAAACGGTGCTGCTATTTTGTTCTTAACTATTTTTACTCTATGACGTCCTCCCATTACTTCGTCGTTCTTCTTAATCTGAGCGATACGGCGAATATCTATACGCACTGACGTGTAGAACTTCAGAGCTTTTCCTCCTGTTGTTGTCTCTGGATTACCGAACATAACACCTATCTGCATACGGATTTGGTTTATAAATATAACAATGGTCTTTGACTTAGCGGTGATTGCTGTGAGCTTTCGTAGTGCCTGAGACATTAAGCGAGCTTGTTTACCTACATGGTGTGCTCCCATATCGCCCTCTATTTCGTCTTTTGGTGTTAGTGCTGCAACTGAGTCTATAACTATGACGTCGAGCTTACCTGAGCGTATTAGACTTTCTGTGATTTCGAGTGCTTGTTCTCCTGTATCTGGTTGTGAGATAAGAAGTTCGTCGTTTTTAACACCAAGTTTTTCTGCGTATACTGGATCCATGGCATGTTCAGCGTCTATAAACGCACATACACCGCCGTTCTTTTGTGCTTCTGCTATTACGTGGAGTGATAGGGTGGTCTTGCCTGAACTCTCTGGCCCAAATATTTCTATAATCCGCCCACGTGGAAGCCCTCCAATACCAAGTGCCCAGTCAATACCTATTGACCCTGTGTGGATTACGTCGACATCTACTCTTGGTTTGTCTCCGAGACGCATAATGGCTTCATCACCAAATTTTGTTTTGATTTCATTGATTGCGTCTTCTACTCCAGTGTTGGTTGCTTTTGGTGCTTTCTTTGCTTTTTTTGTTACTGCCATGTTAGATTTTGTTAATGAATGATAATGAATTTAGAAAATCTTACACTGAGCACCACTTTCACAACTTTTAAAAAATAAGAAAAAGTGGTGTTCGGTTAATAAATCCTAATTCGTTACGAAAACTCATAAGGACTTATTAAGTATACACCAGCTTTTGCTCGTTTTTTAGATATTTTAATATTTAGTTAAAATAAGGAAAAACAACAACTGGCAAGATGCTTTAGTTATAAACTAACATCAAAACTTTTTTGGTTTCTATCCCGAAGCGGTCTTCTGCTTGTACTGTGACTACGTTGTAGCCTTTAGATAAAATAAATTTTTCTTTAAATACTCCACTTTCATTTATATAGATTTGTCGGTCGTTTAAGCTGATGCTCGATATATTTTTTGCTGTGCCGACTATTTCTACAATAGAAGAAGAGAATTCTTCACCGTCTTGTGGTGTCGATACTGTTATTATTGGCCCTGATACTAGATTTTGCATTTGAAAATATGTGTATCCTAAAATACCAAGCAAAAGGAGGATAAATATAACAGTTTTTATATTTGTTCGTTTGATATAGGACATAGTTTGAATGGTTTATTTTTTGCCCTCTTCACTTTCCTCTTCGTCGTCGTACTCTGGTTCGTCGGAGACGTCTCCGGACGCGATTCTTTGCGAAGAATCGTCATCAGCTTCGTCGTACTCTTCCTCCTCTTCATTTACGTCGTCTGTTACATTACTATCATGATCACCAATCACTTCACGTGGTTTTGAACCATTTGCTGGTCCTATTATTCCTCTATCTTCTAACATATCCATAAGTCTCGCGGCACGAGCGTAACCTACACGCAGTTTTCTTTGCAAGTATGATGTTGAAGCTTTTCCTGCTTCGATAACTATGCGATATGCGTCATCATAAAGTGCGTCTTCTTGCTCATCACTATCGAGTGTTGCCGAGAACATTGCGGGGTCTCCGCTTGTCTCAGTGAAATCTATTTCACTTGGTAGTTCATCTTCATAACTCTTGATTAGGAACGAAGACACTTTCTTTAATTCGGTTTCTGTTATAAATGGAGACTGTATTCGCAGTGGTTTAGACATTTCTCCTGAAAGGAAGAGCATATCTCCTGCGCCTAGTAATTTCTCAGCACCTCCTGTATCTAGAATTGTTCTTGAGTCTATTTGTGAAGATACCTGTAGAGCTATACGTGTTGGGATGTTTGCTTTAATAAGTCCTGTAATAATCTGTACAGAAGGACGTTGAGTTGAGAGTATTAAATGGATTCCTACTGCACGACTCATTTGTGCAAGACGTACTATGGCGCTCTCTAACTCTCGTGGGTATGCCTGCATAATGTCTGCGAGCTCGTCTATGATGAGCACAAT
>CAZVBS010000003.1:0-35454 GCA_964625905.1 uncultured Candidatus Saccharibacteria bacterium | reverse complement strand
AAGGCGTCAATTCATGTTCTTGATGTTGAAACCGGTGAGCTAAAACTAGACACTATTCCAGATTATTTATATCCAGGAAGTGTGACATGGAATCCCGATAATACTGGTTTTTGGTATACCCGACGTGGACCAATAGAAGTGAAAGAAGGGGAAGAAAAATATTACAGACAAGTCTTTTATCATTCTCTAGGGAATAGTTGGGAAGAAGATGTATATGTTTTTGGTGATAATTTGTCGATACAACACATACCTATTGCTGATGTCTCTAGTGACGGAAAGTTTTTGTTAATAAATGTGTACATATCAGGTACCGGCAAAAGATCCAATGATATATATGTTTATGATAGAAAATCTAAAACACCTGTATTTGTACCAATAATTCAGGGTATGGGCGCTGAATTTAATGCGAAAGCTCATCGGGGGACACTTTTTATTGAGACAAATCACGAAGCTCCTAATAGAAAAGTAATAGGAATTTTAATTAAAGAAGCTTTTAAGGAGGGAAATATTAATAATGCAAATGTAATAATCTCAGAAACAGAGAATGTACTTAACGGATATAAAGTTGTTGGTGATTATATTTTTGTTGAACGTTTGGAGAATGTCCACTCTTTATTATCCCAACATTCTCTTGATGGTAAATTAATACGAAAAATCAAACTACCAGAGCTAGGTACAATCACAAGTTTTAGAGCCGAAGATGAGGGTAAAGAATTTTTCTTTGGCTTCACATCTTTCACTACCCCTTCAAAAGTTTTTCGTTCTGATGTTCATTCTGGAGAAACAGTTCTTTATAATGAAATAGACGTAGGTATTAACAGCTCTGATTATGTTACAGAGCAAGTTTGGTTTACATCAAAAGATGGAACTAAAATACCAATGTTTTTAGTTTATAAAAAAGATTTAGTAAAAGACGGACAACGACCAGTACTTCTTTATGGTTATGGTGGTTTTAATGTAAATACACAACCTGGCTTTCGAGCCAGTGCTATACCAATTATAGAGAACGGTGGAATTTATGTGGTAGTTAACTTACGTGGAGGTAATGAATTTGGAGAAGATTGGCATGAATCAGGAAGGCGTGATAAAAAACAGAATGTGTTTGATGATTTTATCTACGGAGCTGAATGGTTATTTAAAAACAACTACACGTCGCCAGAACATCTTGGAATATTCGGATGGTCTAATGGGGGACTATTAACTGCAACAGTAATGGTACAGCGCCCTGATTTAGCAAAAGTTGTAATAATAGGTGCTCCTGTTATAGATATGATGAAGTTTCATAAATATCCTGACAGTGGTAAACATTGGATAGATGAATATGGTAATCCTGACGATAAAAAGGACAGAGAATTTTTATTAAAATATAGCCCCTATCATAATATAAAAGAAAAAACTAAATACCCTGCAACTTTAATTATTACAGGTGATAAGGACGATAGAGTATCTCCAGCTCATGCTTTTAAGTTTACAGCATTGCTTACTAAAAATAATTCGTCGGCCGAACCAATTCTTCTTAGGGTTGAGAAGAAAGCAGGGCATAGTAGTTCTCCAGCTGTGTCTCGTAAAGTAGCAATGGAAGCTGATATGTTAGCCTTTATATTCAAACAACTAAGCATCTAATTTATTTAATTCTCTCAACTCTTGGATCAATCCATTCCAACCAGTTATAGAGAGGTCCACAGCATTAAAATAACCCCCGTGTTTTACGGGGGTATTTTTGTGCTGGCTGGGTGTGGCTCGGACTTGAAAAGGTTGCCAGATATTTTGAAAAAATATCGACAACCTGTACTGAACATGTAATGTTCAAGTCCTGTCGGGTCCACAACTGTTAAAAATGATGCCAATGCATCATTTTTTTCGTTGTGGAAGACGGAGCGATGTTTTATTTTTCATTTTTACTAGAAAATAAAACCATGAGTCCAGGCGTAGATTATGTTATGAGTGAAACGAATTACATAATCAAGTGCAGAGCTAGGAAGTTCTTAATGAGCGTAGCGAATTTAGAAACTTGACCCCATAAGAACTTGTCGCCGAGTCGGGGTCGAGCGCACTTAGTAGATTAAGAACGTAGTGAATCAATATACTTAGCGACTGTGACCAAGTCCTATCGGGTTAAAATAAACGGCTGGAGTACTCCAGCCGTTTATTTTAATGACAAAAATGGTGGCTGACCTGGTTTCTTTTGTATGTTTAAGCAAATTGAGCAAATATTGACATAAGTGACAAGCTCTTTCGAGATTGTTTTTACGATTGACTTTGAACTCGCCTTAAGTACAATAAATTTAGTTTTCTTTGAGGCTTCGTCTTAAAGAGCATGGGCATTTAATGTGACATAAATAGTCACATTAAAAAAGTAATTAATGAAGAGCGATAATGAATCATTTATGATACATTGTTGGCTTAATGTTGGTGGTTTGTGTGTAAACATTTACACAGACTCTAATAAGAGACTATTGAGTGCTGTTTATAAACTAATTATTAAAAAAATATGAATACTAGAACTTATTTCGGAAAGTCACTTGCAGTAATTGCAGTGGCAATTTTTTTGTTTACTTTATTAATTTCGATTGCATTTGCGACAGTTACTTCGTTTTCTCTTACAGCTCCAACGGGAGGTGAGTACTTGGCAGGAACACAAAGTGTTACATGGACTGCTACAGCCGATTCAGGTGATACGATATCAATTGCACTTTCATCCAATGGTGGTAGTAGTTATTCAGACCTCATCAGTGGTGTTAACGCAACAGATGGCACTTACTCGTGGGATACTACTGGTACTCCAGATGGGAGTGTCTATAAAATCAAGGTAACAGACGGTGTTATCGATGATGTAAGCGCATCTAATTTTACAGTAGACAACACGGCTCCTATATTTACTGTAAACAACGGCACAGATACTGGGCCAGTACAGACCGATACCATAAATGTGACCGTAGCTGAGACTGTCCCTGCAAACGAAAGTGGCATAGCTTCTCAGGAATATGGCTTTAGTGGAGATAATGTTTGTAACGTCGGAGACACTATAAATATAGCCTTTACTTCAGGAAACGACTTTGACATTATTGGCGACCATGACGATTACCTTTGTGTAAAAGCAACAGATAATGCAGGAAATATTGGGTATGAACTTGTAGGACTACTCAACACTGACAATACCGCTCCTGGAATGATTGGACTTACCGGAACAACTATTCAAGGTGCAGGCGACACTATTGTAGTTACCTTTGACGAAGAAGTGGTTGTAGTTGACAGTATGTGGTCAGCCAACGAACTTGTATTTAAGAAGGGTTCAGGTGGTGTCACACTAAGTCTTACAAATGCGAACTTCTCTTATTCAACCAAGGTATTGACAGTAACGCTTGATGAAGCAACTGACATGGAGTGGCTAAAGAATGGAGCTGATGAAATATTTGTTGCCTACTTAGTTGGTGGCACCATTAAAGATGCTGCTGACAATGAACTTAGTGGCGGCTCAATCACACAGCCAGTAACCGGTGACACTGTAGAACCAGAAGTTGCTATTACGTATTCAAACAATGGACCGGTAAAAGATACTGATCTTGTGACTATTACGGCAACATTTTTTAACGAAGCGCTTGATACAACTGTAAACGATCCAAAAATCTCAATCGATGTTGACGGTACGGGGGATGTTTCCGCCGTAACCATGACTGGTTCAGGTTTGGTATGGACATACGCTTGGACAGTTACCGATGGTGGTGATGGTACTGCAACAATCACTATTGATGCAGAAGACCTTGCAGGAAATAACAATCCTGTAGAAAGTAACAATACAATTTTGGTAGATAACACAGCTCCGAGCGTGCTCTCGTACGAACTCGACGACGCTACAGTAGACACATTCTTTAACTCAAACACTGATAACGCAAAAATTGATATTACAGCGAACGAGCCAGTTAAATACACACGAATCTATATTTGTGAAGAAGCAGACGGTGTTTGTGATGATGGAACAGCAACGAGATACTATACTAGTATCTTAAGTTTCGATGCTTATGTAATGAAGCGGTGGGATGGGTACGAAACTGGTGGTGCAGTGTACGCTCCAGACGGCGAATATAAAGTAAAAATCAACTTTGAGGACGAAGCTGGTAACACCTCCACGGAAACGCTTGTGCCATATAATATCTTCGTAGACACAGTAAGTCCATCAATGGCTATTAGTGACCCAACTACTGACTTGGTAGTACACGATGTAGCAGGGAATGTCGCATTTACTTTTGTTGCAACTGACACGAATCTAGATACGTGTGCTTACAAAATTGGCACGGGAGCGTACACAGACTTACCAAGCTGTACTTCCCCTCAGACATTAACATTAGTTGACGGTAGACAAACTGTGACATTTAAAGCAACAGACTTGGCAGGGAATATAGATGAAGATTCTGAGGACTTTGTAGTAGATACTGATGGAATTCTTACTGTTGCTCAAACAGGAACTCCAGACTTTGGAACTATCCAAGGAGCAATTGACGCTTGGGTTAGCGGAATCACAGAAATAAATGTTGCATCAGGCTCCTATTCTGAGAATGTGATAGTTGACCAAGATGTAACAATCCAAGGTAATAGTGGGGCAGTGCTTACTGCGCCCGGAGGTACGGCTCTTAAGGTTACTGTTGATGGAGTTACCATAGACGGAATGACCATCGAGAATCCAACAGCTGGATACGGAATTCAAGCAACTGACGTTAACGATCTTACAATTACAAATAATACAATACAAAATATTGGTACAACTCTCGCTTCAGGATCAGCACAAGGTGTGTATGTAAAAAGTAGCTCTGTAGATGTGACTAACCTAACTATATCTAACAACACAATCACAAACATTGGTAACTTGACACTTGTAGCTGGTAGTGGAACTAGCGCTAAGGGAATATTCCTTGGCGATTCTTCACCAAGCACAAACAATTTCTCCGGAGTGGTGATAGATGGTAACGACATAAGTAATGTATTTGCGTCCACAGCAGCATGGAGTGCTGGACGAGGTGCATATGGTATCTTGGCAAATCACAATGCAATACTTGGATTACAAATTACTAATAACATCATTAGCACACTTGAAGGTCTTTGGGCGCACGGTATCGGTCTTGAAAATGACACGCCAAGTGCTGTTGTTACAGGGAACACAATAAGCAATTTAACTGACCACAAAGGGAACATAGACGAAGTTGCAATCTTCTTTGAGTCAAACCCAAGTATTGCGACAATTACTGTAACAAATAATAAGATGAGCAACTCTGCTCTAGGTGTTGTATTACATCCAGCTCTAGCAGCGACTGGTGCAGGGGTACTTGATGCTTCAATGAACTGGTGGGGAGATGCGACTGGTCCATATAATGCAAATTCAAATCCAAGCGGATCGGGTGTTGCAGTATGGCCAGCGGTAGATGATGGGGAAACTAGTTACGTAAAGTTCAGCCCATTCTATAATAGTGACGCTCTTACTGACCTTGTATCAACCGACCCTATTGACTACTTTGATCTAAACTTTAACCCAACTTCGCAGGCGGTAAATAACCCTGCAACGCTTACGGTAACTGCACGAGATGCATTGAATTACTTGGTAGTAAATGACACGACAACCGGAGTTAGCCTTACCGGAGACAATGGTTCATCATTTGGCTCAACTCTACTTACCATGGAAGCAGACGGAGACACCGATACGACAATCACCAATACTATTACAGGAAATGTAAATGTTACTGCGCTAGAGGTTGGAGGCAGTGCAACCGGTTCCGGAACAATAGAGTTTGTCGCAGGTAGTGATGTAACGGCACCTATCATCACCAATATTCAAGTATCAGCAATAGGTACCGATACAGTTACAATTACTTGGGACACTGATGAGGCTTCAAAATCACAAGTGGAGTACGGCACAACTTCTTCATACGGTACTCTTACTACCGTTGATGCCAACATGGTAACGAGCCACTCTGTTGACCTAACTTCTCTTACTGAGGGTACTAACTACCACTTTAGGGTTATATCACTTGATGCATCCTCAAATGTTGGAACTTCTGGTGACAACACATTTACTACTACTGGAGTAGACAACACACCTCCCGTTATAACATTACTCGGACAAAACCCACTAACTCTAACTGTTGGAGACACATACACAGACCCAGGAGCAACAGCAAGTGACGATGTTGACGGTGATTTAGGAACAGTTGCAGGCTCTGGAACTGTTGATACAGCAAATGCAGGAACGTACACTGTTACTTACAACGTTTCGGACACAGCTGGTAACTTGGCAGTAGAAGAAACACGAACCATTATAGTCGTTGACCCAGCAGTAACTCCTGTTATTCCAACTATTGTTATTAACGGAGCGACAATCGTATCTTCGTACACAGTCACTGAAGCTACAGCTCGGTTCCTATCTGGACTACAGTTTGACACTACAGATGCAGCGAGCGTTACAGTTAATGGCTCAAGTGTTACAGCTAGCGCAACTGTTACAGCTGTGTCCGACTCAGATGCGATTACAGTTGGCTTGCATGTATACAATGTTGTTGTTACTTCATCAACTGGAGACACAGCAAACATAACTGTATCCTATGAAGTTACTGCAGATTTTGACGACAGCGCAGATTTAGTTGTCACTGGAATCGATGCAGTGAAGACATACGCAACAGCAGATGACACATACGCAAACGGATGGAGTTGGGTATACCACGTTACTGTTCCAACTAATGAAACAGATTTCCAAATGAAGTTCTCTGACTTCATTAGTGGCGCCAACTCTATCGCAGCGGCAGGCAATATTCGCTTCTACACTGTACAAGCATCAGTTAACTCAGCATCAACGACTGCGGTTACTATTCTCGCTGCTGACACCTACAGTAGTGTTATTACACTTGACGCTGATTTAGAAGCGGGAACACCTGGGCGACAAATTGAGGTAATAGTAGAGATGAAGGTTCCTGTATTAAGTGCAGGAGGGTCGTATTCAGGAAGTTACGGAGTACAGTCTAACTAATGGCCTTAATTAAAAACAATATGAAATATCTTTCAGCATTTATACTGTTCTTTTTGATGGCATCTCCAACTTTTGCTTCTGAAGTTACTGGTACCTTAGAAACGGGTGTGAGTACTGGCAACGGCGTAACCGGATTGGTTATAGAACAACCTTCAGCTAGTCCAGATGCAGGTACGTATACTTCCACACAAAACGTCGTCCTAAGCGGAGCTAGCGGCATACAATCTATTCACTACACAACAGACGGAAGTGAAGCTTCATGTTCATCTGGAAACACTTACAGCAGTGCTATTGAAGTTTCCTCTAGCTTACTTATTGAAGCAATCTCGTGTTATGCGAACAACATATCATCTTCTATTATAGTCTTCGCATATGCCATTAATCCTCCATCAGGCGGAGGAGGTGGTGGTGGAGGTGGAGGAGGAGGTGGAATTATCTCCACTCCATCAACAGAAGCTACTGACTTTAACGAAGACGGACAAATCGACATTTTTGACTTCAACGTTCTAATGGCTAACTGGGGTACAACTTCAGGTGCCACGAAAGCTATGGGTGATGCTGACGGAGATGGAGACGTAGATATCTTTGACTTCAACTTATTAATGGCTAGCTGGCAGTCCTAAAACTGACAAAACGTCTCAATAACACACATTAATTATGAAAATCATGAAAAAAGCTCTGTACACACTATTTGCAGTAATTCTTGTAATCCCTATGACAGCAAGTGCAGCTACATTTAGCTTTACACCAAATACAGGTGCATTTACACCAAATGAGGTGATAAACATTGCAGTATATATAAATCCAGGCGTAGGAGAAGAAATTACCACAGCAAAACTCTCAGCATCTTTCCCAGCCGATATGCTCGAAGTTACTTCATTCTCACAGGAAAGTGGATGGATGGCTCTTGCACAACCAGGCTACGACTTGACCGATAATACTGCTGGTATACTTGTTAAAACAGGAGGTTTTCCAGCGAAAATAACTTCAACAAAACTTTTCGGTACTATTACATTTCGAGCTAAAATAGCAGGAACAGCAACGATAACTGTTATGGAGGATTCTTTACTGCTAGATCCTGTAAACACAGACAAAAAAACAAGCTCTAATGCTGTTAGTTTTACTATTGCGACTGCAACACAAACACCAGTAGTAACTCCAGAAACTTCTGACACACAAGTTGTTACAGTGGACACACCTGAACCCACTACACCTTCTGAAACAGGATTACAAGAAGATGAAGAGTCAACAACAGACGAAACTGCTACAACCACTCTGGAAACCCAATTGGCTGCAGTGGGCGCTTCTGAGATTGGCGAAGAAGTTGGATTTAATATGAGTTGGTACTACTTGCTTACAATTGTACTATTGGCTGTAGGATTTATGGCATGGAATAAATGGGGACGCAAAGAAGATACTGTATAGATGCCTATCATTTAGAAACTTGACCCCACAACAAAATATATTACAGGACTTGAAAGACGGAGGCAGTATACAAGACGACGAGGTACGAGGAAGGCTTGTCGCCGAGTCCGGGTCGGATCGCTTAGTAGATTGAGAACGAAGTGAATCAATATATTTAGCGACTGTGACCAAGTCCAAGACTTGAAAAGGTTGCTAGATATTTTGAAAAAATATCGTCAACCTGTACTCAATCGCTTCACTCTCGAACAGGTCGGTTGCATATTAACTCAGTCTGCGGACACTGCGGTCAACTCGGAATTGTGAAAGTAAAACTTTCACAATTTCACTCACTCTACGTCGTTAATAAACGCCAAGGGCACCCTTGGCGTTTATTTTCCCATTGTTTTAGCTTGTATTTTGTGTAAATTTTTGCTCCAATATCGTGTTATAGTAATTAAAATACTTCAGGTAGGTTTTAAATAATTATGTTTACTCCAAAAACAAAAAGAATAGAAGGGTTGGCTGAAATGTTTTCTAAGACAATTACTGAGCTAGAAGATATTTTTGATGCGCCAACAAATATATACATAGATTGGTCAAACGTTATTCATTGGCAGGATAAACTTGGTTGGAGTTTTAATCTTAAACGGATCAAACAACTCTTTGATTCCTTTGATACAGTTAGGTCTGTAAAAATTTACACCGGCACACTTGAAGGGAATCAGAAATCTGAAGATGGAATTTTAGAATTAAATCGTTTTGGTTATGATGTTATAACAAAACCAGTTAAGTTAATGCGACGATCGATTGATGCTAGCAGTATATCGGAAAATTCACCTGCATTACTTCAAGACTTCATAAAGAAACCACTATTAGAATTATTTGATATAGCAACAATTACATTTTTAAACAAAAAACTGCAAGATATAAACAAGAAAGGACAAAAATATATTGAAGATAAAAAATGTAACTTTGATGTTGAGATGGGTCGCGATATGTTGCGCGATTTCGATACTAACGATATAGAAAATTATTGTATATGGAGTGTAGACAGTGATTTTGCAGATCCTGTTCAGCAAATTACAGAAGATGGTAAGAGAGTGGTGATATTTGCAACTTCTGGGAAAGTTTCACCAGAACTAGATGCTACAGGTGTACATATTTTTGATGTTAAGAAAATAAGAGAATTTACATGTTGGTCTAAAGAATTAGAACAAAGTATAAAGGACAAAGTGGATAAATAAAAAGCCAAAAGGACTCCTTTCGGAGCCCCTAAGCAATAAAGTTAATTGATCCGAAGATCATAGTTATTATATCGAAAAACAACCTTAAGTCAATAGTTGTCCACAAATTATAAAAAGCATGAAATTAAACAGCAAAACGTACTCTGGCTGTTTATTTTAATGTTAAAAATGATGCATTAGCATCATTTTTAACAGTTGTGGAAGGCGGAGTGAAGTTTCGAGTGATAACGAGAAACCACGAGCCGGGCATAGCTTTGAGCGCACTTAGTAGATTTCGAGTGAAACGAAGAAATATACTTAATAACGGGTATCCACAACAACTTAACAACTCTGTTTTATATTAAAGATTTTAACGGTATAATACAAACTAATATTAGTGGAAATTAAATCAGCAAGTTTTTAAAATATGAATAATTATAAGAAGATAGAGTGGGTTTTACGTATTTCAGTATTCGGCACATTTTTTGGTCATGGAATGTTTGCATTACTAGGAAAAGAAAAATGGATTCAATGGATAATGGACTTTGGTGGCTGGGATATAAGTTTAGCTACTCAATTACTGGTTGCTGTCGGAATACTTGATGTAATAGTTGCGCTTGTTGTGCTGTTTAAGCCTATTCGTATAGTTTTGCTTTGGGCAGTAATATGGACTTCGTGGACTGCATTTATGCATGTTTTGCCATTTATCGGAGACCCTATATGGGACACAGTAGAACGTTTTGCGAACATAGGTGCTCCTCTAGCTTTACTGTTTCTACTTGGAGTGCCAAAGAATTGGAAAGAGTGGCTTTCTTAGGTTATAGTGCAGTAAAAGAGGTTATACTCACAGGGCACTGCTGTTTGCAACCATTCCTTACAGGAACTGTAAATCTTACAGATTCTGTTCAGATTGTATGATATTTTTTCAAAATATCGACAACCTTCTGAAACAACACGTTGGTGTTGTTTCAGCCTTTAGGATATTCTTTTCACAAAGCTCAAGAATACCTCTAAAGGTCTTGCAAAGTGCATTTAGCACTTTTCACGCTATGCTCTTGGGCAAATAGGTTGCAGACTAGATTAAAAATTTTTATTAAATAAGTAAAATCTTATGTTAAAAAAACTATCATTTATTTTTATCGTTACAATGTTTATGTTCGTTGGAGTTGCCAGTGCACAAACAACAGATGACTTGCCAGATGCTGGAATACTTCCAGGGAGCACATTTTATTTCCTAAAAATTACTTCAGAAGGTATAGGAACATTCTTTTCTTTTGGGAAAGTAGCAAAAGCTGAAAGATATGCATTTCTTGCAAATAAGCGCCTTGCTGAAGCACAAGAACTTGCAGAAAAAGGAGATTCAGAAAGAGCAGAAAAAGCGACGCAAAAGTATCAAGAGCGCATAACAAAAGCACTAGAAAAAGCAAATGAAGCAAAAACAGATGGAAAAGACGTAGATGATGTTTTAGCCGAACTTGCTGAATCAACTGCTAAACACCAAGAAGTGTTGGCTCGAGTGTATGAGCAAGTACCTGAACAGGCGAAAGAAGCAATAATGCGTGCAATGGAGCACAGTGCACGAGGGTTAGATGAGGCTCTACGTGCTGTGTCAAAAGAAAGACGAGAAGAAATAGAAGATAGAGTTGAAAAGAAATTTAATGAATTTGAATCTCATTTAGAAGAATTAAAAGAAAGAGGTATACCTATTCCTGAGTTAAGAGACCGAGAGGACAGAAAAGAAGAAATGAGAAAGGAAGATGAAGAACATGATAGGGAATTGATCCGCGAAGGTAAGCCGTTTTTGGATGATGACAGTGAAGAATTTGAAGATCACGAAAAAGAATCTTTTCGTGAAGAACTAAAACATGAAGCAGACAAGAAGCAAGAGGCTCTAGAGAAAAGATTGGAAGACTCAGATTTAACTGAAAGAGAGCGAGAAGCTTTAAAGCAAGCTGGAGAGAGAGCTCGAGAGGTAGAAAAGCAGAGAGTGGAGAGATAGTTCAAGGAAGTAGAAAAAGAGAGGAGAGAACATGGTGATAACAATAGTGATGAGAAGGACAAATTATAAGTTATATATTCTATAAAATTTGTTTAATAAAAACGCCCACGTTATACTGGGCGTTTTTATTAACTTAAAATAATGATAAAATTCTTGTATGTTTAAACGTACAAAAGAAGATTTTAAATGTGAATATTGTGGCAAGCAGGTAAATGGAGATGGGTTTACAAACCATTGCCCACAGTGTTTGTGGAGTAAACATGTTGATATTGATCCTGGTGATCGAGCTTCTGAATGTGGTGGTCTTATGAGACCTGTTTCGTTTGAGGGGGACGGCGGGGAATATAAAATAATTCACAGATGTGTTGAGTGTAGCTTTGAAAAGAGAAATAAGCTTCAAAACAAGGATAATTTTGACCCTGAACAAGTACTAAACAGTTAGCTTTCATAAGCGCTAGCTAAAATATACTCTTTATGACATAGTGAGAATAATGTTGGATCCACTTGAATTTACAAAACCACAAGGTACTCCACAAGTCCCACACTATCACGGTGATACTGTAAGAATACTTTTTTTAATTGGCGGGATTATCATACTTGCAACTCTTCCTTTTTTTAAAAACCTACTCCAAGTTGGAACAGGATTCCTTCCTGTCTTTGTTGTAATACTTGTACTAGGTGGAGCTATTGTGAATCCTTTTCAGCGTTGGGTTGTGACTGTAGATTTAATAATAGCAGCTGTAGCAGTTGTACTGTTTGAATATGCTGCTGTTGTTGGTTTTGGGTTTGATAATTTTTTCTTATCAATCACAAGACAGGCACTCGCGATAGTATTTCTTCTTGCGTTGTATTACAGCGGAAGAACACTTCGCGCTATGCTTATGCATCAAATAGGTAAAAAAAACGGATCTGAAAACGGTCGTTTTAAATAAAAGTAGATACGTAGTATTACCCACAACAGACGAGCTTTTAATCGTCTTTTTTTGTTATAATATCCACTACTATGTTTAAAAATATGTTAATGAAGAGGCTTTTGAAGTCTAAGATGAAAGACGTTCCAGAGGAACAACAAGAAATGATTCTGTCTGCTGTAGAGAAGAACCCTGAGTTCTTTCAGAAAATAGCAGTTGAGATTCAAGCGAAGATGAAATCAGGGAAGGATCAAATGACTGCAACAATGGAAGTCATGCAAGCTCACCAGAGTGAGATGCAAGAACTTATGAAGAAGTAAAAATATTATGGATATTTATACACTCCTAATCTTTACACACTTAATTGGAACAGTACTTGGTGTTGGAGCTGCAACATTTGCTGAGATATTTTATCTTAGAGCACTTAAAGACGGTGTTGTTAGTCCAGAAGAAGGATCTGGATTAAAAGCTATCTATTCAGTACTTAGAGTCGGTTTGATTATTTCTGTTTTGTCTGGATTTGGTTTTTTGTTGTTATATAGATTCACAGGACAAGAAGAACGACTACTTGACCCAAAACTTTGGGCGAAGATGACTATAATAATAATCCTAGTTGTAAACGCACTCATGCTTCAGTTGCATAAAATCCCTATGTGGCTCGGTGCTTCACTTTCTCTTACATCTTGGTACGCAGCTATGATACTCGGATCATGGCATGATATTACGTATTCTTATATGGAAATAATGTTTGGGTATGTTGTAGCAGTTGTAATAACAACAGTTGTTCTTTCTTTTATAAATAAATCATACTTAGATAAAGTAAAGAAATAATATTATGGACACTATTTTTACATTCACATTAATTACACATGTTATAGCTGGTGTTATTGGTGTTATGACTTTGTATGCAATACTTATGAACCTATTTAAGAGAAAGTCTTCTATAAGGTTTCTTAAGTTTGCGTCAGTTACCGCGTTTGTTTCGTACCTTATGTCATGGTTTTCTGGTGGATATTATTATGTTTTAAGGTATGGACCTGAAGTAAAACCACTTATTAAAGGTGGTGACTACCCATTCGCACACTCTTTCTTTATGGAAACAAAAGAGCATTTGTTTTTACTACTACCGATTCTTACATTTATATTAATGTTAGTATTTTTCTTTAGAGAAAAAGAGATAGTTTCAGGAGGAAAGACAAAACAGGCTCTGGTTTATATTACAGTACTATCGTTTGTTACAGCGCTCTTTATAACCTTGTCAGGAATATTAATAAGTGGAAGTGCAGGATAATTAAGTAGAAAGTAGATAACAAAAAAATGGAAAACAAAAACAAAAACAAAAAATCACAATACATACGAGCTTTTGCAATAAGTGCTGGTCTAGCCATTGTTGTAATTGCTGTCCTTACAATAGTTAGTGAATTATATAAACCACTAAAAAGTTGGCTAGCTGATATATTCACTCATCATTGGGTTGGGAAAGGGGTGATTTCTTTTATTGGCTTTTATATTGTAGGATATATTCTTAGTCTAGTGGTCTCAGATAGACGAGATACAGAATCTCGCATCTTATTTTTCTTGTTCTGGATTAGTTTACTGAGTACTTTAGCTATAACAGGGTTTTATTATTACGAGACTTTTATGGTCTCTCATTAACAAATTATCAATAAGACATTATGAACAAGAAGAAAGTTTTTGTATTAGTAGGACATCCGGATTCAAATACAACAGTAGGGTCACTTGCTGGCGCGTACATAGAGGGTGCAAAAGCTGAAGGTCACGAAGTACGTAGAATAAACATAGGTGAATTACAATTTGACCCAATGCTACACAAAGGATACAAAGAAATCCAAGCACTTGAACCAGATTTAATTCGCGTTCAGGACAATTTTAAATGGGCGGATCATATTGTAATATTCTATCCAAACTGGTGGTGTTCAATGCCAGCAATTTTAAAAGGAATGTTTGACCGTATGTGGCTTCCCGGCTTTGCATTTAACTTTGAGAAAGATAAAGAAGGGAAACGCACTAACAAACTTATAGAAATGTTTAAAGGTAAAACTGCACGTGTAGTAGTAACAACAGGCACACACCCTGTTAAAATACGGTTTCATTTTGGAGACTTCACTAATGAAATAATCCGCGGAATCTTAGGATTCTCTGGTATTTCTCCAGTAAGGCGCACTGTGTTCGGTCCAGCTGAAAAAGCTACAGATAAGTGCAAAGCGCAGTGGCACAACAAAATGCGTAAGCTTGGGAAAAAAGCAAAATAAAAAAGCGGCTAGTGTTGCCGCTTCAGTTTGATTTTAGGAAGTAGATTCCATGCCTTTAATCTGAAGATATTTAATTTGACAAAAGAGCCGTCTCTAGTTATTATTTTGAGTGAGGGGCAATGGCGTTGCCGAAGAATTCTGTGTTCAAGGCAAGATAGCTTGTTCAGCGGATGAAGGAACCACCCCGGCGCTGTCGCCTCCACTATAAGTCCAGCTCCTGTAAGGTACTGGACTTTAATTTTTCACTAATAAATATGTCACTTTCAATCGGTATAGTAGGTCTACCCAACGTAGGTAAGTCTACATTATTTAATGCTTTAACAAAGCGCTCTGTACCAGCGGAGAATTTTCCATTTTGTACTATTGACCCATCGGTTGGTGTTGTAGCTGTGCCAGATAAACGGCTGGAGTGCCTCAGCCGTTTATCTGAGTCAAAAAAAACTATACCAACAGCAATAGAGTTTGTAGATATCGCGGGGCTTGTGAAAGGAGCTGCGGAAGGCGAAGGTCTTGGTAATAAGTTCCTTTCTAATATACGTGAAGTGGATGCTATTGCGCACGTTGTTCGGCTTTTTGAGGACGCAGACATAATGCATGTGCACGGAGGTATTAGCCCTATTGATGACATTACAGTAATCAATTTGGAGCTTATCATGGCAGACATGCAGACTGTCACGAAACGACTTTCTTCAATAGAACGTGATGTAAAAAGAGGAGATAAGGATGCAGTGAAAGAGCGCGATGTTGCTACTAAAGTTTTACAGAAATTAGAAGAAGGTAAACTCGCTCGAGAAACTGAACTTGATGAAAAAGATTCAGAAGTAATAAAAGGACTCCATCTTTTGACCATGAAGCCGATGTTGTATGTTTTTAATAAGAAAGCTAACGCTATTAATATTGATGAAGAGAACGGAGATAGATATGAAAAGTTAATGCAATTTATAGAAGAATCTGATTCACAGTATGTAATTATAGATGCAGGAGTAGAACATGAACTTAAAGATGTGTCTGAAGATGACAGAGAAGAGTTCTTAAGGGAGTTTGGTGTTGTAGAAGACGGTATAAGTTTATTTATTAAGACAAGTTATATATTGTTGAATTTAATTACATACTTTACAACAGGAGAGGATGAAACAAGGGCATGGACAGTACTTAAAGGTAGTACTGCTCCAGAAGCAGGGAGTGCAATTCACTCAGACTTTAAGGATAAGTTTATACGTGCTGACGTAGTTTCTTATGAAAAGCTGATAGAGGCGCAGTCATACGCAGTAGCCAGAGACAAAGGATTCGTGCGAACAGAAGGAAAGCAATATGTTGTAAAAGATGGCGACATAATCGAGTTTAGAATATAGATTGACTTTACGTAATAAAATGGTATGGTTTGTGTAGAATAAATACTGTTTTGGACGGAGAGATAGAATGAAATACCTATTTTTTGTTGCATTTACATTGTTTTTGGGATTAGGATTTAAAGCGATGGGCGCTGAAAAACTACTGGATATTACATCGGAATGTGTTTACATATTCCCATCTGGAAAATTTTCTATCGATGTGGAGCTTGAGAACAACTTATCTTTTCTTGGTTTTTCATGCTTGGAAGATGATCCCAGTGATGCGCGCGTCATCTTAACCGCTGGTAAGCCCGAACCTGTTTTTGTAACTGATAAAAATAAATTTTATATCATTTTACCAATCTTTATTACCATAACTAATGGTACCTCTATAAAAGAAGGTGGATGGTCTGGAGAATCTAAGCAACACGACAGATTTAGTTTTGGGTTTCCAACACTTGTCGACAAAGGTCTCATCGCAGAAGCCATTCAAAATGGCGTAGGAAATTTCCTCATCACCATCAAACTGATGAACGACCCGTAAGCGTAAAGCTTAGCGGGTCGTCTTTTTATCTCCATTTTTCTACGTATTGTATACCCCTCATTTGCGATGTATACTTTGTTTTAATTAGTAGTAATGTATCTATTAATTATATAAAGCCATATGAAAACAACACCTAAAGATTTCTTCCTTTGGATTGGAATAATAATTACGCTATACGTAAGTGCAGTCAGTCTCCTTACACTGCTTTTTCAATATATAGATGTATTGTTTGGAGACGTAATAAAAAGTGCTTTTTATGATCCATTCTCTGGAGCAATAAGATTTGCTATTGCTTCACTGATTGTTATCTTTCCTTTATATATATATCTGACACGTATTATAAACAAAGATATAAGACAAAATTCTGCCAAAAAAGAAATCGGTGTAAGAAAGTGGTTAATCTTTTTAACTTTGTTTGTTGCAGGAGTGACTATAATTGTTGACCTTATAGTACTTATAAACACATTCCTTGGAGGAGAAGAGATGACTTATGGATTTATTCTAAAAGTTCTTTCTGTGCTTGTAATTATGGGTGGAGTTTTTATGTATTACTTATACGATTTGCGAGGAGTGTGGGAGAATTCAGAAAAAACTTCAAAGATGATAGGGGGAATCGTTTCAGCTTTAGTATTATCTACAATCATTGGAGGATTCTTTATTATAGGGTCACCACAATCTATGCGTGATATCCGCTATGATCAGGATAAAATAAGTGGCTTAAGAAGTATTCAACGGCAGATTATAAGTTTTTATCAACAAAAAGGTGAACTTCCTCTAAAACTAGAAGATTTAGAAGATCCTTTGGTGGGGTTTAATCTCCCTAAAGATTCACAGACAGAAAAATCTTACAAATATGAAGTTGTTGAAGGGCTTACATTTAAACTCTGCGCTGACTTTAACAAAGAGAGTCGTGGTTATGAAGAAGATATTGAAAAACTTATTCAACTAGATGGTAATTCTTTAAATTTTAGGCGTGTATTTGATGACGAAAACTGGGCACACGGTGCGGGAGAAGTTTGTTTTAAAAGAACAATTGATCCAGATAAGTTCCCACAAATTAAAGAAAGGTTTTAAATTATATTATGTCTTTTTACAATCATAATGATGTAGAGAAAAAATGGAGAGAAGTGTGGGCAAAAAAAGACCTGTACGCAACAGATGAAGACTTCAAAAAAGAAAAGTGTTACGTATTAGACATGTATCCATACCCATCTGGTGAAGGACTTCATGTTGGACATATAGAGAATTATACAGCCACAGATATATATTCTAGATTTAAAAGGATGAATGGATTTAATGTACTTCATCCTATTGGGTGGGATGCATTTGGACTTCCTGCAGAAAACTACGCTATTAAAACAGGAGTACATCCCAAAGAAACAACAGCAAAAGCAATAAAGAATTTTACAGAACAGATAAAAAGTACCGGTATTTCGTATGATTGGAGTAGAGAAATAGGAACACATACGCCAGAGTATTACAGGTGGACTCAGTGGTTCTTTTTACTTTTATATAAAAATGGACTAGCGTATAAAAAAGAAGCGAAGGTAAATTGGGATCCAGTAGACCAGACTGTCTTAGCAAACGAGCAAGTCCTTGCTGATGGGACAGCAGAGCGTTCAGGTGCAAAGGTAGAAAAACGAGAAATGGCTCAATGGTTTTTTAAGATTACAGATTATGCAGACGCACTCGTTGATGACCTTGATAGTATTGACTGGCCAGAATCGACTGTAACAAATCAACGAAACTGGATAGGAAGGAGTAGTGGAGCTGAGATTGACTTTAAAATTAAAGATTCAGGATTAGATATATCCGTGTTTACGACACGACCTGATACACTCTTTGGTACTACATATATAGTACTTGCACCGGAGCACGAATTAGTAGAAAAACTTAAAAGTTCAATCGAGAATTGGCAAGAAGTGGAAAAGTATATAAAAGAAGCAGAAAATAAGACAGACCTTGATAGACAAAAAGATGAAAAAGAAAAGACTGGAGTGGAGCTCATTGGAGTAAAAGCTATTAATCCTGCGAATCAAGAAGAGATTCCTATATTTATTGCTGACTATGTACTTTCAGGATATGGTACAGGAGCGATTATGGCAGTGCCTGCGCACGATGAACGAGATTTTGCGTTTGCTAAGAAGTTTAATCTTTCTATACAAGAAGTTTTGTCTTCAAAAGATAATATTACAGAAATATATACAGGAGATGGAGCCTTAATAAACTCAGGAGAATTTGATGGACTCACGAGTGAAGAAGTAAAAGAAAAGATAACAAAGAAAGTTGGTGGGGAAATGAAAACTACATACAAACTTCGTGATTGGCTTATCTCTCGACAAAGATACTGGGGAGCACCAATACCTATCGTGTATGACCCTGAAGGTAATCCACACGCAGTACCTGAAGAACATCTTCCTTGGTTACTACCTGATGACGTTGACTTTGAACCAAAGGGATATTCTCCTCTTTCTAAATCAAAAGAATTAAAAGAAAGAACCAAAAAGATATTTGGAGAGGGGTGGACACCTGAAGTAGATACTATGGATACATTTGTATGTTCAAGTTGGTACTTCTTACGTTTTACAGATCCTAAAAATGACAAAGAGTTCGCTTCAAAGTCGCAAATGAAAAAATGGATGCCAGTCGATCTTTATATGGGTGGGGCAGAACATACAGTGCTTCATCTATTGTATTCTCGTTTCTTTGTAAAGGTTCTAAAAAAACTTGGATACATTGAGTTTGATGAACCATTTTCAAAACTACGACATCAAGGAATGATATTAGCTGAGGATGGTAGAAAGATGAGTAAATCTCTTGGAAACGTGATCAACCCAAACGAAGTAATAGAAAATTATGGAGCAGATACTTTACGTGTGTATGAAATGTTTATGGGTCCAATAGAAGATGCAAAACCTTGGAATACAGAAAGTATTATAGGGCCAAGAAGATTCCTTGAACGTGTATGGCGTATGTCAGAAATAAAAGAAATTAAAAGTGAGATAAAGATAGTTGAGAATACACTTCATCAGACAATCAAAAAAATAACAGAAGATATTGAATCGCTAAAGTTTAATACCGCAATAAGTTCAATGATGATTTTTGTTAATATTGCCGAAAAAGAAAAGTCTATAACAAAAAAACAACTGGAAACATTCCTAGTTCTACTTGCTCCTTTTGCTCCATATATTACAGAGGAGCTTTGGGAGAAGATAGGAAATAATTCATCTATCCATCTTGAGAAATGGCCAGAATATGACGAATCTAAGATTGTCTCAGACACAGTATTTGTAGCTGTACAGATTAATGGCAAGACAAGGGGTGGAGTAGAGAGTATTTCTGGAGCAAATGAGAAAGCTATCCTTGAGCTTATTAAGAGTGATAGTAAATTGTCTAAATGGCTTAATGGAGAAGTCAAAAAAGTCATCTACATTGAAAATAGGCTTATAAACATAGTTGTTTAACAGGTTATAATGTGGTACTTGACTAAATACTAGACAAATGACAAAAATTAGGGTACACTATTTAAAACTTATCAATACGTGAGATATGACGAAAATAACTTTCAAACCAAAACAAATATCCAAGATATTACTTGATTCTCTACCAGAAAGATCTGGAGATATTCTTAGTAGTCGTTTTGGCCTTGGAAAGGATACTGAAAAGAAAACACTGGAATCTATTGGTGAAAAATATGGTATTACTCGAGAACGAGTTCGTCAGATTGAGAATCATGCACTTATAAGTATACGTAAATCAGACAAATTTGAAGAAGTGTCTAACACTTTTAATGAATTAGAAGAATACGTCAACTCTTTAGGTGGAATCGTTTCGGAAGAAGAATTACTTTCAAGTATTTCTAAAAATAAAAGCACACAAAACCACATTCATTTTCTACTTGTACTTGGTAATCCTTTTGTATATAAAAAAGAAGACTCAGAATTTACTCAAAGATGGTATATAGACGAAGAACTTGCAAATAACGTACATAAAGCACTACGGAACCTTTATTTAAATCTTTCAGATGATGAGCTCGTTGTAGAATCAAAATTAATTGATTCATTTTTAAACGAGATGAAGCATACTAATGAACAATATTTACAAGATGAAATACTTCGTAGATGGTTATCTCTTTCAAAGACAATCTCAAAAAACCCTCTAGGAGAATGGGGACAATCATCATCTTCAAATGTACGAGCTAAAGGTATGAGAGATTTTGCATATCTAGCAATAAAACGTCATGGTTCACCAATGCACTTCACTGAAGTTGCTAACATGATTACTGATTTATTTAACAAAAAAGCTCATGTGGCAACATGTCATAATGAACTTATAAAAGATAAACGATTTGTTCTTGTTGGAAGAGGTTTATATGCGCTTTCTGAATGGGGATATTCAAGTGGAGTTGTAAAAGATGTTCTTCGTGACATACTTTCAACAGAAGGTCCTTTAACTAAAGTGGACTTAATAGACAGAATACGAAAAGAGAGATATGTAAAAGACAATACTATCTTAGTAAACTTACAAGATACAAATGTATTTAAGAAAGACAAAGGAGGTAAGTACTCAATACTCTAATTATTAAACTACATTAATACGAAAAATACCCCAGCGTGATGGGGTTTTTTGTATTAATGTGCTGGCTTTGCACTGCGATTTCTAACTAGTCGTTTCACTCCTAGAGAAATCGGTAGCACTAAAGCACTGCTGTTTACAAATCAATCGCTTTGCTCTTGAGTAAACAGGTTGTATAATTTAACACAATGTTTCTAAGTCCATTAAAAAGTATTTCCAAAACAATTGATGGTTTTAATATTTCTTCAGCTTGGTTTTTGGTGATTATATTTCTTGGGTTATTATGGTTTGCTTCATATATCTTAGGACTTAAGATTGGTCCATCTTTTGAAATAATTTTATTATCCGCTCCAATTCTATTTCCACCAATTTTATTTATTATATTCTGGAAATCGTGGATTAAATATATAAGAGCTAAGTTTATAAATAAACAAGAGTACGTTTTACTTGAAATACGTTTACCACGTGAGATAGTACGGTCTCCACAAGCAATGGAAACTGTTCTAAGTAATATGCATATAGGTATGGGTGAAACAACCTTCATAAATAGAAATTTTCAAGGCAAGGTAAGGTCTTGGTATTCTCTTGAAATGGTTTCTATTGGTGGAGAGATACATTTTTATATATATACTTCTAAATTTCTTAAGGACGTTGTTGAAGCTCAAATTTATGGACAATATCCCACAGTTGAAATAATTGAAGTAGACGATTATGCGAAAAAATTACGATATAGTCCTGACGCGTATGAGTTATGGGGGTGTGACTTTAAACTAACAGGAAAGGATGCATATCCTATTAAGACATATGTTGACTATGGACTTGATAAAGATCCTAAAGAAGAGTTTAAGATAGACCCAATGGCTGGATTCTTCGAGTTTCTTGGACATATTGGT
Source organism: uncultured Candidatus Saccharibacteria bacterium (assembly GCA_964625905.1). Lineage (GTDB taxonomy): Bacteria > Patescibacteriota > Minisyncoccia > Phycocordibacterales > JABMNX01 > JABMNX01. Next base: position 13,292 of record CAZVBS010000003.1, on the reverse strand, counting down.
CCTGATGAACAATTATGGTTTCAGATTTTAATACGTACAAATAAAGATAAATTAAAAGATGATAGAAAGTATAAAGGTGGCGCTTTATTTACAAAGACAACAAGCTGGAAAGAAGAAGCTGAAGAAGAGATAAAAAATATAAGAGATGATGCTACACAGAAATATACCGATGAGCAAGGTAAGGAACGCCAAGGTTTTCCAAATCCTACCCCCGGAGAAGTAGATAAAATAAAAGCACTAGAGAGAAGTATTTCAAAGGCGGGATATGATGTTGGAATAAGAGGTATATATATTGCTAAATCAGGCAAGTTTAATCCATCGAATATAGCTGGATTAACTTCTTCATTCAAACAACTCAATTCTGGAAGCCTTAATGGATTTGCTCCAACAAGATGGTTTATAGGATATGACTATCCGTGGCAAGATATCTTTGGATGGAAAAAAGAAAGAAACAAAAGAGAAATAATAGATGCATATAAACATCGCTCTTATTTCCATGCACCTTATAAGACACCTTCTTTTGTGCTTAATACAGAGGAATTAGCTACTATGTTTCATTTCCCTGGTTCAGTTGTGCAGGCCCCTACTCTTGGACGTATTCAATCTACAAAGGGCGATGCTCCATTTAATCTACCAACTAAATAAAGTTATCTCAGAAAAGAAATAGATATGGATGAACATCAACAAGAGGAATCACAGCAAAAAGGTCTAAACATACACAAAAGTGGTTCCTTATTTGGATCTCGCACTAAAGTAACATTAACTATTTCAGCTTTTATTCTTGTTTTTTCTTTTTATAATCTTTTTGTTCGTGCCCCTCTAGATTTTCCAATTAAGCAAATTGTTATTGTAGAAAAAGGTTCTATTCTAAAAGAAATTGCTATGGATTTTAAATCACTTAACATTATACGTTCTCCATTTCTTTTTAGGGCTGGGATTATTTTACTTGGCGGTGAAAAAAGTTCACATGCAGGGGAATATCTTTTAAATAAAAAAGAAAACGTATTTACAATTTCTTACAGAATAACTAAAGGTAGATTTAATCTAACACCAATAACAGTCTTAGTGCCAGAAGGACTAAATAACAAAGAGGTGGCGCTACATCTATCTAATACAATAGAGACATTCGATATGACGAAGTTCATATCTTTATCTAAAAACGACGAAGGATATTTGTTTCCTGACACGTATAATTTCTTACCAAATGTAAGTGAGGAGGAGGTGTACAAAACAATGAAGACTAATTTTAGTATACGCTTACAAGAAATAGGTGGTGACGTAGAAGTATTTATGAAGAATTCTAATGTCTCTATAAAGGATATTATTACCATGGCATCCATTATTGAATTAGAGGCGAATGATTTTGAAACAAAACGCGAAATATCTGGAGTGTTATGGAATCGAATAGATATTAATATGGCTCTTCAGGTTGATGCATCATTTGCGTATCTTCTCGGAAAGGGTACATCGCAACTATCTCTTGAAGATTTACAAATGGATTCTCCATACAACACATACAAAAATACAGGACTTCCACCTGGACCTATTGCAAATCCTGGGCTAGATTCAATCCTAGCCGCAGTAACTCCAACTAAAAACAACTATTACTACTATTTAGCAGATAAAAGCGGAGTAACTCACTTTAGTAAAACTTTCGCGGAGCACTCAAGAAAAAAAGCCATATACATCGACTAAATAATCAACTTAGTGGTCCGATCACTAAATTACGACAAACAAGTTAATTAGTGGATCGATAGATTTATTTATGAACGTCGGACGTCCATAAAATTGATTCTTAAATAATAGATTTAAGAAGAAAAGAAAAAACACCGCACCGAGGAGCTTATTGCTCCTACAGTGGGCGTATATCTTGTTTGATTTTGATTACTTAAAAGACTCAATTTTATCTTTGACTCTCGATAATCCTTTTTCAGATTCTTTTAAGCGCTCACGAATCATATACGGGAGTCGACTCATGATTTTATTAGAAATTTCTATTGCGGATGGGCAACAGTTGTTTTCATGAGGATTGCCCATTAATCTATGATCGATGCCAAGTGAGATTTCTTCTACAAGTGGACACTTAAAATAAATAGTGAAAGTTGGTCCAGCAGATCCACTTGCAGCTATTTGGCTGAAAGTGACCCTAAAAACAGTCACGAATTCAGCTAATGGACCGAGCTCCTTTAAAACTCTAAGACAGCCTGCTGTAGCCCCCAAAAGCATTCTTCTGCTGATCAATTACCCTTTATCAGTTTCGAGGTCTACGCTAATTTTACTTTTTCTCATCTCAAAGAACTCCTTTTGTTGTAAAACACTTTTTCATCCAACGTGTCACGATGGTAGGTTTATACCATAATTACTAAGACTTTACTAGCTTTCGTGATATAACTGTACTTACAAATAATAACCAAATTGGAGTTCGTCCGACGTCCTTCAATTGATGGGTGTGTGGAGATATGAAAAAAAATAAAGAAAAAACAGTGTATATTGGAGTTAGTGGCGGGGTAGACTCATCTGTTTCTGCTGCGCTTCTTAAAGACGTTGGATATAACGTCGTTGGAGTCTTTATTAAAGTATGGCAACCTGACTTCTTAGATTGTGAATGGGAAAAGGAAAGAACAGATGCTATGCGTGTTTGCGTACGTCTCGACATACCATTTCTAACTCTAGACCTTGAAAAGGAGTACAAGAAAGAAGTGGCAGACTATATGATCTCTGAGTATAAAAAAGGGCGGACACCGAACCCTGATGTTATGTGTAATAAGTACGTTAAGTTTGGAAGCTTTATGGAGTTTGCTAAGAAAGAGGGTGCAGACTATATCGCAACAGGTCATTACGCGCAAGTTAAAGAAGTGAGTAATAACGAGTTCAAACTACTTCAGGGAGAAGATAAGAATAAAGACCAGTCATATTTCTTATGGACGTTAACACAAAAAGAACTTAATTCAGTACTGTTTCCAGTTGGCGGGTTTAAAAAAGATAAAGTTAGAAAATTAGCAAAGAAATATGACTTATTAACTGCAGATAAAAAAGATAGCCAAGGAATCTGTTTTTTAGGTCATGTAGACCTTGAAGAGTTTCTTGGTCATTACATAGACCTGAAAAAGGGTAATGTATTTAATACTAAAGGAGATGTTGTTGGTACTCATAGTGGTGCAGAAATCTATACCGTTGGACAACGTCATGGTTTTACAATCTCTGAGAAAAATACAGACAGAAAGCCGTACTATATTGTAAGTAAAGATATAAAAGAAAATACCATCACCGTTTCCCATAAGCCAAATGATGTGGATTTTAATAAAAAAGAAATCTTACTAGAGCAAACTAACTGGATAACAAAAGCACCAGCAAATGGAAAAAATAGTGAAAAAGAGTACCAAGCACGTATTAGACACCGTGGGGAGCTTTATCCATGTAAAATAGGAGGAGAGAAGGTTATATTTAAAGAACCTCAACATGGACTAGCTCGTGGACAATCTTTAGTTATATATGATGGGAATGAGTGTATTGGCGGAGGTATAATTACTTAAGTTCTTGAGAACTTAAGTAATTATACCTAGAAGAAAATAGGGTATACTATCTCTAATGACAAAAGTAATTCTTATTAAAAAAGCAGATGGGAGTACGGAGCCGTTTGAAACTTCAAAGCTAGAGCAATCTCTTGAACGCGCCGGTGCATCTGCATCTATGATAAAAGATGTTGTAAAGAACGTGACATCTGGATTGGTCGAGGGCATGACAACCAAGAAAATTTATAGAAACGCTTTTGAACTTCTTCGCGATAAAGACAAAGGTCCAACTGCAGCAAAATATTCTCTAAAAAAGGCTGTGTTTGACCTTGGTCCAAGCGGGTTCCCTTTCGAGGATTTTATTGCTGAGATTTATCGAGCAAAAGGGTACACGTCCTCAACGGGAATTATGTTGAAAGGTAAATGTGCAGAACATGAGGTTGATTTGTTTGCAAAAAAAGAAAACCGGACGTACGGTGCAGAAATAAAGTTTCATAACCGTCAAGGAATAAAGTCAGATCTTAAAGTTGCACTCTATGTATACGCTCGTTTTGATGACCTTATTAAATCAGGAGAAGTAGATGAGGGTATCCTTATAACAAACACAAAATTCACTAAAAACGCTATCTCATACGGAAAATGTGTTGGTCTGAAGATGATTAGCTGGGAATATCCTAGAGGAGACAAGGATCAAGGAAACCTTTACTCACTTATAGCAGAGACTGGGTTGCACCCAATAACCTGTCTTACTAGGATTCCAGAGGGGGACAGGAAAAGACTTATAGAAAATAAGGTGCTTTTATGTAGAGATATAAAAGAAAACAATAGTATTCTTGAGACAAATGGAGTTAAGTCTGAGTTGATCCCTGAGATTCTTGATGAAATAGGGGACTTGTGTAAACCAGGGACTGGAGTGTAGAATGGAGCATATTAGTAAATATACATTTATGGATTCAGAACCACGAAATTTTAATATAAAGCTACTAGGAGTGTTTTTAATTGGAATAGTTATCGGAGCTTTTTTTCTATGGATGTGGACAGCAACTCAAGATGCTCTTTCAGATAAAGAACAAGGAGAAGTGATAGTTAGTGAGACTGTTGTAAAAGATATAGCTACTCCTGTACAAGAACTAGAAACAGTAGAAGCACAACTTCGTAGTGGCGCAATTATAGTTCGTAATCAACCTGCAGGAATGTCAGTCCTAATAGAAAAAGTTATTCTAGAAGAAGACGGTTGGCTTGTAATACACGAAGGAACCGCTAGTCATATTGGAAATGCTCTTGGTGCAGCACGATTCGATAAAGGAGAACATAATGGAAATGTAGAGTTACTACGAACAACTGAAGTTGGTATAACATACAGGGCTGTATTATATAGAGACAATGGAGATAAAGAATTTAGTCTTGAAACAGATTTCCCATTCTTACAAAACGGAAACCAACCAATCTTAACTACATTTATCGTAGAGTAATTATGGAACCAATATTTTTAAACTCAACATTTGTCATATTTTTACAACTCCTTCTTGCTGTTTTACTTGGAATGATTCTTGGCACAGAACGTTCAGTTGTTGCTGATAAAAGAGCTGGTACACGAACGTATGCACTTGTTGCACTTGGAGCTTGTTTATTCTCTATAGTATCAATACAAGTAACTTCTGAGTATATTGGACTCGTTTCCTTTGATCCAATGCGTGTTGTTGCAGGGATTATTACAGGTATTGGTTTCTTAGGAGCAGGAATTATAATCTTTAAAGAAAATTCACTACAAGGATTAACCACTGCAGCAGGACTATGGGTGTCAGCAGGAATAGGTGTTGCAGTAGGATACAGTTTGTATGCAATAGCTATATTTACAACAATCCTTACACTGCTTGTATTTACTGTACTGTGGTTTATTGAAACTAAACTCGATGCATATTTTAATAATAGAAGTCGTCTTAAAATTATAAAAGATGACCAACCAGAAAAAAACCAAGAAGAAAGTATATAACTAATCTATATTATTCAATAAAAATTAAACGGCTGGAGTACTCCAGCCGTTTAATTTACTTGTTTTATTTTCTGTAAAATCCTGTGTTACAATATGTTGCATGGCAGGTTACTATAACCCAAACAGAAGAGCAGATTGGAATTACGGCGGTAAAAAGTGGCGCCTTTCTCGTTCTAAGATAGACCTTTTTATGTCGTGTCCTAGGTGTTTCTACCTTGATAATAAACTTGGCACTAAACGACCACCAGGATACCCACTCAACCTCAATATAGCTGTCGACACACTCTTAAAGAAAGAGTTTGATATCCACCGCAGAAATAAGACTCCGCATCCAATAATGACAGAGTATGGTATTGGCGCTGTGCCATATGAGCATAAAGACATGAACACGTGGCGTGAAAACTTTGAAGGTATAGATTACCTACATAAAGAAACAGGTCTTGTTGTCTCAGGAGCAATAGATGATGTGTGGGTCACATCGAACGACGAACTTATTATCGTTGACTATAAAGCGACAAGTAAAGATGGTGAAGTAAATCTAGACGCAGATTGGCAAGATGGATACAAGAGACAAATGGAAATATATCAATGGCTCTTTAGACAAAACGGATTCAAAGTCTCAGATACAGGATACTTTGTATACGTAAATGCAAAGACCGATGTTGACGCTTTTAACGGTAAACTAGAGTTCGATATCAAAGTACTTCCATACATTGGGAAAGACGGTTGGATTGAAGCTGTTCTAGTAAATATCAAAAAATGCCTAGAATCTGATGCAATTCCTCGTGCAGGAGAAAGTTGCGAATACTGCCCTTATAGGGAAGTCTCAGGGAAAAAACTTCAAGCGATACATCTTTCTAAAACAGGAGAACGCAATAAGCCATCAACAAAACTTAAAACAAAAGACTCTGTTAGAACTAACGACCCCAAAGAAGCTACTTCCAACGGGGCAGGAAAAGTGGATCATATAGACACAGGAACCTTATTTTAAAAAATATGTTTAAAGAAAAAGTACTCAGTGTTGTAAAAAATATTCCAAAAGGAAAAACTCTTTCATATAAAGAAGTGGCTGAGAAAGCTGGAAGTCCTAGGGCTGCTCGGGCTGTGGGAAGTATTATGAAAGCAAACTATAACACTGAAATCCCGTGCCATAGAGTAATTGGCTCCGATGGTTTTATTGGAGAATATAATCGAGGAGGAAAAGATACAAAATACAAAAAACTAAAAGAAGAAGGAGCTATATAAATATAAATTTTATTATGTTCAATTGACTGTACATCACAGAGAATAGTATATAAATTAGCGATTAATCGCTAATTTATATTTATAATATTTTTTACTAAGAAACCCAGTCTATTTCTTTACTATTATTTTCTTTTAAATAAATGTTTACTTTCTTGAAATGATTATTACCAAAGAAACCTCTATGAGCTGAAAGCGGTGAAGGGTGTACAGACTTTAATATAAGGTGTTTGGTTTCATCTATAAGCTCTGATTTCTTTTGAGCAAATGCTCCCCACAACATAAACACAATATGTTTGTTGTGCTCTGAAATTGCTGATATTACTGCGTCAGTAAAAATATGCCATCCATTGTCAGCGTGAGAGTTTGCTTCTCCGCTTCTAACAGAAAGAGACGTGTTTAGTAGAAGAACTCCTTGTTTAGCCCATTTCGTAAGATCTGGGTTGGTGTTAACTATTCCTTTTCTACCCTGTCCGTACTCTAATTCTATTTCTTTAAAAATATTTTGAAGGGAGGGAGGTATTTTGTTTTGAGAAGGCGTAGAAAATGCAAGCCCGTCAGCAACACCAGGTGTGTGATATGGGTCTTGTCCTAGAATTACAACTTTGAGATCTTTTATAGAGCATAGTTCAAACGCACGAAATATTTGTTTTGGTGGAGGAAAAACAGTCTGCGTAAGATATTCGTTACGTACTTTAGATGTAAGACTTTTAAAGTACATTTTTTCAAATTCATCAGAAAGAAGATGTTTCCACTCTAACGGTATATTAATATTATGTGAATCTGGCATTAATTATAGTATACTCATACATAATCTTTAAAGAAACTAGATAGTTTTCTTACTCTATGAAATACACACCTAAAATAGAAAAAGCTATTCAAAAAGCTTCATCACTCCATCAAAATCAAGTAAGAAAAGGTGGTAATAAATTACCTTATATCACACATCTTTTTTCAGTATTTGTAATATTATCTGAATACACACAAGACGAGGATATTCTTATTGCAGGACTTCTACACGACACACTTGAAGATACTCCATATACAGCAGATGAACTTGAAAAAGACTTTGGATCTCGTATAAGAGAAATTGTAGAAGGAGTTAGTGAGCAAAAAACAAAAAATGGAGAAAAAATAGACTGGGTAGATAGGAAAAAAGAATACATAATAGGACTTAAGGCTGGAACAGAAGATTCACTTCTTGTATCAGCTGCGGACAAGATTCATAATTTTAATTCAGCATTAGATGCATACTCTGATAATATAGAGGCATTCAAAAAAGATTTTGCATCTGAAGACAGGATACTTTTTTACAGTACTATTGTTGATGTTATTACAGAGCGCTTAGGTAAAGATCATCTTTTAGTTGTTAAATTACAAGAAGCATTTAATAATTACAAGACTTTCTTAGAGAAAGTGTATACTGACACTACCCCCAACTAACCAATGACCATGTATTCCTAAATTTCGGCTACGACTGATTAAAAATATTTCGACATATTTAAATATGTCTCATCATTTTTAACTTCGTCTCGCTCGAAATTTAAGAACCCATCCTTGGTCAAGGGTTAGTCGGAGGTAATATCAAATTACTATGTGGTTAATATATGCATTCTTATCAGCAATAATGGCAGCGCTTGTTGCTATATTTGCAAAACTAGGTCTTGAAGACTTGGATTCAACTCTTGCAACAACAATCCGAGCTCTTATTATGGCTGGATTCTTAGTTATAGTGAGTTTCTTTCTTAATAAGTTTGACGGTTTTTCTATAACAAGTCTAGGCTCTAAAGAATGGCTTTTAATAGCCCTTGCAGGTATTGCTGGAGCTCTTTCATGGCTTTTCTATTTCTACGCACTAAAGCTAGGTTTTGCGTCTCAAGTAGTAGCGATTGATAGATTAAGTGTTGTTTTTGTGGTATTACTTGCGGCAATATTCTTAGGAGAAGGGTTTGGTATAAAGGTAATACTTGGAGCACTCCTTATGACAGGTGGCGCAATTTTAATAACTCTTAAATAATTAAGAAATTAACTTGAGTAGTTTTTCTTCATCTATTTTTGGACCAATACCAGCAAAACGATATCTCTCTGGTTGTAATAATTCTTTTGCAAGAATATTTACTTCTTCTTTTGTTACATTAGAGACTCTTTCTTTTAATTCCTCGAAAGACTCTTCTAAATTATGAAATAGTTTGTTTGTAGCGTAATACATTGCAACCTCTTCAGTATCTTCTGTTCCTAAATCTAGTTTTCCTTTTATAAAAGATTTTGCATTCTCTAGTTCTTCGTCAGTTATTCCATTTTCTGCAACTAAATCATATTCATACCCAATTGCTTTAACAGCTTTTAGTACATCATCTAGTTTAACTCCGGCACGAGTCACAAAACTACTAACATCAGTAAGTCCTTCTGATGTTGTTTTGATAGAATAACAAAGCCCTTTATCTTCTCTTACATTTTGAAACATCCGTGATGACATATTTCCACCAAGTATAGTAGATAATACCTTTTGCGTTACATACCTATCATCTTTTTCTTTAAGTCCACAAACTCCGAAAGATATATGATACTGCTCTGTATTTTTTTCTCTAATACTAAATTTCTCTGTTGTTATATCTGAATTAAAGGGTTCTGCTTCTCTAGTTTTCTTTAAATCGTTGAAAGTGAAGTATCTTTCTATATGATCAATATCTTTATCATTAACAGCTCCGGCTAAGATTATTACTGTATTTTCTGGTACATAAAGAGATTGTTTATAGTCGAAAAAATCTTTTTGACTCACTGTATTAATTAGTTCTTTTTCTCCAATTTGATCTCTACCAAGTGGTTGATCTCCATATAATACTCTCTCAAAATCCCAAGACACTTGATAGATAGGTAAGTCTTGGTACATAGCCATCTCTTCTAAAATAACTCCTCGCTCTTTTTCTATTTCTTCTTTTGGAAATCGAGCGTTCAGCATCATATCACTTAGAACATCTAAACCAATATCTATAAACTCTTTACTGGACTTAACATAATAACCTACATATTCTTTACCAGTAAAGGCATTGAACTCTGCTCCTATACTGTCTATAGCACTACTTACTTCTTTAGGTGTCTTATATCTTTCCCCACCTTTAAAGAACATGTGTTCTAAGAAATGTGAAATGCCACTTATTTTTTTATCTTCATATCTAGAGCCAGCACCAACTAAAATGAGAGATGTGACAACATTGGTTCCGGGCATTTCTATAATCTGAATTGTAAGTCCATTTTTGAGTTTTTTTGTGTGTAATTTCATTACACGAGATAATAGCATAAATGCTGATGCGCGGGTATACTAGTACGTATGATAGATTTACTTTTTTGGGGAATTACGTTTGGGGTTATAGGCAAGGTTCTTCTTGGTGTTACGGTAATAAAGGTTCATGCTAAAATTGTTACAGAGCACAAGATTGACGGAATAGTATTGAGTGAGATACGCTTTGAGAAATATCTTGCAATTTTAGGAATCATCTTTATGGTTATTGGATATCTGCTGGAGGTAAGATTCTATGAATACTTCTGAAGTACGACAAAAATATCTTAAGTTTTTTGAAGGTAAGGGACACACAATAATTCCTTCTGCTTCACTGCGCCCAGAGAACGACCCCACAACACTCTTTGTGGGTTCTGGTATGCAACCACTGCTTCCGTATTTACTTGGAGAAAAACATCCAGTAGGGACACGTATTGTAGACTCACAGAAATGTTTTAGAGCGGAAGATATAGAAGAAGTTGGTGACAATCGTCATACAACTTTTTTTGAAATGCTTGGTAACTGGTCTTTGGGAGATTATTTTAAAGAAGAACAGCTTTCTTGGGTTTTTGAATTTCTAACTGACAAGGAAAATGGAGTAGGACTTAATCCTGAAAAGCTTTACGTTACAGTTTTCTCAGGAGATAAAAGTCTTAACATCCCTAAAGATAATGAATCTGTGAAGATATGGAAGCGACTCTTTAAAGAAAAGGGGATAGAAGCTACTGATGTAGAAATCGGCTCTGAAGAAGATGGGTATAAAAAAGGAATGAAAGAAGGTGAGCGTATTTTTTACTATGATTCTAAGAAAAACTGGTGGAGTCGCTCCGGTACTCCAGACAAGATGCCAGCGGGAGAGCCAGGTGGTCCTGACTCCGAGATATTTTATGACTTCGGCACAGAACACGACAAAAATTTTGGTGAATACTGTCACCCCAACTGTGACTGTGGGAGGTTTATGGAAATAGGTAACAATGTCTTTATGGAATACATAAAGAAAGAAGACGGAAACTTTGAACAACTCCCACAGAAAAATGTCGATTTTGGTGGCGGACTAGAGCGAATTACAGCGGCTTCAAACAACGACGCTGATGTGTTCAGTATTGATGTGTTTGCTAAGATTATTGACCAAATTGAGGTGTTTTCAAGTGAGTCTTATTCTGAAGATAAAAACAAAGAGTCTTTCCGTGTTATTGCGGACCATATTCGCGGTTCTGTATTTATGATTGGTGATGGTGTAACACCATCTAACACTGATGCTGGATATATTTTACGAAGATTGATACGCCGTTCAGTTAGATTTGCAGATAAACTTAACATTGAGTATGGAGCTCTTGCAGGTATGGCCACTATCGTGACTGATAGTTATAAGGAAAGTCATCCAGAATTAGCACAACAAGCAACTCAAATCACTGAAGTTATAAATAATGAGGAAGGTCAATTTAGAAAGACTTTAGAGAAAGGGATGAAAGAGTTTGAAAAATTAAGCAGTAGCGATATTGGAGGACATGATGCATTCGTGCTTTTTACTACATATGGATTTCCATTTGAATTAACACAAGAGCTTGCACAAGAGAAAGGAATTAAAGTGGATGAAAAAAGTTTTAGAGATGAGATGAAAAAACATCAAGAACTATCTCGTTCTGGTGCAGAACAAAAGTTTAAAGGGGGTCTTGTTGACCATGGTGAAATGAGTATTAAGTATCACACAGCGACACACCTTCTTAATCAGGCACTTGTGCAGGTTCTTGGTGACGGTATTGCACAGAAGGGAAGTAATATCACACCAGAGCGTATGCGTTTTGACTTTTCATTTGAAAGAAAGATGACAGACGAAGAAAAACAAAAAGTAGAAGATATTGTAAACGAACAAATACAAGCTGGACTTATCGTAACCAATGAAGAATTACCACTTGAAGAAGCAAAGAGACTTGGCGCTATTGGCGTATTTGGAGAAAAATATGGTAACACTGTAAAGATATATAAGATTGGCGACTTTAGTATGGAGTTTTGTGGTGGCCCACACGTGAAAAACACAAAAGAACTCGGTCACTTCAAGATTACAAAAGAGAAGTCTATATCGTCAGGAATACGACGTATAAGAGCTGTATTGGAGTAAGTTGAGTATATAAAAAATGACTACCAATTAATACTTATAACTTATTGTTTTGTTATAATAACTAACAATGAAATTACTTGAAAACATAAAACAATTTATAGGACATAAAAAATCAAACAGTGCTGTTATTATTTTTGATTTAGGAAGTGCGAGTATAGGTGGTGCAGTGGTGTCTTTCAACAACAAAGTTCCACACATATCTTACACCGTAAGGATACAGCTTCCTTTTCAAAAAATTTCCGAAGAAAAACAACTACTACAACAAATAGATGAAGTGCTAACTCAAGTAGTAAGTGACATACAAAAAAATGGATTACATAGTAAAGACGGTGCTACTATTTCTATAAAAGAAATAGTTTGTGTATTCTCTTCATTATTAAGTAATACACAAACAACAAACATATCATTAGAAAATGAAGATGTATTTGAGGTAACAAATCGTGTTATGGATAATCTATTAATTAAGGTTCGTCTAAATAACAAAAAAATAAATAAAAAGCCAGTTGTTGTTATTGAGGAAATAGCTATTAATTCAATCTTAAATGGTTATCCAACAGAATCACCCATTGGGAAAAATGTAAACAGGTTAAGTGTGACATTTCTTGATAGTACTGTGACTGACACAGTTCACACTAAAATAAGTACTGTTATACATCAAACATTTAATCAAAAGATATCGCTAGTATTTAGGTCATTCATGTTAGTTGTATTTTCTGTTATTAGAGACATGTTTACTGATGTAAAAGATTTTATGTTAATAGATGTTACTGGAGAAATAACAGAAATCGCTATTGTTCGTAATTCAACCTTAGAAGAGATGTTGTCGTTTCCATATGGAAAAAACACAATCGTACGAGACATAGTAAAGAAAACAAAAAGTGTACCTGAAGATGTATTAACTCGTATAAAAATCGACTCTCAAAATAAAGACCCCGATATACAAGAAATATTCTCTGAAGAAAAAAAGAAATGGACTGAACTATTTGGAAGAGCTTGTGAAGAACTTTTACCAGAAACAAATTCTTTACCACAGGACGTATTTCTTATAGTAGATACTGACTTTAAAAATTGGTTTAGTTCAATGATAGAAAGAGTAGATTTTAGACAATTTACAATAACAAAAGATATGTTCCGTGTTAATCACCTTAC
>CAZVBS010000002.1:0-43995 GCA_964625905.1 uncultured Candidatus Saccharibacteria bacterium | reverse complement strand
GGTGCGCCATTCGTCCGTGAATAAATGCGGGCGCGCCCCATGCGCTATGGCCTTGCACAGGGAATCACTGGCGCCCAAGCCACGCCCGAAGGAATTTCCATAAAGCAACGGCAAACGCACCACCGCCGCACCCGGGCAAGCGGCCAAGACCCCCTCTTCGCCTGCGTGTTTCGTTTTCCCATACACGGAGAGTGGACGCGCCCCATCGCTTTCCCGATATCCCGCAACACCCGGGGGCTCCCCGTCAAACACGAGGATCTTTACTAAACGGTGTATAGAAATCTTTAAGTGTTTTTTCGTACTCCCGTTTTCCTTGTGCTATTTCATCAAGCTCGTTTTCCAGCTCTGCTGTAAATGAGTCACTAATATAATTTTCAAAGTCTTTCTCAAGGAATGAACTCACTACATCTCCAGTATCAGTAGGGAAAAGAGTCCGTCCTTCTTTTATTACATATTCACGGTCTTGAAGAGTCCTCATAATTGATGCATATGTTGAAGGTCGCCCTATCCCGCGCTTTTCAAGCTCTTTAATAAGACCTGCTTCTGTGTATCTGAATGGAGGTTGTGTTTGTTTACCTTCTGACTGAATATCTTTAAGTGTTACAGGTTCATCTTTTGTAACTTCAGGAAGTTCAACGTCTTCGCCACGAGCTCTTGGATCTGCTTTTAACCAACCTTCAAATAACACACGTGAGCCATTTGTTGCAAAATCTGGGATAGTGTCACTTGTAGCCTTGCTTGTTACATTAGCTGTTATTTTAGTACGAAGTATTTCTGCATCTGACATTTGTGATGCGACAGTTCTCTCCCATATCAGAGTATAGAGACTTTTTTGATCTTCATTGTTTCCTGCACTTTCTTTTAGGAAGTTTGAAGGTCGAATAGCTTCGTGTGCTTCTTGAGCGCCTTTGCTTTTTGCTTTGAATACATTTTTGTTGCTGTATTTAGATCCGTATTTATCTTTAACAACTTTTTCGATTTGTGTTAAAGCTTGATTGCTTAAGTTCGTACTATCTGTACGCATGTATGTTATATGTCCAGATTCGTATAGTTTTTGTGCTATACCCATTGTGCGACTCGGTGCAAAACCTAGTCGAGTACTAGCAACTTGTTGTAATGTTGATGTTATAAAAGGTGGTTTTGGCGAGCGTTTAGCATTCGTTTCTTTAACTCCTTTTATAATCCAATTTTCTTTCTTTCCAATTCCACATATTCTTTTTGCTTCTTCTTCAGTCTCTGGTTCTTCAGAACACGTTAAAGTAAAATCTACTTTCTTTGATGTTGTAACATCAGCAGTTAAAACCCAGAAGTCTTCAGGAATAAAAGCGCGTATTTCGCGTTCACGTACCATTATTATACGAAGAGCAGGAGACTGTACTCGTCCAGCAGAGAGTCCATATCGAAGTTTTTTCCATATAAGCCCTGATAAATCATATCCAACGAGTCTGTCTAAAATACGTCTAGCTTCTTGAGCTTTACGTAAGTTGTTATCTATTAATCTTGGGTTTGCCACAGCTTCTTGTACAGCTTCTTTTGTAATCTCATTAAATACAACTCTTTTTGGGTCTTTAAGTTTGAGTATTTCTTTTAAGTGCCACGCAATAGCTTCTCCTTCTCTATCGGGGTCAGTTGCTAGAAGAACTTCATCAGATTTTTTAGCAAGTTTCTTAAGTTCACTTATGATATCTTCTTTACCTTTTGATATTTCATAATTAGGGACGAAGCCCGCTTCTATATCGATAGCATTTTTGTTACTTTTTGGTAAATCACGAACATGCCCAACAGATGCGCGGACTGTGTATTTATCATCAAGATATTTTGAAATTGTTTTTGCTTTCGCAGGTGACTCTACTATTAATAGTTTCATAAGATTATATATTTACAGTAAGTAGTGTTATATGTCAAATTTTTTTTCCATTATTTCCATTTTACGATCTCCATTTGGAGACCCGGTCTCCAAATGGAGATATTTTAAGCGATACGTAATTCTCCAAGTTTTTCAATAATTAAACCTTTTAATTCCATACTAGAAAGCAGAATATTTATATCTTTAATAGGTAAATCAAGAGCATCTAGTAAAATATCTCTCTTCATTGGATGTTGAAGCAGTTGTATCACTTTTTTCTCATCATCTCCAAGGTCTTCTATTATATTAAGCTGAAGGTTTTCTGGCTCTTTTTCTTCCATATTAAACACCTCTAAAATATCTTTACTTTCTGTGACTGGAGTCGCTCCATTTTTAATAAGCATATGTGGACCATATGACAGACGTGAAAATATAGAACTCGGTATCGTAAGCACGTCACGATTATACTCCATAGCGAGACGTGCGGTTATAAGTGTACCTGATTTTTCTCCCGCTTCTATAACAAGAGTAGCATGAGACATACCAGCCATGATTCTGTTTCTTTGAGGGAAGCTGTATTGAGTAGCACGGAAGGTAGGCTCAAACTCTGAGAGTAGAGCGCTACCAGAATCCAAGATATCTTTAGCAAGAATCCTATTAGTTCGTGGATATAGGACAGAGTCATCTAATCCAGAACCAGGGACAGCTATTGTGGTTAGTCCGACCTCAAGAGCAGTTCTGTGCGCGATTGAGTCCATACCTAGAGCAAGTCCAGAAACAATCGTAATATTAAACCCCTTAAGTCCTTTAATAAGAGTCTCACATACATCTTTACCATATGGAGAGTGTCTACGTGAACCAACAACACATAGCAATTTTGTGTCGTGTTGTGGGAGCGCTCCTCTTATATAAAGATCTGTTGGTGAGTCAGGTATCTCTTTTAATAGAGATGGGAATTCTGATGGTTTGAGTTGTTTCGTAGGTGTCTCCATAGTAATATGTATCGTATCATGTATATAAATAGTCACTATGTTAGATATTAACTTTATTAGAGAAAACAAAGACCTTGTTAAAGATGGTGCTCGGAAAAAGCATATGGATTTTGATATAGATCTCCTAATATCGGTGGATGAAAAGAGGCGAAAGATACTTAAATCAGTAGAAGAAAAACGAGCGAAGCAAAATAAAGCAAATGAAGAAATAGCAAAGTCAGATAATCCTGAAGCTCGTACACAAGCTATATCAGAAATGAAGGAGCTTAAAACAGAGTTGCAAAAAGAAGAGGAAGAATTAAAAACTGTAATGGTACAGTGGCATGATCTTATGCTTCAAGTTCCAAACGTTCCAGATATATCTGTTCCAGAAGGGGAAAGTGATGAAGATAATAAAGAGATAAAAGTATGGGGAGAAAAAACCCAGTTTTCATTTGAGCCAAAAAGTCATACAGAAATAATGACAGAACTCGATATGGTTGATTTTGAGCGAGGTACAAAGGTGCATGGGTTTCGTGGGTACTTTCTGAAAAATGATGGAGCATTATTATCTTGGGCTATTTGGAATTACGCAATGGACTTTTTTCTTAAAAAAGAGTTTACACCAATGATAGTTCCTTCAATAGTTCGTAAGAGTAATTTATATGGTACTGGACATTTGCCAAATGAAGTTGATGATATATATAGAACACAGGACGATGATTATCTTGCTGGTACATCAGAAATATCAACTATGGGATATTATTCAGATGAAATTCTAGATGAAAAGATATTTCCTGTAAAATTTTTGTCATTTTCTCCGTGTTATAGAAGAGAGGTTGGAAGTCACGGAAAGGATACTAAAGGGCTTATTCGTGTTCATGAATTTTTTAAACTTGAACAAGTTGTTTTGTGCGAAGCTAATCATGAGGAGTCAGTACGATTACATGAATGGATAAATAGGAATACAGAAGAGTTTATTGAGTCTCTTGGTATCCCATATCACACAGTCTTAAATTGTGGAGGTGATTTAGGGCAAGGTCAGGTTAAGAAGTATGATATTGAGCTGTGGGTACCACTTGAAGAAAAATATCGCGAGATAAGTTCTGCTTCGTATTTTCATGATTTTCAAACACGTAGGTTTAATATTAAATATAGAGACAAAGACGGAAAAGCGAAGTATGCACACTCACTTAACTGCACAGCTATACCAACACCTAGGATATTAGTATCACTGGTTGAGAATTTTCAACAAGAAGATGGCTCTATTAAAATACCTGAAGTGTTACAAAAATATATAGGAAAAGATGTAATATCAAAATAATATATGAGATTGTTTAGGCGACGTAAAGTAGCACGACCAGAAAGGCTTGCTAAACGTAAGCGTAAGATATTTTTCTTTAAGCTTAGTATAGGTGTTGCTTTGATTATACTACTTGTAGGTTTAGGATCTTGGTTGTCACATAGACCATATCTACAAATAACTAACATTATTGTAAATGGAAATAATGTTATCTCTGATTCAAAAATTAAAAAAATTACAGAAACTGTATTTATAGATGAAAGATATTTCTTTTTATTTTCACGTACAAATAGCATCATTTTCCCTGAAGAAGAAATAAAAGATTTAATATTAATAACATTTAAGCAAATTAAATCAGTTGATATTGTTCGTACTAATTTCCATACAATATCTATGGAGATAGAAGAACATAAGCCATATGCTACGTGGTGTACTAGTGAGAACAGTGGGGCGATAGATAATTGTTATTTTATTAATAAAGAAGGATTTGTTTTTTCAAAAGCTCCAAATTTTACAGGTAATGTATTTATGCGTTTTTATGGAGATTTAATAGGTCCAGATTATATAGGAAAATATTATCTAAAAGTGGATAACGAGTTCAATAAGATAAACACACTTATTAATTCTGTTAAAAAATTAAAGATTGAGCCTATTGAACTACATACAGTCGGTATTTCAGACATGGAGCTTTACTTAGAAGGTGAAAGTAAAATCCTTTTCACAAGAGAACAAAGTTCGTCAGAAGTACTCGACAACCTTACTGTTATTCTTGAGTCGGAGACATTTAAAGAAAAGAATATGGAAGATATAGAATATATAGATTTACGTTTTGGAAATAAGGTATATTTTAAGTTGAAGTAAAGTATAAAAAATAACGACCGCTAGAAGTGCGGTCGTTTTTTTATAATTCTTTTGACGGTTGGTTATTGTTTTACTTTATAAAACATAGAAGGAATAAATTCTTCAACCCATTCATTAACGTCTTTTTTGGGCAATTTTTTTACCAAAGCATAAATTTGACCATGGTATCTGTGTGCATCGTTGAGTAGAAGTAAAATAACGAGTTTCGTGTACTCTATTGATGATGTGTTTAGGTCATTTTTTGAAAGTACACCAATAAGTCTGTCTATCTCATTTCCTCGACTTTCTACTTCTTTAACAAGATTCTTAAAAGTGGACATACTAAGCCTCTATTTCATACAAACTATTTCAATCTAGTAGTATATATGTCATGGTGTGGTATATTTGTCAACATGCTGAAAGAGGACGAATTAGGATTTTGGGGAAAATTAAATAAACCTTTCTTTGTATTAGCACCAATGGCGGATGTCACTGATGTAGCTTTTAGGCGTGTTATAGCAAAGTACGGTAAGCCAGACGTTATGTGGACTGAATTTATTTCAGCTGATGGATTGTTCCTAGCAGATGAAAAAGGACAAAAAAAGATAAAAAGAGATATGGAGTATTCCGAGGAAGAGCGTCCGATAGTTGTACAGTTCTTTTCTTCAAAACCAGACATGATGAGAAAAGCCGCAAAGTACGCAGTAGAGTGTGGATTTGATGGATTTGATATAAACATGGGATGTCCAGATAGAAGTATTGAAAAACAAGGAGCAGGAGCGTCACTTATAAAATCTCCAGAATTAGCGCAAGAATTAATACAGTCTGCAAAAGATGGTGTGAGTGATGGTGTGAAAGATGGAGGCATGTACATACCTGTCTCCGTAAAAACACGTATTGGTTACAATACAAATATTCTAGAAGAATGGCTTCCTATACTTCTTGAAGCAAAACCTGTCGCGGTAACAGTACACGCACGAACACGAAAAGAGATGTCTAAGACTCCTGCCGACTGGAGTCAGATAAAGAGAGCAGTTGAGTTGCGTGATGAGCTAAAGAGCAATACATTTATATTAGGCAACGGAGATGTTACTGATTTAGAGGATGCTCAGAAGAAAGTAGACGAAACAGGGTGTGAAGGCGTGATGCTCGGGAGAGCGATTTTTGGTAATCCGTGGCTTTTTGATAAAAATAAGAAAGAAGTTTCTATAGAAGAGCGTCTACTGGTTATGGTTGAACACACAAAATTATATGAAGAACTCTTAGGAAATGTTAAAAGTTTTAATGTAATGAAGAAGCATTATAAAGCGTATGTAAACGGGTGGGATGGAGCAAAGGAACTTCGTATAAAACTTATGGATTCAAAAGACGGATTAGAGGTTGAGAGTGCAGTTTCTAAATATCTAAAAGTTTGACTTATGTCAGTCTACCTGTTAAAATATTTTTGGAATTGTCCACTAAAAAAACTAAAGGAAGAAGCAAAGAATGACTGAGGGAAGTGATGTATTAGTTAAAAATTTTTTTGCAGACCTAACGTTTACAAACAAGCAAGACGTTGGGATGCCAGTTGAGGTAATTGGAGTAACTGAAAGGGATGGAATATTACCATTAATCAAGATCAGAACAGTATCTGGTCAATTACTTGAGTTGTTTTTGGACGCTTTTTTGTTTATAGATTCTATAAACATCTCAAGCTATTGGAAGGAATGGATGAAAAAGACTTCGTCTGTTTCATTAGAGTTTAAAGGAGGTCTCGCTGTAACAGCATAACCTCAACAGAAGTCGTTGTGCGTGATACGCTCGGCGGCTTTTTTGTTTTCAAATTATTAGCTTAGGGTGGTATAATCTTTTTATGTCAGCAGATTCTAACACTAATCCTAATAGACACACGGCACTCTATAGGAAATATCGCCCAGAAGGATTTAAGGATGTGCTCGGTCAAGAACATATCGTCTCTGTTCTTGAGGGTGCGATAGAGCAAGGAAATATATCTCATGCATATCTTTTCTCTGGTTCTCGTGGTACAGGAAAGACAAGTATTGCGCGCATCTTAGCGCGAGCGATTGGCGCATCACAGAATGATATGTATGAAATAGACGCAGCTTCTAACCGTGGTATAGATGACATACGAGCACTTCGTGAATCAGTACACACGCTTCCGTTTGAGTCTCCATATAAAGTTTACATAATCGATGAAGTTCACATGCTTACTAAAGAAGCATTTAATGCACTTCTAAAGACACTTGAAGAGCCACCAAAACATGTAGTGTTTATGCTCGCTACTACCGAACAAGAGAAGTTGCCAGACACCATAGTATCTAGGTGTCAGAGTTTTACATTTAAAAAACCAAGCAGACAGATTTTGGGGGATATGATAACGGATATTGCAAAGAAAGAAAAATTCTCTCTAGAGACAGCTTCAGCAGATTTGATAGCAATGCTTGCAGAAGGTTCATTTCGTGATGCGCTTGGAGTTTTACAAAAGATACTCTCTTCTTCAAAAGACAAGAAGGTAAGTATTGAAGAAGTTGAACTGGTTACAGGAGCGCCAAAAGGCCAGCTTGTAAATAACTTTATTAAAGCTATTGCAGAGAAGAAGCTTGAAACATCCCTTGAAATAGTTGGAGACGTTGTGGCACAGAATCTTGATATGAAGACGTTTATGAAGTTAGTGCTTCATAAAATACGTGTGGTCTTGCTCCTTAAATACGCAAAAGAAATGGAAGGAGGTTTTAAAGAGCAGTTTGCAAAAGAAGATTTTGATTTCCTTAAAGAATTAAGTGAGAACAAAGATTCTAATATTAATTCAAACGTGTTATATGAACTTCTAGGAGCGTATGATGGAATTGCACGCTCATATATTCCACAGCTTCCAATTGAACTTGCTCTGGTAAAACTTTCTAAGGAATAAAAATGATTTTCTTGCGCGCTGATAGATAATCAGATATGATGTTTTTAGATATTTATTTTAAGTGATGGAGGTAGAGATGACAAATATTAATCCTACTGACATGGAGATAATAGAATCAATCAGGTCTGTAAAACGTGGTGATAGAGCGCTTGATAATTCTCTTATTAATACTATAAAAGAAAGACAACATAAGTATTATCTTACTGCTATAGAAGCTAGTAAAGATTCCTTTTTACTGAAAATAAGAGGATATGCAATCTTTACAGATCAAATCGTTATGTTTCTTGAGGGCAACTCTGGAGCAGACGAAAGATTTGATAAATATAAGGTTTTGATATATAAACAAGTAAGGAGTCATTTGGTAGGGTTTATAAAAATATCGTCAGAGAAAGAAGTGAATCTTGTAAAAATCCAACAAATTATAAAAGATCTCTACTTTGTTTGTGGTAAATTACTAAAGGTGATTGACTACGCTAGGGACAAACCATTACATTTTCATAGGTCCCAAGCTGTGCATTAAATGCGTAGGCATTCGAAGAATTTACTTCGAATGCCTTCTTGCTTGATATTAAGAATTAATTAATGCAATATAGTGAGGTATTTTTTGTTATAATATAATACATTATCGGATCGCCTGCCAGCCAGCGACTGAGGTCGCAACCGATGGCGGGCAGGTCTAATAGTAATACGTTAACGAAGCGAAGAACAATAGAATAATTGCCGGATCGTCTAATGGTAGGACGTCACGTTTTGGTCGTGGATATCTAGGTTCGAGTCCTAGTCCGGCAGCTGAAATTCACTTCACGGATTGTCTTTTTCCCTGGGGCAACCAAGAAGATGGATGGGAGGTTGAGGTAATAAATTAAACAGCTGGGGTACTCCAGCTGTTTAATTTTGGGTATATTTTCAATGATTTAAATATAGATTGGCTTTTTCGCACGAAAAGTGTCGAAATGCTAGAATAAAATCATTGAAAATAGTTCTACTGGGCTTGGTGGACTACGGTCTTAGCTCGTGCCGGTCAGTTATAAGCGGGAATCAAATACACAAATAAACAGCCAGAGTACTCTGGCTGTTTATTTAAAAGGATGATTGTAGTATGTAGAACTACATACTATTAGGAAATTCATTGTTTTCGATGAAATCTGCGTATTTTTTATCTTCATGTTCAATGTGTTCAATCCACCATTTACCTAGAAATGATTCAACTTCTAGTAGCAT
Source organism: uncultured Candidatus Saccharibacteria bacterium (assembly GCA_964625905.1). Lineage (GTDB taxonomy): Bacteria > Patescibacteriota > Minisyncoccia > Phycocordibacterales > JABMNX01 > JABMNX01. The sequence continues at coordinate 34,903 of CAZVBS010000002.1, read as the reverse complement.
ACTATCACTAGGTCCAGTTTCTTTTATTTTCTTTTTAAATTCCTCATATTTTTTTTCGAAATAATGGTGGGCTTCTTTATGCTCCTCTAAATTAGGGTATTTGTGTTTAGCTAGATATTCTTCTTCATACTTTAAATGATCTTCTATATATTTACTCAAAAAAACAACGGTCTCATCTATGGTTTCCTTATTTTTTCTTTCAATAGTTGCTTCGAGTAGTACATTAAGCTGATTTAATAATTGTTTATGCTGCTCATCTATTGTGTTATCAGTCACGGACATTTTTTGTGTCCATTCAAATTTTGTATCCATATATTTAAGTTAAGTCACTATATATCTAGTAATTTATATTATTGTAAATAAGTATACTTATTTTTTCATTAATAAACATCTAAATGTGTTGATTTTAACTTAAAGTCATAAGTTTATTATGATATTTTATTAAAATTTTATTCCCAACATTGTATAGTAATAATAACTTGTTAAAATAAAGTTATGAAAGATAATCATATCCAATACATAGAACTATACGCTATAGACCTAGAAAAGAAAAAACAATTTTACTCTACGGTCTTTGGGTGGACATTTACCGACTACGGTAAGGATTACACTGCTTTTGCAAATAGTGGCGTCGAAGGATGTTTTGGAAAAGTTAAGGAAGTTACTCAAAGAGGAACGTTGATAGTCATTTACAACACAAAACTAGAGTCAGCAAAAAGAGATGTCATAGGAGGCGGTGGGACTATTTCTAAAGATATTTTTTTGTTTCCTGGCGGTAGGCGTTTTCATTTTACCGATCCAGGTGGTAATGAGATGGCTATCTGGTCAGAAAAATAGATTTCAACGAAAAATCGGCCACAGTGTCTGATATTTCGCAAAATATCATGTCCGGAGACCGCAAACTTGCGTCGTCACGGACAGTCAGTAAAGTATGATAAAATACTTGATATGGAACAAGACATACAAAATAAATTAGAAGAACAGGACGAAAAACTAAATGCGATTTTTACTTCAGTAGAAAAAATACGCAAATATTTTCTTGTCATTATTTGGGTTACAGTTGTTGCAGTCGCACTTCCTGTTATAGGACTTATTTTTGCAATTCCGTCATTCATAAATACATATACTAGTTCACTTGAAGGACTTTTATAAAAGAGTTGAATCTCAGATTCACTTCACGGACACTCCATTTCCAAGAGTAACCAAGGAGAGATTAAAATACAAAAAATTAAACGGCTGGGGTACCCCAGCCGTTTAATTTTTGACATATTAGTAGGATTAGTTGCTATATAATTTTAGTAAATGTATAGTTCTTGACTAGATATGCTTAAAAACTAATTTGTCCTTTGATATAGAAAGAAGAGGAAAATCTCATGACTTTAGCTATAACAACGCTGGTGGGGTTAGTTTCCCTCACTCTCCAGTTATGGTCGGAGCAGGGGCTTGTAAATCTTTTGAGCAAGCTAAATGGCTTTTTGTGGCACCAGTTGTTCTGGGGTCGTTTACTCCACTTGGGCGCGATGGTAACGAAGGAGAACTTTTTTACCCTAAAACAGAGGAGGAGTTCTTAAAGGCTGGGTTCGGTTTAAACTCTTACGGGATGCCAAACAAAGGTTTTGAAGTCGAAAAACAACTTCCATCAGAGAATGCATATAACCCTCTTATAATTTCTATCGCTGGATTCAATGTTGAAGATTATCTGCAAGGGGTGTCCGTCTTTAAAAATCTTCAACGTATTATCTCAGCTTTTGAATTGAATTTTGGTTGTCCAAACACTGAACATGGGAAGATTATGTCATTTGACATTGAGTCTTTGGACGATCTATTTTGTGAGTTGGCTCGAATTGCAAACTCGCTACCAGTATGGGTGAAGTTCTCACCATATTCGGACCCTGGATTACTCAAAGAAGTTGCAACTCTTGTGAATGAGCATAAAGGCGTTATCAATGTGGTTGTTACGTGCAATACATTTGCCAACGCATATTCTGGCCCAGGGAACATCTATCCAAACAATGGTTTGGCGGGCCTATCGGGACCAGCTTTGAAACCAATTGCTTGGGGTCAAGTTGTGCAATTTCGTCAACATCTTGACGTCGAAGTTGATGTCATTGGTGTTGGTGGTTTAATTACTGGAGACGACATTGTTGACTTCTTGGGCTCTGGTGCAAAAGCTGTACAACTCACTTCCATGCCATATTGGTCTGGTAACCCTGGAGAATTTTGGGAAAGGCTTTTGAGGCCTGAAGATGGCGGGCGTCTTGTTAAGATGCTCGAAGGTTAATAAAAAAGTTGTATTATGTCGGCATCTCGTTTCATGCGAGATGCCGATTTTTTATTTTTCTATAACGTTTGCTATCAAAATAGAATCTTGATACACTCGCTTTAGATTATAAGATCATTATCATTACGTTTAATTAGTCACTGAAAATAAGGAGACGGGAAAATGAGTGAATCGGAAACTGACGAAGTGTCAATTATTAAGCCACTTGATGCACATCTTCATGTACGAGACGGGAATATTCTCAAAGCGGTAATAGGGCATACTGCGCGACAATTTGCTTCTGCAATAATCATGCCAAATCTTACACCGCCGATTACGACTCCGCCACAAGCAGATATGTATAAAGCAGAAATCATGTCTGCTCTTCCAGAAGGTAGTACCTTTAAGCCACTTATGACGACATACCTTACGGACGACGCAAACCGTGGTGAGCTCCTTTGGGGATTACATAATGAAAGGTGGGTTGCAGCAAAGCTTTACCCTGCAAACGCGACGACAAACTCAGAACATGGCGTTACTGATATCAATAAAATCGGTGACGTCTTGAAAGCTATGGAAAAATTTGAGATGCCGTTGTTGATGCATGGCGAAGTTGTATTTGATGACGGTGTCGAAGTTGATCCGTTTGATCGTGAGCTGTCTTTATCGAGAAGGTCCTTAAGCCTCTTCGTGATTCGTTTCCTGACTTACGTATTGTGTTTGAACATATTACAACCAAAGAAGCGGTTGATTATGTGATAAACGACACGAGTGGGAAACTCGCTGCGACCGTTACAGCGCACCATCTCTTGATTACACGAGACGATTTGTTTAGGGGTGGTTTGCGACCGCATCTATTTTGCCTTCCTGTTGTAAAGCGAAAGGATAACAGGACTGCTTTGATCGATGCTGTTATTTCTGGAAGGCCAAACATTTTCTGTGGCACAGACTCAGCTCCTCACCTCAAAGGAAAGAAAGAGGTTGAGTGTTGCCCAGGTGGTATATATTCTGCTCTTGAGCTCTATGCAACTGTTTTTGACAAAGCAGGAGCCCTTGAACATTTTGAGGCATTTATGTCGCTTAATGGCCCTAGATTTTATGGGTTCGAACCTTCAAAAGAAAAGGTTACCTTGCGACGTGAACCTTGGGTGGAGGAGAGTCTTATCACTGTTTGTGTTAAAACAGCTCGTAATAGCTGGTATGAAGAAGGGCAAATCCAACCGTTTTTCCTCGGTGAGGAAATTGAATGGAAGATGGTCGACTAAAGGCTAGAAAATTACGACGTCAAGCTGTGCTTGGCGTCGTCTTTCTTTTTGTTACAATTTAACTCATGAAATACACAGTTTACATTTTAAAGTGCGGTGACGGCACACTATACACTGGCTCAACTTTAGATTTAGAAAAAAGACTCCATGAACATAATGAGTTAAAGTGTGGTGCTAAATATACAAAAGCACGTCGTCCTGTTGTGTTGGTTTATAAAGAGAAAGTTAGAGACGTCGCAGAAGCTAGGAGTAGGGAAGCGGAAATAAAAAGAATGACCAGAGATAAAAAATTAGTTTTAATAGGGTAGATATATTTCATTAATATTGACATATTCTATTTTGTATGTTAATTTTCATACAGTTTTATTTTGTACATCGTAATCAAACAAAGAAAAAGGATAGAAAACAATGCCATCATTTAACGGAACTCTTGTTTTTAACGGAAGTTACACAAACCGAGAATGTATGATCGTTCGAAGCAACAGCAACAACGTTTCTATTTTATCAGAAATCCTGAAAAGCTTCGAGAAGATGAATGGAATTCCATGTAGAATGGAATCCAGAGATGGATTCTTTTCTCTTAAAATAGACAAGGCGTCAGATTTCATCTTGCACTACTATACAAACGATTCTTGTGGTGGTGAGAGAAATCTTCTTGTTGGCGCATCAGGTGCAACAAGTGTCAGTATGACTTTAGCACAGTCTCTTTCTTTGATGTCTGGACGTAAAGTATGTGCGTCTATAAGTGATACAGGTTTTGAAGTTCTTGCAACTGACTTAAAATTTGTTCCGAAGATAAAGCATTACGGCAAAGGCGTCGTATCCAATATTCCTGATCAGGAAGATAATATTGAAAGGAATTGTGGTGATTGCGGTAGATTACATTGCATCTTTTTGGTCTACGGTGAAGGTTGCATAAAACCAAGTTCTTATTTTGCCATGATGACTCTCAAAAAATATTTTGATAAAGATAAGGAAGACTATATCATTGGTGAATGTGCTGTCGTCGGTCACGAGGATGTCTTGATATCATAACGACGTTTACGTTGAACAACTAAACCCTACTGAAAATATTCTTTTAAGAATATTTTTGGCAGGGTTTTATTTTCCTTATAGTATTTTATAGATTAATTATAGTAGGGTTGATTTTAGTTAGATATATTTCTATATGTGGTAAATAAAAGGAATATATCTACTTGTAATAAAAAATAAACAGCCAGAGTGCTCTGGCCGTTTATTTTATATCTCTATATTGGTATTTATTCAGTCAATTGAGTACTTTAAATGGAATCAATTACTGATTTGAGACTTTTTTCTACATCTTTTGATATCTCAGCTAATTTTGTACTTTCTACAATACTCATAGCGGAAGATGGCAAAATAGCAGAAACATAAACGTCGGAATTGTCCTCGTATACTATGATATTACACGGTAGCAATAGTCCTATTTCTTTTTCTTCTTGAAGAGCTTTGTGTGCAAACTGTGGGTTGCATGCTCCAAGAATAATGTAGTTGTCATAATCAACATTAAGTTTCTTCTTCATTGTTGCTTTAACATCTATCTCGGTGAGTACACCAAAACCTTCGGTTTCAAGTTCTTCTTTTACTTTTATAACCGCTTCCTCAAATGGAAGTGGTACTTTCTTTGTATATCCATATTTCATATTATTTTATTCATTTGTTACGAATTTGTTGTATAGCCAACCGAAAACCCAGAGAATCGCAAAACTCCAGACTGCCGCTTCAATCATACCACCAATAATACCTCCTACTGAGAGCGAGAAAAATACATGCCACTCGGACATCATAGCAATTGCGCCTGTATAAAAGCCTAGGTTGCCAAGTACTCCAAAAAACAACATACATACTACCGATATAGATGCTCCAGCGTATCCAAGAGCACGTGCATTTAATTTTTGCATAATGTTTTCCTATTATTTTTATAATAAATTTACCTTTCTACAATTAAAAGGGTTGACTCTTTATACCCTATGGGGGTATTATACACCAATATGAGAAAAGAAATAAAGAAAAAACTACAACGAAGATTGAAAATAATTGAAGGGCAAGTGAGAGGACTTCGTAACATGATTGATACGGAGGAATATTGTGTTGATGTCATAACACAGACGTCTGCAGTACGAAATGCTCTTTCATCGATTGAAGATATGATGCTTGAAAATCACTTATCTACACATGTGATTGATCAAATAAAAGAAGGAAAGCATAAACGTGCAATAGATGAAATATTATTAGTGTATAAATTATCAAAAAAGAAATAAAAACAAAATGACATCACAACATTTAAACATAAATAATATTATAATTTTAATAGCCATCATTGTTTTAGCTGGGTATTTTATATTTACAAATATGAACAACAATACGAAAACTAATGAAGGACATTACAAAGATGAAGTAGTAGAAAGTTACGAAATTTATCCTGGTATTGTAGCCGATAAAATAAAAAATAATGAAGACTTTGTTTTGCTAGATGTACGAACACTAGAAGAGTATGAAGAAATTCATTTGAAGGGTGCTGTACTTCTGCCAGTTCAGGAATTATCAGAGAAAACACTTGCAGAGATTGGACTAGGTAAAGATTCAAAAGACAGAGAGATAATCATTTATTGTCGTAGTGGTGGTAGAAGTCAAACTGCTTATAACATAATGAATTCTCTTGGATATACAAATATTAAAAGTGTTTCAGGTGGGATTATCCACTACGAAGAAGATAATTATCCATTCACTGAATCTGGTGAATATGTGGAACGTGTCATTACTAAAGAAACAAAATCAGATACTTCTACATACGGACCTCGTATTTCATTGAGTAAAGATTCTCATGATTTTGGAGTTATCTCTCAATATGGCGGTACTGTCGAGGAAACATTTGAAGTTGAAAATATAGGAACAGAAACATTAAAGATAGGTGATATTATGACAAGTTGTAGTTGTACTACTGCAACAATATCAAAAACAGAAATAGAGGTTGATAGTAAAGCTATATTAACAGTAGTCTTTGACCCAAATTTCCACGAAGAACCTGTTGGTAGATTTAAGCGTACTGTATTTATTCAAACAAATGATAGAAATAATACAGAAGCAGAAGTTGTTATAAGTGTTGATATAAGAGAAGGAGAGTAGTTAATTAATTTTTAAAATAATTTTAAAGACATATGAGTAAATATATAACAGGTGTAGCTATATTATTAGTTTTATTAGTACTTTTTTCTTTTAATGTTTCAGATGACAAGATTTCAGGTCTTGTAGAAGTAGCATCTGCAATTACTATTATTGAATCATCTCATGATTTTGGTGACATAAATATATTTGATGGAAAAGTTAGTACAACATACATACTTGAAAACAATGGAACAGAAGACGTTGTTATTTTGTCTGGTGTAACAAGCTGTATGTGCACCGAAGGAGAGATAGATGGTTTAGAGTTTGGTATGCACGAGAGTTCTGGAAAGACGGTTGTTGTACCTGCTGGAAAAAAAAAGATTCTTACAACTACATTTGATCCTCTTGCTCATGGCCCTAATGGTGTTGGAAAGATAAAGAGAGAAGTTCTTTTAAAGACAAACTCAACAGAGACACCTGAGGTAAGAGTTGTTTTTGTAGCTAATGTTATTAAATAAGATTTGTTAGGTTTTTCACAAATTATTTTATGAAAGGAAATATATTAAAAATTTGGCTTGTATTTTCGGCATTTTTTCTATTGTCAGTTATACTCATTGGAATATTTAGTTTTATGACTTCGTCAGAGTTCATACCTGGGTATTCGCTAGCATTTCTTGCAGGACTATCGATGATAGTTTTACCGTGCACATTTCCACTTGTGTTTATAATTGTGCCATTAGCTTTATCAAGACAGGCTGGTAAGGGTTTTATAATGGCGCTTGCATTTGGTTTTGGACTCATTGTTACATTCACTATCTACGGTATCGTACTAGGGTGGCTTGGTGGATTTGTTGCGTTATATAAAATTGTTAGTGCAATGCTGTTAATTGGTGGTATTGCGGCATTATTGTTTGGTATTTCTGAACTTGGTCTTATTAAGTTTAAGCTTCCGTTCAAACAAACTATCATGCCGAAATCCTTGCAAGGGAAAAATGATTACATTCGTAGCTTTTTCCTAGGTTTCTTTTTAGGTAACGCGGGTGTTGGATGTCCAAATCCAGCGTTTTATATTTTGTTTGGTTATGTTGCAACCATTGGAGAACCTTCTATTGGCGCATCTTTAGGTGCATTACATGGTCTTGGTAGAGTTGTTCCACTTCTATTCCTAGTGGTACTTGCTGTTCTAGGTATTAATGCAATGACTAAAGTAAGTGAATATCAAGAAAAAGTAAAACGATGGGTTGCTTGGGTAATGGTTGGTTTAGGTGCATTTATATTCAACTATGGAGTATTTGGAATGGCATGGTTTGAGGACTCTATTATTCATCAAGCATGGAATAGAGGATTAGAGACTGCTTTTCCAAGAATCGCAGAATCATCTGCAATTGAGGTATCTCTGAGTATTCCTCCTGGAGCTGGTGGATATACTCCGTGGTTAGTGTTCGCTGGAATTATTGGGTTAATTATCATTTGGGATGCAATCCGTTCTAGAAAGTCATCTACTAATGTAAAAGAAACTAAATAAAAATAATTTATGATGTTAATTTCAAATAGTATAAGACTTATAATTGTAGTAATGTATTTTTTACTTTCCTCGTATGTTACATTTGCTAGTATTGGACATGGAGAAGAAATTACTGGAAATGAGGCTGGATGGGTAGGTCCATTTATTGCAGTCCTAATCATCTCGGTTGCTATTATTTTAGCTAAACTGATTAGAAAAAAATAATTAATAATTAATAATAAAAATTATGTTAAAAGTTACACTTATACGTCCTGATGGTTGTGCTCACTGTAAAGCGGTGAAAGTAACACTTAAAGAATTAAAGACAGAATATCCTGATATTACACTCGAAGAAGTTGATATGGTTACACCAGAAGGGCAAGAGATGGTAAAAAAATATGGAATCTTATCAAGTCCAGGTATTTTAATTAATGACGAGTTTTTTGCATTTGGTGGAGCAACAAAAGAACAATTTATAGAGAAGTTTGAAGAATTAAAAAAAGACAATAGTTAGTTAGGTAACAGAAGCAAAATAACACATAAAAAATATGAAAATGGAACACTGTGGTGATAAACAGCACGATACGTGTGGGGTGGGGCATTCTAGTAGTCCTGGGATGGATCATGGGTCAGCGCAGGAATTTCTGCGACGGTTTTGGATTGTAACATTTCTTCTAATTCCTTTAATATTTACAAACGAGACAATGGCTGGATTCATAGGAATGGACACACTTTCTCTTGGTAAATGGATTCAGCTTGGTATCGCAACTATTATATTTGGATTTGCTTTTGTGTTTTTTGAGCATGCTTCACACGAGATAAAAGCTCGAAAATATGGAATGATGACTTTGGTATCACTTGCTGTTGGTTCCGGATATCTTTTCTCAGTCGCATCTACATTCATACCAATACTTAATGCAGAGTTTTATATTGAGATCTCTACCCTTATTTGGGTGCTTCTTTTTGGTCATTATCTTGAGGCACGCTCAAGCTCATCTGCAGGTAATGCACTTCAAGAAGTTGCAAAACTTTTACCTAGTAAAGCACATTTATTGGTTGATGGAACAGAAAATGATGTGGATGTTAGTAGTCTAAAAGAAGGTGATATTGTATTAGTAAAACCAGGAGAGAAAATACCAGCAGATGGTGTTATCAAAGAAGGTTCTGCGAATATAGATGAATCTCTTATAAGTGGGGAAGCAAAACCTGTAAATAAAAACAAAGCCGACATCGTTATAGCAGGCTCTATATGTTTAGATGGATCATTAACCATAATTTTATCTCGTGTTGGTGAAGAGTCTACTATTGGACAGATACAGAAACTAATTACAGATGCACAAAAAACAAAACCAAGATCACAACGTATAGCAGATAAAGCCGCAGGAGCACTTACTTTTATTGCTGGAATCACCGCGTTACTCACTATACTTATTTGGTCAGTATTTATAGGAGAGACATTTGTTTTTTCAATAACACTTGCTATAACTGTGCTTGTTGTCGCTTGTCCACATGCTCTTGGGCTAGCTATACCAACTGTTACAACGATAACAACTTCACTGGCTGTGAAAAACGGTGTATTTATAAAAGATCTTTCAAAGATTGAAATTATAAAGAAGACTGATTATGTTGTATTTGATAAAACAGGAACTCTAACTAAAGGAAAATTTGGAGTTACAAACATCACATCTTTCAATGATCACACAGACGATCAGGTATTGAGTATAGTTGCTTCTTTAGAGCAACATTCTTCACATATAATTGGACAGTCTATTGTACGTTATGCAAAAGATAAAGGAATCAAACTAAAAGAACCAAAGCAGTTTAAAAATATTGCAGGGAAAGGAATTGAAGGTATTGTTGATGGTGTACATCATAGTGTTGGAAATTATGCATTAATAAAAGACACTAATATATCTAATGATCTAGCTGAGAAAGTTTACTCAGATTTTTCAGAAGAAGGTAAGACCTCGATATTTATCACAAGTGATAAAAAAATAGTTGGGGTTATTGCTCTTTCAGATGAGATTAAAAAAGAATCATACGATGCAGTAAAGAAATTACATAAACTTGGTGTAAAAGTTGCTATGCTTACTGGTGATAATGAAGATGTTGCAAGAGGTGTTGCAAATAGACTTAATATTGATACTTATTTTGCAAATGTCCTTCCTGAAGATAAGTACACACACATAAAAAAATTACAAGAAAAAGGTAATGTTGTGCTTATGGTCGGTGATGGTGTAAATGATGCACCAGCTCTTACTCAAGCAGATGTAGGTATTGCAATTGGAGCAGGTACTGATGTCGCAGTAGAAGCAGGTGATGTAGTGCTAATGAGAAGTGATCCAAAAGATATAGTTAAATTACTCATGCTTGCAAAAGCTGTATATGCTAAAATGATTCAGAATCTTGTGTGGGCATTAGGATATAACATTGTTGCCATTCCTGCTGCGGCTGGAGTATTTATGGTATTTGGATTCTTTTTACGTCCAGAAGTCGGTGCTCTATTGATGAGTCTATCGACAGTGATAGTTGTAATCAATGCGTTATCCTTAAAGCGAGTTAATTTAGAGGTGCTATAATACAAGAGATTAAATATAATAAATATAAATAAGATATAGAATTATGGAAAACCAGACATTAGATACAAAAAATAAAATAGAAAATACAGAAGAGTTAATTACTAAAGAAAAAAATAATTATCTAGTACCTGTGGCAATAGTTATAGCTGGCGTACTCATTGCAGTTTCAGTTATGTACAGCAATCAAAACAAGACACCAGAAGAAGTTAAGCTAACTGATAATGTTCGTCCTGTAACAAGTGAAGATCATATACTAGGTAGCCCAGATGCTGATGTAGTTATAGTAGAGTATTCTGATTTTGAATGTCCTTTCTGTAAAAGATTTCACAAAACAATGAATGATATTATGGAAGAGTATGGTGCTAGTGGTAAGGTTGCATGGGTATATAGACAATTTCCTATTGATCAGCTTCATCCTGTAAAGGCACGTGTTGAATCTGTTGCTTCAGAATGTGTTGCAGAGATCGGTGGCAATAGTGCGTTTTGGAAGTTTGCGGATAGATTCTTTGAACTATCTCCATCTAATAATAATACTGATATTGATGTAGTTATACCTCAAATAGTAAAAGAACTTGGTATTGATAAACAAGAGTTTGATTCATGTATGAATAGTGGGAAGTATGATAATCACATACAAGATGATATTGATAATGCAGTTGAAACTGGTGCCAGAGGAACACCATGGAGTGTTATTATTGCAAAAAATGGGAAAACATTCCCTCTTTCAGGATCTCAACCATATTCAACAGTAAAACAACTTATTGAAATAGCATTAAAAGAAAAATAAGCAGTCATGTATAGTATCTTAAAGAGAGTTTTTTCTAAAATTCACTATACAATAACTGCAATAATTATTACTGTAATAGTATTTATACTATCTGTTTGGTTATCAAACTTTAGTTTAATCAAAGAAATAATACTTAATTCTAACGTGGCTTTGTTGGATAAGATATATTTTTTGTTTAGTTTTGTGGTGTCTATACAAACAAATTTCTCTATAATCTCTGCAGGTTACACAATTATAATAGCTATATTGTTCGGTATAAATATTTCACTTCTAGTATATTATATACGTAGTAAGCAGGTAAAAAATATAGGATCTGGTGCAACTTTAAGCTTAGGAGGAATAATTAGTGGAGTGTTTGGTATAGGTTGTGCCTCTTGTGGTACGTTTATCCTTACATCTTTACTTGCTATATTTGGTGCAAGTGGATTACTTATATATTTACCTTTTGGAGGTGAAGAATTTGGATTTCTTGGCGTAGGTCTGTTATTTTATTCTTCTTTTGTGATATTAAGAAAAATAGATGAGCCATTAGTATGTGAATAATTTATAGAGTAGATACATTAATAATTTGGTATACTCTAGTTTATTAAAATTATTCACAATTATTAAATCAAAGATTAACTAAAAATATGGAATTCTTAATAAATATAGATTTACATTTTGTGTATTTACTCATTTTTACACTTGGACTGTCATTTGGTACAGGAGCAGCTTTGCTTGGCAATATACTATTTTATACAGCATCTAAAGATGGAAGAGTCTCTAAAAGTGAACTCTCCATGTTAAAAGTGGTGCAAGCCACAATTTGGCTTGGTATATTGTTGTATGCTATTGGTGGCGTAGGACTATTCTATCTTGCATATGACTCAATGGTTCAGCTTGATATATTTTATGCAACTATGATTATAGTTGGTGTTCTAGTTATAAATCTATCTGTTGCTAGTTTTCGCCACATACCAAGACTTGAAAGAAACATAAATGGCGAAGAGGATAATGGGAAGACACCGTGCAGTATAGATGTTTTGACTGGCGGGGTAATATCTATCGTATCGTGGGTGTTTCTTAATTTACATCATTCGGTATACAGATCCGAAGTTAGTTTTTTGACGTTTATAATAATGTACGCACTTGTATTGGCTGTTGGAGTATTTGGAGTACGTTATTTATTCAATCAGAAAAATAAAGCAAAAAATCATCTAGATAAAAATAGATCTATTGTTGTCACAGTTGCTCTCGTTACTTCTTTATTTATTGTAGCGTCTGTTTTAAGTATATCCATAGTTGGGAGTAGAGACGATGGTAATGTACGCGACACAAATGAAAGCTTTGTGTCATTTACACTAGAAGATGTTGCTAAACATAACAATATTAAAGATTGTTATGTAGTGATTGACGATGCGGTTTTTGACGCAACAACTGCAGCTGAGAGATATCCTGAAATTTACTCTTGTGGAGAGGATGTAACTGAAAAGTATCGTGAGGTAACGCCAGAGGGCATTAGTGATCGAATGATGAAATACTTCCTTGGTTATATTGGATATTCAATGGAAGAAGTTGTTTCTCATAATGAAAACAGCAGTTGTTGGTTTGTAATAGATGAGTTTGTGTTTGATGCAACAAAAGAAGCTAAACTTCATCCGGCAGCATTTAATTGTGGTACAGATGTATCAATTAATTATCATAAAAACCACGGTAGTGGGATTAGTGACAAGATGATGCGGTACAAGATAGGCAAATTGAGTGACGGTGGCGACATAGAAAATATAGAAAGTAATTCAAAAGAAGGTAGTGCACTTAATCCATATACCACACTCGAAGCTAAAGTCGGTTCATGGGATACAGAGAACCTTATGGCGATTGTTGAAAAGGATGCAGAGAAGTTGCTCTTCATAGACGGTAGCACTCACAAAGAAGTAGGAAGGATTCATGATATAGGTTTTCAGCCACATACCTCAGTATTTTCACCAGACGGTAAGTACATGTATATTATTGCTCGTGATGGATGGCTCACAAAAATAAATCTAGAGACACTTGAAGCAGTGAAATCAATTAGTGTTGGAATAAATTCAAGAGGAACTGCACTAACCGATAATGGCAGATACTTAGCCATTGGTAATTATGAGCCGGGTAATGTTGTTATTGTTGATCCTGTTACTATGGATATTCTAAAGACGATTGATTTAGTTGGGAAGCTAGATGGAGAAAAGGTTGAATCTAGAGCAGGTGCAATGGTTGAGTATGGAGATAAAATAATTGTCGCACTTAAAGATTTAAACAGTGTCTGGGTTATAGATACGTCTAAAAGAGGTTTCCCTGTAATAGAAAAGAACTGGAATATTGGAGAGAACCAGACGCCTTTGCATGACGCATTTTTAACACCAGACGGTAAGTTTTACATTGTTGCATCAATGGGATCAGATACTGTGTGGGTTATGAATACAGAAACATGGGAAGAAATCGCTGAAGTAAAGACTGGAGATACACCGCACACAGGGCCAGGAGCAACGTGGGGAGGTAAGATATATGTTCCAGCACTTGGTGAGGGGCTGATTACAGTAATAGATATATCTACATGGGAGCCAATTAAATATATAAAAACATCAGGACCTGGCTTATTTATACGTGCATTTAATGAAGACCCAAGCTATCCATATGTGTGGGCAGAAACTGCATTTGGAGACTATAACGACGAGATTTATGTAATTGATGCTCGAATAGATGAAATAGTTAAAACAATAATTCCAGTTAAAGGAGAAAGTTCATGGCATCCAGAATTTACAAACGATGGTAAATTTGTGTACATAGTCTCACAAACAGCAAACGAAGTAGAGGTCTATGATGCGTATACTTTTGAGATAGTGAAGCGTTTTGAAGCCAATACTCCATCTGCAGTGTCTAATGTGGGTAATAGGATTGAGGAACTCGGATTGTAGATATATTAGACTGCAGATTTTGTAAGTAATATATAAGTTATTAAAGATATGGCTTATATAAAGGATTAAATAGATAAAACAGTGTCATATACGTGCATTAGCTGTTTATTTAGTATATCCTGTTCAGTATAGTGTTTATTAAATATTAAGTTAATTTATATAATATGGATGAATTAAAAGGACTTTGCATGAGATGTCGAGACGATAACAAGAAGCCGACTATGCAAGTAATGAAGGACATTAAAATTTCTGAGAAGAACAATCGTTACTCAGCTAAAGGGCAGTGTACAACTTGCGAAGGAAACATGTTCAAGTTTATGTCTAAAGACGACGCTGCAAAGTATCAGTAGACTATAAAAAGTTATACACAGGATTTACACAAATAGCATTTGCACATAATCTTACATTAAGTATAATTTTACTACTTAAGTATTGACGGTTGATTTCGCAAGAGAGAGACCACTCGGTATGCAACAGGATCGATAGATGTTTAGGGCAAGCAGAAAAGCACCGCGCAAGTGGTGCTTTTTTTGCTTTTTTGACTATTTCTATTGTAATATTATATAAATGAGAGATCAAAATAAATTAAAATATAAGGAAATAACATTTAGTGAACGCGTGCTTCTAGCTACACTTTCTATACCTAAAGGTCGTGTAACTTCGTACGGCAGAATAGCTCGCGCATCTGGTGGGGGATCTATGTCATCACAAAGCATTACATCAATTTTAGTAAAAGCATCAAAAGATAATCCTAATATCCCATTTCATAGAATAGTGTATGCAGACGGACATATTTGGACTAATGCTAGATACCATAAAGAACGTATAGGACTTTATAAAAAAGAAGGAATTGAAATAGATAAAAATAATAAAATAATAAATTTTAATGATATTTTGTTTGAGTTCGATTAAACAGTTTATATAGTAAGATACAAGTAATCTTGACATAACACAATCAACACGTTATATTGATTATAGTTCTTTGTGATGCTATTTTGGGAGGAATAATTTAAAAAATGATAGAAACATCGCCGACAAAGCCTGAGCATCAGCGCGCCGGTCTGGCCGACGTCTGCTGAAGCTGGTCCTTTTTCGACCAACATTACCGGAACCAAACAGATGTTTTTACATCTTTATAGGTGTATATACACCTAAGGGTACCAGTCTGGATTTCATGGGATGCGACAGGTAGATAAAACCTTAACCGTCTTCATGCCCAGATGCTGAATCGTACCAGAATTTAAAAGGGATACGGGAGGAATTTGTACAGGAAACTCATGGAGCACTCTTTGTTTAGAGTGTTGCAGAGTGACAATGACGTAATTCCTCCCATCCACCCCGCCGCCAACAAGTTGGCGGTTTTTGTATTTTTAATAGTGTATAATATAAAATATGGCAAAAGGAAGAGATAAACAAAAGAAAGAGAAGAAGGCAGAATCTAAGAAGAGTAAGACCAAAAAAGGTTTACGTCCTCATGAGCTACAACAGTGATATTATTCTTAATAAATATTATGGGTATGAATATTATGTTTTATGTCTGAAAATTTTAAGATAAGCTCACGTAAACGATGGTTTGTTCTTATTGAGTTTTGGGTTGTAATAGCACTCATCGGAATCTTTATAGTAAGCCTCTTTTTTATTTTTGATGATACTGGTCAAAATAGTCGTGACAGTAGACGATTTGAAGATCTAAAACAAATAAAAAATGCTCTGGAGTTATATAGTGTCGACAGAAATGGGTTATATCCTCCAGGTAATGAATTAGCAGTACTTAAAGATTATGGATATATTTCAAATATACCAAATGATCCTATAGATACGATTCTTTATAAATATTCATATCAAGGTATAAATTCTTCTGGTAACGCATGCACATCTGGATTATGTACAGGGTATGTTCTTAGTTCTGTTTTTGAAAGACTAGAACAGAAAGCACTTAGTGTAGATATAGACGTTACTTTTGCAGGCGTAAATTGTACTGATCCTATATTTTGTATTATCCCTTAAGTTAATATAAGATGTATACAATAATGGAAAGGACAAGAGAAAAAAGTTCATATTATGCTGGATTTACTTTGATTGAACTTTTAGTAGTAGTTGCTATTATTGGATTCCTTACTAGTATTAGTATGGTTATACTTAGTGATGCAAGAGAAAAAAGTCGTGATAGTCGACGTTTTGAAGATCTTAGACAAATAAAAAATGCTCTGGAGTTATATAGTGTCGACAAAAGCGGGTTATATCCTCCAGGAGACACATTTATAGTTCTTACAGATGGAAATTATATAGGAGCTATACCTGTGGACCCTCTAAATAAAAGCGTTTATTCTTATTCATATCAAGGTACAAATTTTAATGGTACTGCATGCTCATCAGGACTATGCTCTGGATATCTTCTAAAAGCAGTACTAGAACAATCAGAACAAGAAGCTCTTGGTATAGACATAGATGGTACTTTCGCTGGAATAGACTGTGCCGATCCTGCGTTTTGTATTATTCCTTAATAATTTATAAAAAATAAGAAAACAGAAAATGAAAACTAAAAATATAATAATTGGAGTGATTATAGTGATAGTGTTGTTATTTTCATGGTATTACTATAATGACGCAGTAACACCAGGGCAGTATGACGAATTTGCACAGTGTTTAACAGACAATGGTACAAAATATTTCGGTGCTTTTTGGTGTTCTAATTGCCAGAAACAAAATGACTTGTTTGGAAAATCTAAGAAGTTTATAAATTATATTGAGTGTTCAACTCCAAATGGACAAGGGCAACTACAAGTCTGTACTGATGCTGATATAGAAGCTTACCCAACATGGGAGTTTGCAGATGGTAGTAGACTACTCGGAGTGCTTTCTTTTAAGACTTTGTCAGAAAAGACAGGATGCGAAATTACAAAATAAATTTACACAAAAAATATGTTAGAAATAGTAGGACAACTTAATTTTCTTTTAGCGCTCGGAGTGTTGTTTATGCAGGTAGCGACTGTTGTGCTTCTTGTATTATTTTTCTTTAAAAAAGATTCTCCAATTCTTAGTATTTTAGGAAAATATGGAATACATATAGTGTTTTTATTGACACTAAGTGGAGTATCTTTCAGTCTCCTGTATTCTGAGATATTTGGATTTGTTCCTTGTGGTTTGTGTTGGTTGCAACGCGTAGCTTTGTACCCACAACTTCTTTTGGCAGGAATTGCGCTTATAAAAAAACAAGGGTTTATTATTTCAGACTATCTTATATCGCTATCTGTTTTTGGTGCTGTTGTTGCTCTATATCAACATTATCTACAAATGGGAGGTACTGAAGTAGTTGGATGCCCAGCAGTTGGGGCTGGCGCAGATTGCGCAAAACGGATTTTATTTGAGTTTGGATATATTACATTTCCATTAATGTCTTTTACAATCTTTGCATTCATTATTGTGATTATGATGATAGTAGGAAGTTCAAAAAGGGACTAATACAATCTATAAAAAATACCATAAGTGCTTGTGGCATTTTTCGTGGCTTATTTTGATATACTAGAAGAATGAATTCCCCAGAAACGTCTATAATTATTCGCACTCGCAATGAGGAGCGGTGGATAAAGAGGGTGTTGGAAAAGATTTATAGACAAACATATAAGGATTTTGAAGTGGTAGTGGTTGATTCTAGTTCAACTGATGGCACGCTTTCTATTATATCGAAGTTTCCTGTGACAGTTGTAAAGATAAAACCTGAAGAATTCACGTTTCCTTATGCATTGAATATAGGGGTGAAAAATTCTATAGGAGAAAAGTATTTAGTGCTTTTATCTGCACACTCGCTTCCGATCTCTGATATGTGGCTAGAGAATGGTATCCGAAATTTTTCTGAAACGAATAATCTTATGGGGGTGTATGGTCCAGTAAAAGCCATGCCAGATGGGACTCTGTGGGATAAGGTTTTTACTTCCATTTCATATATTAAATGGGTTATACATTCTTTTCCTAAAAAGTATCAAATTATTAAAGGTGGATGTATGGGAGTCTTGGGATTTACTAATGCAATAGTTAGAAAAGATTTGTGGCTAAAGCATAACTTTAGTGAAGAATATGGCGGAGGAGGTGAGGATGGAGAGTGGGCTGGCTATTGGTTTAGACGTGGATTTGTTGCTATAAAAGATAAACTGTTTTCTGTACATCATTCACATTACCTAAATTTTTCTCAGTGGTTCAAACAAATTGAACACTGGTCTGAAGCAGGTACACCTAAACCATTTAAATATTTAAAGTACAGGACAGATAAGGCTCATTTAGATGAAAGAGAATCTCGGCAAGGTATGTGACATAAACACAAATACATTTTTAATAATTATTGATATACTATCTATATGAATTCCATTAGAAATCACAGACACGCAATCTTGAAGGATATGAAAATCGATATTATAAATTGTAATCTAATAAGATACAGAACGACATACGTTTCTGTGTCTTATTTCTAACGGGATGAAACTAACATTTCCTAAAGAGTTCTATTGGGGAGCGTCAACATCTGCTCATCAGGTTGAGGGTAGTAATCACAATAGTTGGAGTAAGTGGGAGAAAGAAAACGCAGAGAGATTGGCGGGTGAAGCTAAGGAGGGGACGGATGTATGGAAAAAGTGGGAATCTCGCGACGTGAATAAATTCCCAGAAATGGTTAAACCAGAGAATTACATATCTGGTGACACTTCGGATCACTATAATAGATTTAAAGAAGATTTTGATATTGCAAAAGACCTCGGACATAATGCGCACCGTTTTTCTATTGAATGGTCACGTATAGAACCAGAAGAAGGGAAGTTTGATGAAGATGAGATAGAGCACTACCATAGCGTATTGCACGCACTACGCGAGCGAGATATAGAACCTTTTGTAACACTGTGGCATTGGCCTCTCCCTCTATGGTTAGAAAAAAAGGGTGGATGGGAGAATAAAGACATTGATACATATTTTGAAAAATATACCCGTAAAATTTCTGAGACTCTTGGTAGTGATATAACATTTTGGATAACACTAAACGAACCAGAGGTATTTTCTACTCTTTCTTATCTTAAAGGTGTGTGGCCACCTCAAAAGAAGAGTTATATTGCGTACCGTAGGGTGATTCGTAATCTGGTTAAAGCTCATAAATCGGCATATGTAGTAATAAAAAAAAATAACACACGAGCATGTGTATGTGTAGCTAAGCACAACGTATATTTTGAAGCGTATAAAAACAAAGTAGTCAATAGGTTTTTAAAGGCAATTTCCGATTGGTGGTGGAACGATTGGTTCTTAAAACAAATCAAAGGATATCAAGACGTAATAACACTAAATCACTATCATCACAATCGCATTGATTACGGGTTCAATAAAAATGAAAACAAAAAGATTTCTGATTTAGGATGGGAGTTATACCCAGAATCTCTAGGCAAAATGGCATCTGAGTTAAAGAAATATAAACTTCCTATTTATGTTACAGAACATGGTCTGGCAGATGTTGACGACTCAAGACGAGAGTGGTTTATATTAGAATCACTTAAACATTTACACAAAGCAATCTCAGATGGGGCTGATGTTCGCGGATATCTACATTGGTCACTGCTTGATAATTTTGAGTGGGATAAAGGGTTTTGGCCACGATTTGGATTGGTTGAAGTTGATTATAAAACTAAAGAAAGAAAGATACGTCCATCTGCGTATAAATACAAGAATATCTGTGAGAGTAACATGTTAGACTTTTAGAGTATATGTCCTTAGCAATTATAATAGTTGTTATTGCTCAGTTTTTAAACGCAATAGTAGCTCTCATCGATAAATATATAGTTAGTACTAAAAAGGTTCCAAATCCTTTGTACTACGCGTTTTTTGTTAGTATTCTATCTGCTCTATCTGTTTTCGTATTTTTTTTCAGTTTTATACCTATACCTATACCTGAATTAAGTATTCCGTCAGTTAAGAATATTGCGTTTCCCACGACAACTGTTTTAATGCTATCTATTGCTTCAGGAGCTTCTTTATTCTTTGCACTATGGTCGTTGTTCACTGCACTTCGTGGAACAGATGCGTCGGATGTTATACCTGTTGTTGGGTCAACGTCAGCCCTTTTTGCTATACCGATGGGGTTTTACATATTAGGGACTAGGCTCAGTGGTCCTTTTTTTATAGGGATTATCTTATTGACGTTAGGATCATTGATTCTTTCTCATTACAGGTTTAGAAAGGGAGTACTCCTTGTTACTGTTATGTCTGGTCTTTTTTTCGCCATTCATTTTATTTCACTAAAATTATTATTTGGAGTAACTTCATTTGACAATGCTTTTTTCTGGTCGCGAATGGGTATCGTGGTTGTAGCTGTAATATTATTTATCCCAGGATGGAGTTTCTGTAGGGAGTGCTATGTTGGCACGTCAGGAAAAAGTAATACTCTTATTATATTTAATAAAATTATGGCCGGAGTAGCAGGATTCCTGCTACTTAAAGCTGTGGACTTAAGTAATGTTGCGTTAGTCCAAGCTCTAGGGGGTATTCAGTTTGTATTCTTGCTTATAATAAGTTTGACCGTAGGACGATTTCTTCCTCCAGCATGTGGAGAGAACCAAATTGGACGAAATAAAAAACAAAAAACTATTGCTATTAGTATTATAGTGATTGGTTTTTTGTTTTTGTTTTTATAAGTAAGTATATAGTAAAGAATTTAAAATCGTGCGCAAAATAATTACATATTTTTTTATAAGCATTATATTGATATTGTTTTTAATGTTGTTGCTTACAATAAGTGACAAACCTAAAGAAATTAAATATGGCGTATCATACAACGATCTGTATGTTCAAGAGCTTGGACTTGATCCAAAAAAAGTCTACATATCAATCCTTGACGAGTTAGGCGTGAAAAGACTTCGCCTTTCTGCTCACTGGACCATGGTAGAGCCTATTAAAGATACATTTAATTTCAGGGAGCTTGATTTCCAGATTCGGGAGGCAGAGAGACGTGGTGTAGATGTAATACTTGGAGTAGGGAGGAGGCTTCCACGTTGGCCAGAGTGCCATGTACCAGATTGGGCACGAGAGCTTTCGTGGGAGGAGCAAAAGGTAGAAATAAAAGAGATGATTACAGAAGTAGTAGAGAGATATAAAGGAAGCACCTCTATTACATATTGGCAAGTAGAGAACGAGCCATTTTTAGAGATTTTTGCTACCGAAGAATGTGGAGAGCTAGATAAGGAATTTCTTGCAGAAGAAATAGCCCTTGTTAAAGAACTTGATGACTCTCGACCAATTTTGATAACAGACAGTGGTAATCTAGGTAAGTGGGCAGGCGCGTATAAAGCAGGGGATGCATTTGGTACAAGTGTGTACATATATTTCTGGAATGCTGAAGTTGGCCAATTTAAATCTATCCTACCACCTTCCTTTTATCGAGCGAAAAACAATCTAATGCGCATGATATACGGGAGGAAACAAACATTTTTAATAGAACTTTCAGCTGAACCATGGCTTATGCAAGGAATTGTGGATACACCAATAGAGACACAGTTAGAGCGTATGGATATAGAAAAATTTGAAGAAATTATTGAGTTTGCTAAAGAAACAAGGTTTGACACCCAATATCTTTGGGGGGCAGAGTGGTGGTATTGGCTAAAGGAACATGGGGAAGATTCTTTCTGGCTTAGAGCTAAGGAGCTTTTTGATGAAGAATCATTAAAAGAGCAATAACACCAATTAGATTAAAATATACAACAGAAACATTATGTAAATCTTAGTGTGGGGTATACTTATAATATGGATAAAGATAAACAAACCTTAATCATACTTATAGCTATTTCTATAACATATGTCTTATTAATATCGTAATTTATGAGATATGACAATTTAAAAATATTAGAGACATTTAATATTCATTCGTTACCTAATTTAGATGTAGTTGTACTTGGAGCTCTAGAGTATTTCTCAAAAGAAAGATTAACAACATTAAAAATAGACAACTTATGTAAAAAACCACTTGTTGTTGGTAGTGGTAATGCTAGTGCTACTGGAAGGATACTTTTTAACAATACATTAGCTAGATATTCTGAAGCAGGTGATTTTGATGAAAATCTAAAAGCTTTTACTGATATAGATTGTGTTGTGATTATTTCTGCTTCAGGAGGAAAACATGCTGTAAATATTGCTAGAAAGATTACAAAAAATAACACAAACCTACCACTATGGCTTTTAACTAATAATAAAGACGCTTTAGCAAAAGAGTTTGTTGATAAAGATAATGTTATTGTTTTTCCTAAGAACCGTGAACCATATACGTACAATACGTCTACTTATCTTTCAATGATTCTTTCACAAACTAAAGAAGACCCTAAAGATATTTATACACATATAGATAGTATAAAAAAACTAATACCAAATGATCTTGGTAAGTATTCATCTTTTGTTCTCATAGTTCCTTCAGAGTTCGATGAGATACGTAGTATGTTACGTACAAAGTTTGATGAATTGTTTGGTGGGAATATTTCAGGTAGGGTTTTTACAAGTGAAGAAGTAAAACATGCAAAAACTATAATCAAATCTAAAAAAGAATTACATATTGATTTCTCTGCCTTGTCAGATGTAAAGTTATATAATGAAAATCATATACATATACCATTAAGAGAAAAATCTATGTATGGAGAGATGTTATCAGTTGGATATTTTGTCATAGGAAAAATACAAGAAGCACATCCTGCATATTTTAAAGAAAGTATTGTAGAATATACAAAAGACGCATCGGAAATATTTAATCAAGTAATAAAACCAATAGTAGAATAGTAATCATGTATATTTTTTTTGATATCGGAGGAACAAAAATGCGTATCGCTGGAAGTCGCGATCTAGAGAAATTCGTTGGTGATCCAATTGTTACAGACACACCTATTGATTTTGAAGAAGGGATGAGAGTACTTAAAGAAAAGATAAAAATAATATCAACTGGTGAAAAGGTAGAAATAATTGGTGGTGGTATAGCAGGCCCTTTCGGAGAAGGTGTTTGTAGTTTATTAGGGAGTCCAAATCTAAAAGGCTGGATTGGAAATTCTCTATGTGATTCTCTTAATAACGAATTTGATGTTCCTGCGTATATTGAAAATGATTCAGCTGTTGTTGGTTTGGGAGAGATGCATTATGGAACAGGTAGAAAAGATGGAATAGGTGCATATATTACTGTAAGTACAGGTGTTGGCGGAGCAAGATTCATCGATGGGTTTATTGATAAAAAAGTTATTGGTTTTGAACCAGGTCAACAAATTATCGATGCAGGAAAATCTCTTTGCCCAGATTGTGATGGTTTAACTCTTGGAAGTTATATATCAGGACGAGCTACAGAAAAACGAACAGGAAAAAAGCCTTATGATATAAAAGATGAAGAATTTTGGGATACATATGCAAAATATCTCGCATATGGATTAAATAATACAATAGTGCATTGGTCGCCAGATGTTGTTGTGCTTGGTGGTTCTATGATGGTTGGTGACCCTAGAATTCCACTTGATCACACAATACAGTGTTTAAAGGGTATATTAAAGATATTTCCAGAACTTCCAGAGATAAAGCTTGCAGAATTAGGAGCACTTGGAGGATTATATGGTGCAATGGTTCTTGTAAAACAGAATATATAAGTTTATTTGTGCTAATACCATTCACAACTAACCATTGAATACCAAACCTTGGAGATTCTGCTTTATGCTTGTTTTGAAAAGCTCAAAATTAAGGAAATTTAAAAGCTCGTCCGCTTTCAAATATTTCACTTTTCTCAACATCGCCTAAACCAAAATTTCCAGAGCCTTTTATTCAAGCGTTAGTTGCGAAGGGTATTAAAATAGTGCTACGCTTAAGTGTAAATATTTATAAGAGTAATTTTATTTTTTATGAAGGAATTAAATCAAAATGAAAATATTGCTGTGGCCGTAGCTGTTACAGTAGTTGTAATTATATTATTGGTAGGCATTGTAAACACTTTACTTAATAATTCTGCACAAAAGCAAAGTGTTATAAGTGAAGTAAAACAGGAACAGGAACAGGAACAGGTACAGGGATCAGGTCTTATTATTCAAGATATTCTTGTTGGGCAAGGAGAAGAAGCTGTGACTGGACTTAAAGTTACTACACATTATATAGGTAGACTTGACGACGGTACTGTTTTTGATAGTTCAATAACTAGAGGTGCGCCATTTTCTTTTATACTCGGCATTGGTCAAGTTATAAAAGGATGGGATTTGGGAATAGCTGGTATGAAAGTTGGAGGGAAAAGGAAATTAACTATTCCAGCCAATCTTGCGTATGGGAATCGTGCTATCGGGGTAATTCCAGCAAACTCAACACTACATTTCGAAGTCGAATTATTAGAAGTATCAAATTCTCAATAACTATGGAATTAACACAAATATTATATCTTCTTACTGGTGTTCTTACACTAGGGACACTTTATGCGTGGTACCAATTTGCAGAAGTAGTGCAAAATAATTGCGATACATGCTCAACAGAACTTCACCAAAGCCCATTTCGTTCAAAATGCTTTGTAGGAGCTGTATTTTTTACACTAGCTCTATTGCTTGCTGTATATGCTACATATAGTGTGGTTCGATAGTTTGACATATCCACAACACTTTTAGTATGTCAGCTATCTCATTTAAAATCGAAAAACAAATAGAAGGACAGTTAGGGCGTGCTGGTGTTATAACTACTCCTCATGGGAAAATAGAGACGCCAGCATTTACAGTTGTTGGAACTAAGGCCACTGTTAAATCTGTTACTCCAGAACAACTTAAAGACTATGTTGGTGCACAAGCTGTACTAGCAAACACATATCATCTATATCTTGAACCAGGAGAGAGTATTGTAAAAGAATCAGGCGGACTAAATCGTTTTATGAATTGGAGTGGTCCAACTCTTACAGATTCTGGTGGGTTCCAAGTATTTTCACTTGGAGATGCATTTGAGAGTAATGCAACTAAATTTGCTCATGATATAAAAGAAAGTGTTACTCCTGTAATATATGATAAAAATTTTAGTCTAAAGCAAGCTAGACTAGCAAGAATAGATGAAGAGGGTGTAACATTTACATCACACCTAGACGGTAGTATGCACAGGTTTACTGCAGAGCGTTCTATTGAGATACAACACAATTTGGGTGCAGATATAATGTTTGCATTTGATGAATGTACCTCACCAACTGCACCGTATGAATATCAGAAAGAGGCGATGTATAGAACACATAGATGGGCAGATAGAAGTTTAAAAGCTCATCTGCAAAATATAGAAGCGAGTCAGAAGCAAGGTTTGTACGGAGTAGTTCAAGGTGGTCGTTATGAGGATTTGAGGGCAGAAAGTGCAGAGACTTTAGCAAAGATGAGTTTTGACGGATATGGTATCGGTGGATCGTTCACTAAGAAAGATTTAGACGCAACTTTAAAATTAGTTAACGGAATATTACCAAAAGAAAAACCAAGGCACTTGCTTGGTATTGGCGATCCATTAAATATCTTTGATGGTATAGAGAAAGGGGTCGATACTTTTGACTGTGTTGCTCCAACACGTATAGCTAGAAATGGAATGCTGTATACAAAAAGTGGGGCAATAAATATTTTAAATAGTAAATACAGAAATGATTTCTCAGCAATTGATGAGGATACACCTAGTTACACTTCAAAGAACTATACAAAAGCATATCTTGCGCATTTATTTAGATCTAAAGAAATGTTAGGAGCAACTCTTGCATCAATTCATAATCTTTATTTTATTGTGAATTTAGTTAAAGATATAAGGCAATCTATATTAGAGGATAGATTTTATGAGTTTAGAGACGAATTTATGGATAAATATATATAGTCTTTAATGTTTTCATACTAGTTATGAATATAAATACTATGGTATTATATTTTTGGACGATTTTGTACTTTATCCCTTACGATCCCCCGTCTGATAGAGTCGAGGTGTAAGGTTGTCCAATTTTTTTTGTAGTTCCCCCTGTTAAACTCGCCGGATTACTCGTGGATTCGGCTTTTTTTATTAAAATATTTCTTGCTCAGATTCTGTTATTACACTAGTATATATGTCAATAACCATGAATAAATTTAAAATTTCATCAGAATTTAAACCTGACGGAGACCAACCGAAAGCAATAAAGGCTCTTATAAAAGGAGTAGAATCTGGTGAACGACACCAGACTCTTTTGGGTGTAACTGGGTCAGGTAAGACATTTACAGTTGCAAATGTAATAGAGAAGTTTCAAAAACCAACTCTCGTAATTGCTCACAATAAAACACTTGCAGCACAACTCGCTCAAGAATACAGAGAGTTTTTTCCAAACAATGCAGTACATTATTTTGTTTCATACTATGACTATTATCAACCAGAGGCATATATGCCAACATCAGATACATATATAGAGAAAGAAGCACAAATAAACGAAGAGATAGACAGATTAAGACACGCTTCAACACAAGCACTTCTTACACGTAATGACGTTATTATAGTTGCATCTGTTTCATGTATTTATGGTTTAGGTAGTCCAGAGAGATACATAGGTGTTAATTTGAAAGTTACTGTTGGTGACAAGCTTTCTCGTTCTGGTTTTATACGTAGTTTAGTAGATATATATTTTGAAAGAACAAATGCAGATTTAAAACCAGGAATGTTTCGTGCAGTAGGAAACTTTATTGAAATAATGCCAACAAGTGAGAGGGTTATATATCGTATAGGACTTTCTTCAGGTACAGTAACAGAAGTAACTATTCTTGATGATATCTCCAGACAAATTATTGAAGAAAAGAGTGAGATGTTCTTATTTCCAGCTAAACACTATGTAACTCCAGAAAAAGAAAGAAAGCAAGCAATAGAAGATATTCAAAAAGAACTAAAAGGACAATTAAAAAAGTTTGATGAAGCTGGAAGTATTTTAGAATCAGAGCGCCTAAGACGTAGGACAACTCAAGATATGGCTCTTATGAGAGAGATAGGCTACTGTAATGGTATCGAAAATTATTCTCGACACTTTGATAGAAGAAAAGTTGGAGAGCCTCCTTTTACCCTACTTTCATACTTTCCACACAAGAAAGACGGTACACCTGATTTCTTAACAATTATTGATGAGTCACACGTAACTATTCCTCAAATAGGAGGAATGTATGCAGGTGACCAGTCACGAAAACGTACATTAATAGAGCATGGGTTTAGGCTTCCATCAGCGCTTGATAACAGACCTCTTGATTTTAAAGAGTTTGAAGTTCGAGTTGGTGAGACAATATACACATCAGCAACTCCTGGTGTATATGAATTTGAGCATAGTAAAAAACCAATAGAACAGATAATTCGTCCAACAGGACTTATAGATCCTGAGATAGAGATAAGACCAGTTGTTGAAAGTGGTAAAGGAAATAAAAAATATAAGGGGCAAGTTATTGATTTTATAGAGGAGATAGAGAAGACAGTAAAGAAAGGAGGTCGTGTACTTGTAACAACACTTACTAAGAAAATGGCTGAGGATTTTAGTGAGTATCTAAAGGATAAAGATATAAAAGCTGAATATTTACACAGTGATATAAAAACAATTGATCGTATTACTATTTTGACAGACTTTAGGAAAGGTAAGTTTGATGTTCTTGTGGGTGTAAACCTATTACGAGAAGGACTCGATCTTCCAGAGGTAACACTTGTTGGTATTTTAGATGCGGACAAGCAGGGTTTCTTACGTTCTGAGACTTCACTAATTCAGACTATTGGGCGGGCAGCACGTAATGTTGAGGGTCGCGCTATTTTGTATGCAGATAATATAACCAAGTCGATGGAGAAGGCAATCTCTGAAACCGACAGAAGACGAGAAATACAGAAAGCGCATAACAAAAAGCACAATATTACACCAAAGACAATAAAGAAAAATATCAAAGATATCACAGATCAGTTGCGTACAGAACACCAAAAAGCAGTAGGAACATTACTTGATATAGATAAGGAGTTGTATAAGAAGAATCCAAAGAAGTTAATTAAAGAAAAAAGGAAACAAATGGAAGAAGCTGTGAAGATTTTGGACTTTGAAACCGCTGCGATTATACGTGATGAGATACAAGTATTAGAAGGTATAAAATAGTATTTAAAAATATATAAAACTAAAAGACTAGAAAAAATAATACACAAAAGATAATTTTGAATATAAATTAAGAAAAGACTAAAAGCCTACATAAATTTAAATATATGCAGGGTCTTTTATTAGCGACGTAGGGCGAGAGAAATGCCAAGCTGAAGGCTTGAGTATTTCCGAGCCGAGGTTGAGGTGCGATTGTATGAGCACTAAAAAAGCTTTTGAGGTATTTTGTGAGCCTTGAGAAACAAAATACCCAAAAGGTGTACTGTTCCTGTAAGGAAATAATATCAGGTTTAATACCTGTTATATTTTCAATATCTTGCTATACTCACTCATACTAAACCCTATGAGCAATCGCGGGGTTCTTAATGTGTTTATATATGGAGGATAAAATAGTAATAAAAGGCGCTAAAACGCATAATTTAAAGAATATTGACTTAGAAATACCACGAAACAAGATGGTAGTTTTTACTGGTCTTTCTGGTTCTGGAAAATCTTCGCTAGCTTTTGACACTATATTCGCAGAAGGACAACGTAAATATGTTGAGTCTTTGTCTGCATATGCAAGGCAATTTTTACGACAAATGCAGAAGCCTGAGGTTGAAGAGATAACGGGACTTTCACCAGCTATTTCGATAGACCAGAAATCACGTTCAAATAACCCACGTTCTACTGTTGCGACTATTACAGAGATATATGACTATATGCGTATTTTATATGCACGAATAGGAAAGCCGTATTGTATACATCATGATCAGGAGATTAAAAAACTTTCGCATGAAGAGTTGATGAAGGTTGTACTAACATCTATACAAAAGACTGATATAAAAAAAGGAAGTAAAAAAGTATTAGGAGCTGAATACAGTGATCTAAAACTTCGAATACTTGCGCCAGTTGTTGTAGGGAGAAAAGGAGAATACTATCAACTTTTATATGATCTTCTTGGTAAAGGTTTTGAGCAAGTCCGCATAGATGGCAAACTGAAGCAGTTAAGAGAAAAGATAGAGCTTCAAAAAACTAAGAAGCATGATATTGATGTGCTTGTTGATGAGATATACATAAGTGAATTTAAAGAAGATAAAGCGAGTGCAACCGAGCGGCTTTCAGAAGCAATAGAACATGCACTCAATGAAAGTGATGGACTTATAAAAATAGAGAGTCCAGATGGTAGTGAGAGGATATTGTCAGCTAAATTTATATGCCCACTAGACGGTACATCTTTTCCTGAAGTAGAACCTAGATTGTTTTCGTTTAACTCTCCTTATGGAGCATGTGAAGCATGTAATGGACTAGGTACGAAACATTTTTTTGGAAAAGAAGTGTGTGATGTTTGTCTTGGGGCACGACTTCGTCCAGAGGCTCTTCGTGTATTTCTTGGCGGTTCTAATAATAAATCTAGTAAGGATATTGGAAAGAGTATTGTTGATTTAACATCAATGTCTATAACAGATGCATATGACTTTATAAGTTCTCTTAAATTAACAAAAAAAGAAGAAGAAATATCAAATGTTGTTATAAAAGAGATACAAAATAGATTACAGTTTATGATTAATGTTGGGATTGATTATCTTTCTTTGGATAGACGAGCGAATACGCTATCTGGTGGGGAAGCACAACGTATAAGACTCGCCTCTCAACTTGGCTCAGGTCTTGTCGGTGCTTTATATGTACTTGATGAGCCTACTATTGGTCTGCATCAAAAAGACAATGACAGACTTATCAAAACACTTCTTGATCTTCGTGATCTTGGGAATACTATTATAGTGGTTGAGCATGATGAAGATACAATATATTCAGCAGATTATATAGTAGACATTGGTCCAGGTGCTGGAATACATGGAGGAGAGATAATTGTTTCAGATTGGCTTGATAAACTACTTACAGCAAAGAAAAATACATCAAAATCAGTGACAATTGATTATTTAAGAGGAGATAAAGTGCTAGCAATTCCTGAAAAACGTCGTACTTCACAAAAAGGTGCACTTAAGATAAGAGGAGGAAAGATATTTAATATTAAAAATATGAGTGTAGATATACCGCTTGGACGTATGACTGTTATAACAGGAGTGTCTGGGTCTGGTAAGTCTAGTTTATTGTACGAAATTATATATAAAAATTTACAAGCTAGATTTGATAGAAAATATCGCTCAAATAAAACTTTTAACTGTGCTAAGTTTGATGGTTCTGAATATTTAGGACGCGCTATATTGATAAACCAAGCGCCTATTGGACGAACACCTCGTTCTAACCCTGCAACATATACTGGTGCATTTACTCATATACGTGATCTTTTTGCTGCAACAGTTGAAGCTAGGGCACGTGGATGGAAAGCAGGAAGGTTCTCCTTTAATGTAAAAGGTGGAAGATGTGAAGCATGTCAGGGTAACGGATTGATTGCAGTTGAGATGCATTTCTTGCCTACTGTGTATGTGTCTTGTGATTTATGTGACGGAAAGAGATTTACAAAAGAGACATTAGAGGTTAAATATAAAAAGAAAAACATATACGAAATCTTAAGTATGACAGTAGAAGAAGCTGTTGAATTTTTTGATGATATTCCAGCAATATATGATAGATTAAAAACACTTAACGATGTAGGTCTTGGATATTTAAAATTAGGACAATCTGCCACTACACTCTCAGGCGGGGAAGCACAACGAGTTAAAATCTCTGCTGAGATGTATAGACCTCATATGCAAAAAACTATTTATCTACTTGATGAGCCTACTATCGGTCTACATTATGAGGACGTAAAGAAACTTATTCAGATACTTCAAGGTCTTGTAGACAGAGGCAATACAGTAATATTAATTGAACATAATATGGATATAGTTAAGAGTGCAGACTATGTTATTGATATAGGACCTCTTGGTGGAGTAGGAGGAGGTAAAATAGTTGCTAAAGGAACTCCAGAAGAAGTTGCAGAATCAAAAGAGTCGTTTACAGGAAAGTACCTAAATAAAGTACTTAAAAAATAATACCATCATTTAAATGTGCGAAGCTAAGCTTCGCACATTTAAATAAAAAACTCTTGTTTTAAGATACAAACGGATTAGAAAGCGTTGAGGGTAGCCATATTAAATAGCCAGAGTACTCTGGCTATTTAAAGTATGCTATACTTGTGCTTTAGAAGAAGAGTTCTCCATTTTTCACAATATACAAGGATAATGAAATGTTTGCTATTGAACGAGGAAGTCCATTAAATATCGGAAGTTTGATTGAAGAGTTGGCTTCAAAGAGGCTGGTTAATATTAATCCTGAAGAATTACGAGCATCGCTCATGGAAGAAGTAGATCTGTGCAGATTTGTGTCCTTTATAGGTTCTTCTTTTTTGGTTCTTGATGAGGAAAAATGGTTAATGATTGAAGGTGTACTTTGCGAAGCACTTGCGAACATGCTTAATGACGATAATCATATGATAAGCAAGGAACATCTTAAAAACATTACTCAACGTTGCAAAGGTCCATTGGCTGAGATGGCTTGTAGTGGTTTGTAGTGAATAAATACCGCGATCGTAAGATCGCGGTAAACTACTTTATATATATGAACAAAAAAGATTTACAGAAAAATAAATTACCAAATACTCCAGGAGTGTATCTTTTTCGAGGTGCAAAGCGAGAGATTTTATATATTGGCAAAGCAACATCACTTCGTTCACGTGTAAGAAGTTATTTCATATCACAAATTCGAGATGTTCGTAGTCCTATTATTGAAAAGATGATAGAAGAAGCTAAAAAAATTGAAGTAATAGAAACTGATTCTGTACTCGAAGCACTTATTCTTGAGGCAAATCTTATTAAAAAACATCAACCAATTTACAACTCACGTGAGAAAGATGATAAAAGTTTTAATTATGTAGTTATTACTGATGAGATGTTTCCTAGAGTGCTTACAGTACGAGGAAAAGATTTAGAAGGTCAGTTGAGAAAAATAAAGACCAAACATTTTTTTGGACCATTTCCACAAGGAGGGCAATTTAAAGAGGCAATGAAAATAATTCGCAAAATATTTCCATATTTTGATACTAAGTATCCAGTTGAAGAAGGTAACAGTAAAGCACATATAAAACAAATAAAGTTTAACCAGTCTATTGGAGTATTTCCAGGTAAGCCCAGTGAAGAGTTAGATGAAAAGGAATATAAAAAAAGTATTCGGCATTTAAAGTTATTTTTAGACGGAAAGAAGAAGACACTACTCTCTCAATTAGAGAGAGAAATGAAGAAGTTAGCAAAAGCAGAAAAATTTGAAAAGGCACAAGAAATAAAAAGAAAGATATTTGCACTTACTCATATTCGTGACGTGTCGCTCATCAAAGAAGAGTACAAGACACCACGTGGAAGTCGAGTATTTCGTATTGAAGCATATGATGTTGCCCATACCTCAGGCAAGCAGGTTACAGGAGTCATGGCAGTTGTCGAAGATGGAGAAGAAAACAAAAATGAGTACCGTAAATTTAAAATTAAAAATGATGCTAATAACGACACTGCTGCGCTTCGTGAAATACTTTTACGTAGATTGTCCCATAGTGAGTGGCAATACCCACGACTAATAGTTGTAGATGGCGGGAAAGCACAACTTAATACTGCAAACAAGGTACTTAAAGAACTCGGATACATGATTCCAGTTATTGGAGTAACTAAAGATGAACACCATAGACCAAAAGGATATGCAGGAGAAAAAAGGTTTGTAAAAGAGCGTGAACAGGAAATACTTTTAGCGAACAGTGAAGCGCATCGTTTTGCTATTTCATATCACAGGAAGTTACGAGGAAAGATTATATAGATAGTTTTTCTTTAGTTTTTCTCTTGCTATACTAACCATATGTCAAAACTACGAGTAGGTGTACTACGAGGTGGGCCATCAAGTGAATATGATATTTCTCTAAAAACAGGAGGACATGTCTTGCAAAACCTTTCAGATGACACATATTTAAAACACGATATTTTGATTTCTAAAGCAGGTGTGTGGCACATGCGAGGTTTAGAGACTCATCCAAGTAAGATACTTAAAAATGTTGATGTTATATTCAATGCACTACATGGAGAGTATGGTGAAGACGGTGAAGTCCAGAAGATTTTAGACAAATTTCAAATACCATATACTGGATCGGGTGTGTTTGCATCAAAGGTATCAATTAATAAAGCTCGTGCGAAAGAAATAGTTTCTAAAGCTGGAATTCGTGTACCACTACACATTGTTATTAAGCAGTCTCCTAACCTCGAAGCAGAAATAACTGAAATATTTCGTTCATTCCCACAACCTGTAGTTATAAAACCATTAGACAAAGGCTCATCTTTAGGAGTTGTGTTTGCCGGTTCTTATCAAGAATTAGTTAATGGTATAACGTCAGCACTTGAAGAATCTTCATCTGTATTTGTTGAGGAGTTTATAAACGGTAAAGAAATAATATGTGGTGTTGTTGACAATTTCCGTGGAGAGGATCAATACACACTTTTACCAATAGAGATAGTTTTACCAAAAGGAAAAAGGTGTTTTGATTATGATGCGAAGTATAACAAAGGAAATGGAGGTGAAGTAGAGTTACTTTGTCCAAGTAACTTAACTTTAGAAGAGAAGTTGCAAATTAGAGAAGCTACTAGAACAGCACATAATGCTTTAGGTCTACAACACTATTCACGTTCTGATTTTATTATGACACCACGAGGAATCTACTTCATTGAAACTAACTCTTTGCCAGGATTAACAGAACATTCTCTTGTTCCATATGCACTTAATGAAGCCGGGTGTAGTTTTTCTGAATTTTTAGATCATATTATTAACCTTGCTGTGAATAGAAAGTAAGGTATAATATTTCGGTACTTACATAAAGGGCCCGTAGCTCATCTGGCTAGAGCGCCTCACTTGCACTGAGGAGGTGGCAGGTTCAAGTCCTGTCGGGTCCACAAACTTTGGATATATCCAAAAATATCAGAACTTTGAGAATCTACATAGTCTTTTGATATACTATATTGCATGAAAAACTACATGGATGAATTTGAGTGGCTTGAGTCAAACTCAGCCAAGGTCGACCAGTGGGTAGAGTTGCAAGGAAGTAACTCAAGAAAATATTTAAATAAACTCCCCAAACTTAAAGAGATAGAATCAAGGCTTTTTGAACTATATCGTGCAGATATAGTCAGTATCCCTACACCAAGGAATAACAAGTACTTTTTTATGAAAAGGGGAAAGAGCGAAGAACTGCCTTCTTTGTATGTAAAAGATGGTATTGGTGGAGAACACAAATTACTCATCGACCCACATGCTCTTTCAGATGACAATAGCGCCGTATTAACAAATTGGACCTCAACAAGAGACGGAACCTTGTTGTTATACGGGGTCTCAAAGACCGCTAACGAT
>CAZVBS010000001.1:0-45891 GCA_964625905.1 uncultured Candidatus Saccharibacteria bacterium | reverse complement strand
ACAGTAAGTACTACTGGGTGAGAAAAACCTACAATGAGTTCAAGATTCTTACCTGAAAGATTTACTCGATACCCAATACCTTCTACTATTAACTTTTTTTCAAATGCTTTATTTACACCCTCTACCATATTCTTTATATGAGAAGCATATGTTCCCCACAAAGATCTTGCTTGAATAGTATTACCAATAGGAGAAACTACCACTTCATTGTTTTCAACATTTATTGAAATAGCCTCGTGAAGATCTTTTGTAAGTTCTCCAAGAGGACCTTTTACAGAAACAGAATTATCAGAAACAGTCACTTCTGTTTTTTTTGGAACGCTAATTTTTTGTTTACCTATACGTGACATATATGTTTACCAAATTTTAAATAATACCTCTCCTCCAACGTTTTCTTTTTTAGCTTCCTTGTCTGTCAAAATACCTTTTGGTGTTGAAAGAATTAATGAACCTTTTCCATATTTTACTGGCTGAATATCTTTTGAACTATAGTAAATTCGTCGTCCGGGAGTAGACACACGCTTAACATCAGTAATAACTGATTTGTTATCTTTATCGTAAGATAATTCAATCTCAATAGTCTTTTGAACTTTTTTACCTTTCTTGTTTACTGATTTAATATATCCAATCTTCTGAAGTGATTGTGCAACTGCAAATCGTAATTTTGAGTAAGGTGCACTAACTACATCCTTTTTGACTGCGGATGCATTTTTAAGTCTTATTATTAAATCTCCTATTGTATCTGTTACCATGATGCTTTTTTGATTCCTGGTAAATTTCCGTCGTTTGCTTGTTCTCTAAAACATATTCGACAAAGATCAAAGTCCCTCATATAGCCACGAACGCGTCCACAACGAAAACATCGTCGCACAACACGTGACTTAAACTTTGGGGTCTTTTGTGACCGAGCTATTACTGATTTCTTTGCCATGAATTATATATAGCTAATTAAAAAAGCGCTTTGAAACGCTTGGCACATATTATCAGTTGAAGCGCCTAAAGTCAAATAAAACTCTTGTTCTAAAAGGGTTTTAAGCAACTTTTGCCACAAAACAAGCCATTTTAAATGCCCCAACCACCTGGGGCATTTAAAATGGCTTGAAATGGTTGTTTACTAGTCTATATAGACTTATTTTTCAGGATAACTTGGGCTTTTCCAGATAATCTTCCACAAGAGTATTGAGCTGTCTCAAGAGAAGTTTTGAAGAATCGAAATATTTACCTCCTCGTATATCTAAAACGAATTGACTCATTCCACTATCTACATATGTTGGATAAAGAATAAGATTATATAAAGTGTTATTCCATAAAACTCCACCTAAGAGAGTTGGTAATTCGCTTATAATATAACCAGCGAGCTTATCTTTATCTTCTTCAGAGACATCAACATCTCTGAACTCGATGTATTTATCTACAAAACACAACACCTTTTCTCTAAATTTATTATTTGTTTTATATTCTTCATCAAGTATTTCTCTTAAATGATCGTACCCTTCATTTTTGATATCATTCCAAAATACAATATGCACATCTGATATATAACTTGGGTCACTTTCTTCTTTTGCTAGTGTACGAACAGCTTTATCAAACATGCCTGAAATCCCGTATCCTTTCTGTTCAACTTTCTTTAAAGCTTCTTCGTGACTTAACCCATTAAAGATCTCCCAATTAACAGTATCTATGTCATTTGCAATAAGGATAATTGCGTTATCTTTAGTATTTTTATGAGCCCATTTAACATATTTCTTTACTAATTCAGGTGTTAACAATTTATTCCCCAGACTAATACCAATAAAGATATTGAAGAGTTTCTTTTCAATTTCCGCCTGTGTTACGTTAAAATATTTCATATTTAAAAGTATATCAAAAAAACCAAAAGGTTGTTTTTAATATCATTCAAACACTAAAAAACAAATGTGGTACGAGGTGTGCAAGAAACATTTTAAAAGCCGTACTCAAGGTACGGCGTTAAAATGTTTCGATGTACAACGAAGTAGCGCATTGTTTTTAAGTGTTTGACTACTCTGCTTTTTGTAGGGGGAATTGTACGCCGCGAAGCAAAGCTTCAGTCTCTTCTCGAGTCACTGCTGAAGTGGTAATAGTAACACTCATTCCAAACACATCTCTTAACTCTTCGCCTGAAGTCTCTGGGAATATAGTGTGTTCTTTGATGCCAATAGATATATTACCCATTTCGTCGATTGATGAAAGTTTGATACCTCTGAAGTCACGAGTTCGTGGAAGTGCAACATGAATAAGCTTATCAAGAAAATCATACATACGTGGACCACGCAGTGTTACCTGATATCCAATTATATCTCCTTCTCTAAGCTTAAATGTAGCGATAGATTTCTTTGCAGGACGAGCAGAAGGCTTTTGTCCCGTTATTTTTGTAAGTCTATCAATAATTGTTTCTATTTTCTTTTTATCTTTTATTGATCCAACTCCAAC
Organism: uncultured Candidatus Saccharibacteria bacterium; assembly: GCA_964625905.1. GTDB lineage: Bacteria > Patescibacteriota > Minisyncoccia > Phycocordibacterales > JABMNX01 > JABMNX01. The sequence continues at coordinate 43,440 of CAZVBS010000001.1, read as the reverse complement.
AGACACAGTAACCTTATTAATCTTAGGTGACTGCGATACATTTGTGTAGTTTAACTTCTCTTTTATAGAGTCAAAAATATTATTCTGTTTTTCTTTTGTTAATGACATACTTATTATGAAATTTTTGTATTACTCTTTTTTGCTATACGAGTATACTTACCATTTACTCTTTTTATACCAATTCGTGTTCGTTTTCCTGTTTTTGGGTCAACAATCATTACATTTGAGACATGTATTGGAAGAGTCTTATCTATAATCTGTCCGCTTTGACGTTGTGATGTAGCTTTCTGGTGTCGTTTAACAACATTAACACCTTCGACTATCACACGGTCTTCTTTTGGAAGCGCTCGAAGAACCTTACCTTTCTTACCTCGGTCTTTTCCTGAAATTACTATTACTTTGTCGCCTTTTTTAATCTTCATATTATAAATTTTTCTATACCACCTCTGGCGCTAGTGAAACAATCTTCTGGTATCCTGCTTCTGCAATTTCTCGAGGGATTGGGCCAAAGATTCGTCCTGCACGTGGCTCTTTCTTTTCTTTTTCAACAAGCACAACTGCGTTTTCATCAAAGCGAATATATGAACCGTCTTTTCGTCTAAATGGTTGTTTTTGACGAACAACAATACCACGAACTACTTCTTTCTTTTTCACCATCTTTCGTGGCTCAACTGACTTTACTGAAAGTACTACTATATCTCCGATACGAGCATATCTACGCTTAGAACCACCAAGTACCTTGAAGACAACGCCTATTTTTGCGCCTGAGTTGTCGGTTATTTTAACTGTTGTTTGTGGCTGAATCATATAGCTTTAGATAATGAGTGGTTACTATAAACTAATATTTACTTACTGTCGACTACTTTAAATCTCTTGTTTTTTGACATTGGAAGTGTCTCTTCTATATTCACCTTATCTCCAATCTCTTTCGTGTTTCCTTCATCATGCGTCATAAATTTCTTTGAACGCTTTAAAAATTTCTTGTATTTTGGGTGCTTTGTATACCGAGATACCATAACAACAATAGTATCTTTCATTTTATTTGATACCACAGTACCACTAAATACTTTTTTAGTCTTAGGAGTAGAGCTTTCAAGTTTTGTATTTTCTTTTGTTTGTTTGTCAGTCATATTTTTGTTTATATTCTAGAATTAAGTTCTGTAAGAACCTTAGCTACTTCCTTACGTGTATTTCTTCCTTCTTTTACATTACGGGTCTTACTACCTGAAATACCAAAACGAAACTTCCTTAACTCTTCACGCTTCTCGTTGAGTGTCTTTATTAAATCTTTACTACTTTTTCCTTTGATTGCTGATATTTTTTTCATAATCCTTTTATTTTATCTGTATTATGTATGCCTACTTACTATCTTTGTCTTAAGCGGTAGCTTTGCTCCAGCTTTTCTAAGGGCTTCTTTAGCTACATCATCTGTAACTCCATCGATCTCAAATATAATACGACCGGGAAGGATTTCTGCAACATAGTGCTTTAAATCACCTTTTCCCTTACCCATACCAACTTCTGCTGCCTTAGCTGTAATTGGCCTATCTGGGAAAACGCGTATCCATGTCTTACCTGTCTTTCCTAGAGTACGACTGATAACACGCCTTGCTGCCTCAATTTGATTTGATGTGATTCTCTCCATTGTCATAGCCTTAAGTCCATGAGAACCAAATGATACTGTCACACCTCTTGTAGCGTTGTGAACTTTGTTTTTATTTGAACGGCGTGTTTGCCATTTTCTGTATTTTACTTTCTTTGGAAATAACATAAGCCCTAATCATTAGTTTCAAATACGTCTCCTTTATATATCCATACTTTGATACCAATAACTCCATATGGAAGATACGCTTTTTCTCGTGCAAAATCAATATCTGCTCTAAATGTCTGAAGTGGAACACGTCCCTTCTTTATCTGTTCTTGTCTAGCCATTTCTGTTCCACCAAGTCGTCCTGCAACAGAGATCCGTACACCCTCTACGTCTCGATTTGCCATTACTTTATCCGCTGTCTGTTTTAGTACTCTACGAAATGGCATACGTTTTTCAAGACCTTCTGCAATCATTTGAGAAACAATTGCTGCATTTGATTCTGGAGAACGAACCTCCTCAATATCTATCTTGATTTCTGGTAGCTCTTCTATTCTTAACTTCTTTGCCATCTTCTCTACTCCAGCCTTGAGTTTTATACTACCTTCACCGCTTCGTCCAATTATAATTCCTGGTCGAGTGGTCTTAATAATGACACGGAGCATGTTTTGATTTCGTTCCATTTCAATAGAGCTTACGTATTTGCCACGTAATTCTCTTGTTAAATACTCTCGAATGTTTACATCAAGCTTAATTCCCTCACGATATACTCGTGGGTTTGAAGAGAACCATCGTGACTTCCAGTCGCGAAGTATTCCAAGTCTATGTGAATATGGGTGTACATTATGTGTCATGTAAGTGTGTTCTAGCTTTTAGCTTTTAGGTTTATATTGATATGACTTGAGCGTCGTCTGATGGGAGCAGCTCGTCCTCTAGCTCTTGCACGAAAGCGTATAAATGACATTCCTTCGTCTACTTGAATATCTGAAACTGCTAAGTCTTCTTTGTTTGAACCTTGGTTTTCTGCGTTTGAGACTGCTGACTCTATTAATTTCTTAATTGGAGCTGCTGACTTTTTATCTAAAAATGAAAGCGCTGTTAACGCACGCACAACGCTTTTACCGCGCACAAGATTAGCAACTAGTCTAACTTTGCGAGGAGATTGTCTATAATTTTTAAGTCGTGCTTTCATAAGTATATATATTATTTATCGGCTGCTACTTTAGCTGCCTTTGCTGCTGTAATCTCAGCTTCTTTCTGTCGTTGTTCTAATTCTTTCTGCATTTTACCTCCGTGTCGGTGGAACTTCTTAGTAGGTGAAAACTCTCCTAAGCGGTGTCCAACCATTTCATCTGTAACAAAAACCTCAATATGATCTTTACCGTTATGGACTCCAAAAGTAAAACCTACCATATCAGGAGAAATTTGACTTCGTCTAGCCCACGTCTTAACAACACCTGTATCATTTGGTTTTTTGCCCTCAATCTTCCTTTGAAGTCTTGGGTCTACGTATGGTCCTTTTTTGATGGATCGTGCCATATATAATATTAAATCAAAATATCTTCGATATTTACTCCTCGACTCGAATGCTTAAAAAAATATACTTTCTTACGCCTCTTGTTCTATGTCGTAAATAAAAAGCTCTCTCGAGCTTGGCGTACATAATAGCTAAAACGAAGGCTTATGTCAAATTATAAGGCAGGGTTCGTAACAAACGAATCCTGCCTTATATGTACCCTTTACGTATCTCAGCTGGAACAGGTCCTTTTGATACTTTTTTTGTATTCCAAACTATCTCGATACCCTTGCGCGCAAGCCTGCCATGTTCGTTAGTATTTACAGCAAAGAGTCTTATTTTATCACCAACGTTAAAGCGTTGATTCGTTGAAATAGTTAAAAACACATCTCCAGCACTCTTACTGAATAACTTATAGGTATTATTTAAGCCGTTTCTGTGCACAAATTCAACCCGCCACATATACTGACTTAACTGAGTTTGTTGAGTCATGTACTTTACTCCATATAATAATTAACAGAGTTACTATATATTAGATAAATATAATTGTAATACAAAAACAAGAAAGGTCACTGTGTAGTGACCTTTCTTGTTACTTATAGTGAAACAATTCTAAATTTTTACTTTCGTTTACCTACTTTCCTACGCCTTACGATAAGTGTGTTTGAGTATTTCTTTGTTTTTCTTGTCTTTTGACCCTTTCCAGAAGGCTTACCCCACTTAGTACGTTGCCTTCGGTGTCCACGTCCTGCTTTACCTTCTCCACCTCCATGAGGGTGATCAACAGCGTTCATGGCTGCTCCACGTACAGTAGGTCGTTTACCGAGCCACCTGTTTCGCCCAGCCTTTCCGATGTTTACAAGCTTATGTTCTTCATTTGAAACTTCACCAATAGATGCCCAGGAATTTTCAAGAACTTTTCGAACTTCACTTGAAGGCATCTTTAGAAGTGTGTAACCAGCATCTTGTCCAATGACCTCAGCGTAGTTTCCAGCAGAACGAGCTAGTTTTGATCCACCTTCTGGCTTTAATTCAATGTTGTATACAAACGTACCAACGGGTATATTCTTCATTCTTAACCTGTTTCCATGCTTAAGTGGAGCCTTTTCTGAGACAATCACCTTATCTCCAACCTCAAGTGATTGTGGTAAAAGCATATAACGACGTTCTCCGTCAGCGTATAGCACAAGTGCAATAAATGCTGTTCGGTTAGGGTCATACTCGATTGTTTCAATCTTTGCAGGAATATCTTTCTTATTAAAAAGAAAATCAATATCACGATAAAGTCTCTTGTGTCCTCCACCTTTATGCCTTGTGGTAATACGCCCCTGACTGTTTCGCCCAACATGACGCTTTCTTCCTTTGGTTAGTTTTTTGAATGGGCTAGAAGCCGTAAGTTTTTTAAAACTTACTCTTGTCATTCCTCTTTGTCCTGGTGTTGTTGGTTTATATTTTTTCATACTTCAAAATAAAATAACTATACAATATCAATAGTGTCACCCTTCTTTACGTACACATACGCTTTCTTTCCACCTGACTTTACTCCAAACCTATTTTGTTGTCCACGTACCCTTGTTCGTTTTGAGGGAACTTTTACCATATTTATCTTTCGTGGAGTCACTTTATAGAGCTCTTTGACTGCATCCCTAACATCTGCTTTTGTTGCTCGTGCAGATACATCAAACACATACACTCCTTTCTCAGACATAATAGTTGCTTTCTCAGTCACTCGAGGGTTTTTAAGAATTGACGCTGTATCTTTTCTGTAATTAAGAGAAAGAACATCTGAAGAAGTTTTCTTGTCTGTTTTCTTTTCAGCACTTTTATCAATGTTTTTAACCTTCTCTGGTTTCTTAACGTCGCCTCCGGGCGCGATTCCGTCTGCGGACGGAATCGAAACTACCGCCTCGGAAGAGTTTTTTCCTTTATCTTCTCCTTCTTTTTTTAATCGAAATAATGCCATGTTATTTTTTTGCTACCTTAGTTGCCGCTTTTTTTGCAAGCGCTTTCTTTACTGTTGTTTTTTTAGTTGGCGCTTTCTTTACCTCATTTTCATCTTTAGAGTCTTTCATAGTCCTTGAAACAGACTTTAGCTTACTTCCAAAAAATGTAATAGTTTCTTCTGGATTAGTAATAATTATGTATTTATGTAGAAGAAGGTCTCTTGCATTAAGGTTCCTTACTTCGTCCACCTCAACATTACCCATATTATTAAAACTTTTTTCTGTAACAGCGTCTTTCTTAAATGTAGCTATAAGTGCGCAGTTTTTCTTCTTTGTTGAGAGTGTATCAAAACCTTTAACTGACGCAAGTGCAGAAAGAACACTCTTAGCTTTTGCGGTCTTTGGATCAGAGAATGAAAGAGATTCAACAAAAAGTATCTCTCCGTCACGCATCTTCTGTGAGAGCGCTACGTATAGGGCTTTAATCTTCATCTTTTTGTTGACCTTCTTTGAATAATCTTTGTCTTTTCGTGGACCAAATGTAATTCCTCCACCTCTCCAGATAGGAGAACGTGAAGAACCAACTCGTGCGCGTCCAGTTCCTTTCTGTTGCCATGGTTTTTTACCACCACCACGAACATCACCTCTGTCTTTTGTGTGAGCTACTGGAGTTCGTTTATTAGCTTCAAAACCAACAACAACCTGATGTACTAAATCAGCATTCCATTTAAGTCCGAAAATGCCTTCGGGTAGATTTACCTTACTTACAGCTTTTCCTTCTTGGTTGTATACGTTAGTTTCCATAATTGTTTAATTATTTTGCCTTTTGCATTACTCTAACCTCAACAAAAGTGCCACGATGACCTGGTACAGCTCCTTTGATCACAAGTTGATTGTTTTCTTTATCTACCTGAAGAACTTTAAGGTTCTTCACAGTAACACGGTCTGCTCCCATTCGTCCTGCCATTCTCACTCCCTTAAGTACACGCTGTGGACCCTGAGCTCCAATAGAACCCGGAGTACGCTCGTGGTGTTTGTTACCGTGTGTTCTAGGACCCCCAGCAAACCCGTGTCGCTTAACAACACCTTGGAATCCTTTACCTTTTGAAATTGCTGAAATCTCTACAATATCTCCGACTTCAAACTTTGAAACATCAATAATGTCTCCCCTTTTGTATTCATCGTTGCCGATGCTCTTTGCTCGAAACTCTCTTAAGTATCTAAATAGTCCTAAATCTTTAAAATGACCTTTCTGTGCTTTGTTTATATTTTTTTCGTGCCTTTCACTATATCCAACTTGCACAGATTCATATCCGTCTTTTTCAGTACTTTTCACTTGAATAACGGTAATAGGTCCAGCAGCTAAAACAGTAGCAGGGTAAGCCATACCTTTTTCATCAAAGACCTGAGTCATGTATTGTTTTGTTCCTAGAATGAATTTCACAATGTGTGTATAAAAAAATCGCGCTCAATAGCGCGGATTCATTAAATCTCCGTGCCATAGGTTCTTCTCTGCTGAGAACGTAGCTACCCCTTAACTAACCAATAAAGCTAGCAAAACAAAACGAGTACAAAAGAGAGTATACAGGAGTCATTAAATAATGCAAGAAAAGAAAAACTCCGCGCCAAATTGTGCGGAGCTAGTTAGGGAAACGTACGGTTAAATCGTCATGGGTGTACGCATTAATCTTTCAAATTCTTCTATGCCTATAACAGACACATTAACAGCAGAAATATATGATCTCTTACATCTACTACAGAAAGGAGTGCCGTGGGTATAATTTCCTCTAAACAATCCATTAACCTCGGCAACGACCATGCCGTCGCAACTTTCAGTTTTGCAACTTCCATCTTCATTTGGCTTGTGCTTTTTCATTGAAAAAATAATAGCTTCATAAAGTGATAATTTTTCAACCACGCCAGCCTCCTATAAATCATATAGTTAAATATCTAATTAAAGTATACCCCTACACCTGTTTTACTGCTACTGTGTGGTTTATAAAAAGATTTAATGTGAAAGTAAAAAAGTGTAATAATGAAGTTCAATAAAATATCAATAACCCAACAAAATCACAGTAGTAAAATAGGTGTGAGAGTATACTCTTTTTCGCATAAAATTACAAAAACCGCCGTAAGGCGGTTTTTGTTTCAAGCATTTTTAAAATTGCTTTAGATACAAGGAGTGCGAAGAATATTTTCAGAGGCGTACATTAGTACGGCAAAGAAAATATTATGAGCTAACGACGAAGTAGATGAAGTAATTTTAGAAATGCGATTACATCATTTTTACGTCGATGTTCACTCCCGACGGCAAAGAAAGATTAGTCAAGGACTCAACAACTTTCTGATTTGGGTTAATTATATCAATCATTCTCTTATGTACACGCATCTCGAATTGTTCTCGCGCATCTTTGTGTACAAAACTTGAACGGTTAACAGTATATAACTTTCTTTCAATTGGAAGAGGTGTTGGTCCTACTACTTCAGCATCATACCGAAGTGCGGTGTCAATAATCTGCTTTACAGATACATCAAGAAGTTTGTGTTCATATGCTCGCACACGAATACGTAATCTTGAGATTCCGTCTCCAGTAGCTTTCTTGGTTGCCTTTTTAGGCGCAGCCTTTTTCGCTACTTTCTTTGCAGGTTTCTTATCTGAAGAAGATACTTCTTCAGTTTCCTTTATTAATTCTTTCTTTGTGTCTTTAGTTGTCATGGTTCTGTTTTTCTTGTGAGTACACTGTACCACACACGTTTACTTTATATGAGTACTTTATACAATCGTACAAATATTATGCGACTATCTTTGTAACTACTCCAGCTCCAACAGTCTTACCTCCCTCTCGAATAGCAAAGTGTTGCTGTTCTTCAAGTGCGATAGGACCTACAAGCTTTACTTTAAATGTAACTGTATCTCCTGGCATAACCATTTCTGTTCCTTCTGCAAGTGTTACATCTCCTGTAACATCTGTTGTTCCAAGGTAGAACTGTGGCTTGTATCCAGTGAAGAATGGAGTATGACGTCCACCCTCTTCTTTCTTAAGAATAAATACTTCAGCCTCAAACTCTGTATGAGGAGTAACTGAACCTACTTTAGCAAGTACTTGCCCTCGATGAATATCTTCTTTCTTGATTCCTCGAATAAGGATTCCTGCGTTGTCTCCAGCTTGTCCTTCTTGAAGTTGTTTGTTGAACATCTCAACACCAGTAACTGTTGTCTTGACTGTATCTTTAATACCAACGACTTCGATTTCTTCACCAACTTTAACTACACCTCTTTCAATTCGTCCTGTAACTACTGTTCCACGACCTTCAATTGAGAAGACGTCTTCAATTGGCATAAGGAATGGCTTGTCAGTTTCACGCTTTGGAATTGGGAAGTATTCATCCATAGCTTTGATAAGCTCAGTTATTTTCTGTGCCCATTCATCATCAGCTGATGTTGCCTCAATTGCTTTAAGCCCTGAACCTCGTATAATTGGTGCATTTTCACCATCAAAATCGTATTTTGTAAGAAGTTCTCGAACTTCTTCTTCAACAAGGTCGATCAAGTCGTTATCGTCAACTTGGTCTACTTTGTTTAGGAAAACGATAATATTAGGTACTCCAACCTGCTTTGCAAGCAATATATGCTCTTGTGTTTGTGGCATAACTCCATCTGAAGCTGCTACAACTAATACTGCGCCATCCATTTGAGCGGCACCAGTAATCATGTTTTTAATGTAATCTGCGTGACCAGGAGCATCAATGTGAGCGTAGTGACGTGTTGGTGTCCAATACTCATTGTGAGAAAGTGCGATAGTAATACCTCGCTCTTTTTCTTCTGGTGCGCTATCGATTTGGTCAACGTCTTTAACGTTTGAACCATATTCTCCTCCCATCAAGTTAAGGACGTGAAGGATACCAGCTGTAAGCGTAGTCTTTCCGTGGTCAACGTGACCAATTGTTCCTACGTTTATATGTGGTCTTGAACGATCAAATTCTTCTGCCATAATAATTTTAATTTAATTAAAACTTGCTTAATCGATACATTTCTTTGCTACTGCGTAGAACTGCATCCGACTCAGTAAGTCCTAAAATGATTAATAAAGGGTGTATCTTTGAAAAGTAAACGCACGAGAACAAGTGACTTACTTCTTAAAAATACTTATTGATAATTAAGCATAGACATCTAAATATACGAGAGAAAAGAATCCCACATACAAAAAAGCGCCCAATGCGATTACGCTATAATAGCAAGAAACGAATACGTAAGTCAAGTATTTTGACACAAATACACACTAATAAACGCCAAGAGTACTCTTGGCGTTTATTAGTGACGTAGGGCGAGTGATATATAAAAGTTTTACTTTTATATATCAGAGCCGAGGAGTTAATATGATTCTCATATTTGTGTGTATTTTATTGATACAAACTCTAGTTTCTAGCGTCGATAATGTCTTTTGCAACATTTTGAGGAACAACTGCATAGTGATCAAACTCCATAGTTGAGCTTGCTCGTCCTTCTGTCATTGATCGAAGTGTAGTGGTATATCCAAACATTTCTGAAAGAGGTACTTTAGCGTTAATCACTTTGTTGCCACCTCTGTCCTCCATACTTTCAACTTGCCCACGCTTTGAGCTTAAGTTTCCGTTGATGTCTCCCATGAATTTCTCAGGAGTTACTACTTCTACTTTCATAATTGGCTCTAGAAGCACTGGCTTTGCTCTGTTTGCTGCATCTTTAAATGCTTGAGAACCAGCAATCTTGAATGCGATTTCTGATGAGTCAACATCGTGATATGAACCATCATAAAGCTCTACTGAAATATCAACTGCTTTGTATCCAGCAAGAATACCTCTGTCCATAGCTTCCTTAATTCCTTTTTCAACAGCAGGAATATACTCTTGTGGAATAACACCTCCTTTAATTGAGTTTACAAATTCGAAATGATCATCTCTTTTAATGTTCTTTGCAATCTTTGCACCTTCTTCAATTTCTTCTAATGGCTTTATCCTAATCTTCACATGACCATATTGACCACGTCCACCTGACTGTTTGATATATTTTATTTCAGCCTCTGATGTACCTTGAATAGTTTCTTTGTAAGACACTTGTGGTGTTCCTACATCTGCCTCTACATTAAACTCTCTCTTCATACGGTCAACAAGAATCTCAAGGTGAAGCTCTCCCATTCCTGATATTACTGTCTCCATGGTTTCAGAATCTGAACTCACTTTAAATGTTGGATCCTCGTCAGAAAGTTTATTGAGTGCGATTCCCATCTTCTCTTGGTCTGCTTTTGTCTTAGGTTCAATACGCAGAGATATAACTGGCTCTGGGAATGTAATTTCTTCAAGAATAATTGGATTATCTACGTCACAAAGTGTGTGTGATGTCTTTGTATCTTTAAGTCCAACTGCAGCTGCAATCTCTCCTGCAAATACTTTCTTTATTTCTTCTCGTTTATCAGCCTGTAAGCGAACAATTCGCCCGAGTCGTTCTTTACTCTTCGTTGATGCATTGTAAATGTATGAACCAGCTTCTGCTGTACCTGAATACACACGGAAGAATGTAAGCTGACCAACAAATGGATCTGTTTGTAGCTTGAATGCTAGCGCTGCAAACGGTTCATCATCTGAAGGCTTTCGTAATATTTCTTCTCCTGTTTTTGGGTCTGTTCCTTTTACTGGCGGAAGGTCCATTGGTGACGGTAAGTAATCAACAACGCCGTCGAGCACCAACTGAACTCCTTTGTTCTTTAGTGCTGAACCAGCATATACTGGAAAGATAGCGTTCTTAAGAATTGCTACTCTCAGAACTCTTTTTAAATCTTCATATGGTATCTCTTTACCTTCAAGGTATAGATTCATAAGATCATCATCATGTTCAACTATTTTTTCTATAAGCTCTGCTCGATATTTCTCTGCATCTGCTTTAAGGTTTTCTGGAACCTCTCCTTTTATGACATCCTTTCCCATTACTCCGTCAAATGTATATCCTTTCATGGCAAGCAGGTCTATTACTCCTTTATGGTCTGTCTCCTCGCCTATTGGAATCTGAAGTCGTACTGCATTTGGTGAAAGTCTATCGAGAATACTTGCGTATGAACGCTCAAAACTCGCTCCTGTTCGGTCAAGCTTGTTAATGAAACATATTCGTGGCACTCCGGCTTCGTCTGCATATCGCCAGTTAGTTTCTGACTGAGGTTCTACTCCTGAAACACCGTCGAATACAACAATAGCTCCGTCGAGTACGCTCATTGAGCGTTTTACTTCTACAGTAAAGTCGATGTGTCCTGGAGTATCTATAATGTTAAAACTGTATTTTTTAGAATTATCATCAGTGTCTTCGTCTGTCTTGTTCCACAAGCAAGAAATAGCGGCAGCGGTAATAGTGATACCTCGCTCTCGCTCTTGCTCCATCCAGTCGGTTACTGTCTCTCCATCGTGCACCTCACCTATCTTATGACTTTCTCCTGTATAAAAAAGAATACGCTCAGACACAGTGGTCTTACCTGCATCAATGTGGGCTATAATTCCAAAGTTACGTACTCTTTCTAGGGGATATTCTCGTTCCATACTATTTTATATGTGTGATTATTTTTATTTAAACTAAAAAATGGCGGAAGCGCCACAGTTGCAAGTAGAATACCGTACAAACACCTTAAATGCAACAAACTCCTCCGTGTACGTACACGGAGGAGCCCTATTATTTCAGTACCACCTTAAATTGAGAAGGTGATGCAATAAAGCGGAGCAGCTTTTCAAAACGCGACACAATTTTCTCTTGAGTAAGCCCAAGTCCATGGATCCACAGAAACGCGGTGTAATCCCGACCTTCCTGTGAAAAATCAATCACAGAAAGTGCGCCAATTGTACGCTTTCCAATGTATTTCACATTCGCAACAATTATGTACGTGGGCACGGTGCGATCATATGCGCGAACATAATCAAGCCTTCGATTGATCGATACCTTAAATCGTCCACGCGGATCGTAGTAATACCCCTTAAAATTTTCTTTTGAAAGGAGCTCACTAATGACTTGTTTTCGATCTGCTAGAGCATATCCGTAACCAGCATGAATTGAACGACCTTGAATACGCACTTTCTTTCCGAAAAACTTAACTGGAGCTCCGCGAAAATTTTCACACGAGAACATTTCGCCTACAAGATCTTTGACGAAAGCTATCGTGTGTGGAACTTCAAGCTCTTTATCGCGTGCGTTAAGTATTTCACCCATACAACTTTCATAAACAACAACTTCATCATTAATAAGAGCAGACGGTCCTCCAGATGTTGATCCACTGCCTCGCTGGGCACAGGAACTCAAGATTACGGCAACAATTACCGACACCAATAACTTTTGAAAGCTATTCATACGCAGTCTCCCTTACATATTGAAATAAGGACACTCTATCTACCACTCTTAATATCACTTTTTTATACAAAAAGAAAGCTTCCCAAGAACTCTTATTCTGAAATGGAGTACCAGACTAGAAACAAAAAAGTCGTGAGATATACATTTTAGTATTGCGAATATTTTTAAAAGATTTCAGATGTAATGCGAGACGTATAGAAAAAATAAAAATTTTCAGAATTAACTGCAGTGCGAGGCACAAGAAAAAAATGTCACGAGGCGTATGAACATACGACGAGTGACATTTTTTCGCAGTAACGAAGTAGTGCTTTAATTCTGGGAATTTTTTACCAAGCAAAGTGAGCAAAAGCCTTGTTGGCCTCAGCCATCTTATGAGTATTCATCCTACGCTTCACTGCATCTCCTTCTTTATTACTCGCAAGTAATAGCTCTTCTGCAAGACGTTTGTGCATAGGTGTACCTTTTTTAGCTTTAGCTGCTGCAAGTATCCAACGCATTGAAAGTGATAGGCGTCTTTCTGCTCGCACTTCTCGAGGAACTTGATAATTTGCTCCACCAACTCTCCTTGATCGTACCTCCATTGAAGGTTCTACATTACGCAGTGCTGTTTCAAATATTTCAACAGGGTCTCCACTTTTCTTTAACTCTAAAAATGTATTATATACAACCTTTCGTGCTGTATTTTTCTTACCACGTTCCATAACGTAGTTTATAAATTTAGACACATTAACAGAATCGTATACACGATCTGGTTGTAATTCTCTTTTCTTTTTAAGTGGTCTTCGCATATTTTATTTTTCTAGTTTAGTACCGTAACGGCTTCGGCTTCTCTTTCGCCCTTGTACTCCTTCAGCATCAAGCTTACCTCGAACAATAGTGTAACGTACGTTAATATCTTTTACTCGTCCTCCACGTAGTAGTACAACTGCATGCTCTTGAAGATTATGTCCTATTCCTGGAATGTATGCTGTTACTTCAATACCGTTTGTAAGTCGAACTCTTGCAATCTTTCGAATAGCTGAGTTTGGCTTTCTAGGTGTTTTTGTTGTTACTTTAGTACATACTCCTCTCTTGAATGGTGAAGGGTACTTAGTAGGCCTGTTCTTTAATGTATTAAAACCACGAGTAAGAGCCACCGCTTTTGATTTGGTAGTTGGTCGTTTCCTTGCTTTTCTAACTAATTGATTAATTGTTGACATCTATTTTCTATACTTTATTAAAAAAACTGCCCATGCAGTGCCATTACTCTACTATATGTACATGAAAATGCAAGACTTGCTTTTATATCACAAAATATATTTAATCTATATAAAATATAATAATGTGGCACAAAACGTGGAGAAATCTTATGATACCCTCCGTCGTAATACCTTATAAGGCTTTACATAAAAAAATAATAATTACATACTGCCAGCACATGTTACACCAAAAAAACTAAAGCCCATCTCATATGAGATGGGCTTTTCTGCAGAAAAAAATTATATACGTGAGTCTTATATAGCAAACTTAACGAACAAATGAATACACAGCAACAGCAAGCAGAACCACTATACATAAAGCAGTAAAACCTACGACTTTCATGAAACTAATATATCCTTCCTTTCCACTTTCTTTTTCATCATATTCATCCAAATTTACTGGGGGTTTATAAGTATTTTTTTGCGTTTCGTTCTCAAATTGTTTATACATTAAGTCTCTCCCATAATCAATTAAATAACTCCTGCTGGTAAATTAAGCACACTCAATTAATTAACTCGAGTGTTGTTGATTAAAACTTATATTTAAAACCCGATAATTAATGAGGATAGGAAGTATATAAACTTGGCAAATACTCCACCAAAGATATATATAAAGAAGATAATGAGTCCAAACGCTAAGAAAATATTATGTTCGAGTATTGTACGAATACGATCGTATGACTGTGATAATGGAAATGGAAGTACTGCACCTAAAACCTTTGAGCCATCAAGTGGTGGAATTGGAATCATGTTAATAACAGCCAAAAGGATATTGATAAATACAACTATTGAACTTATTTCAATAAATGCAGAGTTTACAAAACTAAGAGATGAGCCAAATCGAATAAACAATCCGAAAATAAGAGCAATAAAAATATTAATTCCTGGACCAGCCACAGAGACAATAGCCTCTCCCCACTTCTGACCTATGGCGTATTTTCGTAAATTGTATGGATTGTATGGAACGGGTTTAGCGTACCCAAAAAGAAATGGCGAGCTTGTTATAACAAGTAGACTTGGAATTATAACTGAACCCATAAGATCAATATGTTTTAGTGGATTAAGTGTCAGACGTCCTGCTAAACGTGCAGTTGGGTCCCCAAGTATGTTAGCAGCATATCCATGAGCTACCTCATGAATAACTACAGACATTATAAGTATTAAAATAACAAAAAGGATTTCCACTGACATAAGATTATGTTATAAGTTGAAAGTATAAAAGTAATAAGTTAAAAAGAAGGATCTAAAATGCGTTTGCATAGACAGTTCAGTAATGATACCATAGCAACGACTCAAATAAATATGGCAAAAGTATGTCCTATCACGAATAAAAGCTCGAAGGTTGCTGGCGGATATAGCAACCGTACTCGTGCTACCCAATTTAACCCAACAGGTAAGAAACGACGTTATGCAAACCTACAGAAAAAGACAATCTTCATCCCAGAACTTGGCAAGAAAATGATTCTAACTCTTTCAACAAAAGCAATTCGAACAATCAATAAGAATGGGGCGTATAAAACCCTAAAAAAAGCAGGCCTCATTTAAAACTTCTAAATTTAGCGATTCACTTTACTAAACTTCAAAAAAAATCCCGAGATGTACCACTAAGTACATCTCGGGATTTTTTCTTTGTTTACTTCGTAACTCATCTAAATTAAAAAGTTTTAGGAAACCTATTCTAGAATAATTTTTTCTCCATCTGATGTAAAAATAATAGTCCCTATCTCAGCTGTGCTTATTGTTTTAATCCTAAGACGTTTAAAAATATCCATCACTTCTTTGTGTGGGTGACCGTACCGATTGTCTTTACCCGCTGAAATAATCACGAACTTTGGATTTACAAAACCAACAAAACTCTCCGCACTTGATGTCTTTGAACCATGGTGACCTGCTTTTAATAAATCGCTCTCAAGATTACTTCCATCAATAGATACCAAATACTTCTCAATACTCTTTGGTGAGTCTCCTGTAAGCATCACTTCTGTTTCTCCGTACACCACTCTTAGAACGATCGAAGTAAGGTTACTCTCTACATTGCTCACATCTCTGTCAGGGAATAATATCTCTGCGTACACTCCATCACCCAACACAATCTTCGTGCCACGACGCGCGATCGTTGTGGCTATTCCTTCTTTTTCAACCATGTCGAGTAAAGTTTTATATTCTCCTGTGTTGTGATTAACTTGTGGGTCAAAATATATATCAATATCAAAGCGCTTAAATACATCAATAAGTCCTGCTATGTGGTCTTTATCAGGATGAGTTGCAACAACTACATCTATAGAACGATCAAAAAATGACATAACCTTTCCAAGCTCTCTTATTACAGCGGAGTTAGAGCCTCCGTCTATAAGTATCTGATTGCCATTTGGAGCTTCAATGAAAATCGCATCACCTTGTCCAACATCAAGGAACGCAACCGTAAGCATTCCCCCTTGCTCACGAGCAAAGACAGTAGACCAAATAAAGATATTTATAAAAACAAAAAGACCGACAATAATCGGTCCAGTGAATGCACGAAAAAATTTCATGTTAGAAGTATACCTCTCACTAACTTTCTTTTACAGGAAGTTAGTGAGAGGTATACTTAAAGAAACAATTAATAAAACACGTTATGTATAAAGAACAAACTTTCAACCTTCCAAAATTACATGGCATTTCGGAAAAACAAATCGAGGTACATCTTGGACTCTACTCTGGGTATGTAAAACATGTAAATCTTGTACGTGAGAAGATTCATGAACTCGAAGCTGACAAAGAAAAAAACGCGTACATCATTGCAGAGCTACGTCGACGATTTAGTTTCGAGTTTGACGGCATGCGTATGCATGAATACTACTTTGAAGGACTAGAAGACGGTGCCAAGGAAATCCAAGACGAAGATTTGAAAAATGCTCTCAGTGTAAAATATGGAAGTTTAGAGGATTTTATTTCACACTTCAAAGCTGTTGGAATGAGTCGCGGTATAGGGTGGACTGTTTTGTATTGGGACAACAAAGTAAAGACTCCCCATGTAGCATGGATTGGAGACCATGAAGTTGGCACACTTTCAGGACTTTCTATACTTATTGCTAAGGATATGTGGGAACACGCATTTATGGTGGACTACGTACCAGCAGATAAAGGAAAATACATCGACGCCTTTCTTTCAAACTTAAATTGGAGCGTTGTTGAAAAGAGGTTTAGTGAAATCGGATAAATTACGTAAAACAAAAAACGCCACAGGTTACCGCGGTGTTTTTTGTTTAAGAGAATTAAATCTCTCCTACTGGTGGTGGTGGCGGACCACCTCCTGTATCTTCGTCACAGCCTCCTGCTGGAACAGGATATTTGTCGCCATGAGCTTCATGTTTTGATCCCCATGCACGCTCACTTACAGTAATTATATTCCAAGGCTTGTTAGAATCATTTGTAACATGACAAATTTCAATCCTATTTTATGCCATGTACATTCCAGTACCTGCAAGTGCAATCACAACAACTCCTCCGATTGCTATCGTTTGTGTTGACATATTGTTTAACATAAAAAATATCAATTACGACCTATATACATAGTATACCCGCGCTCTTAAAGAAACACCTGCCAGAGACGTGGAAAACAATTTATATGTTACGTAATTGAGTTAATAGTTTTCCTGTAAATCTTCCATAAGATAATTCCATATACAGCGTAAAACAAGAGCATAAGCCACAGTGGAAATGTATTAATTTTAACTGAAGCAAAAGGAACATCTGCAAACAATTCGACCACCTTGAGTTGGTATGTGAGAAGAACGTGAGCAATAAATGCAAAAGGTGTCGCAAGAAAATAGCTTACAAATGAAACAATGCCAGCAAGGAACCCGAAAAGCATCGTCACTGGCACAGTTATAAGCACAAGTAAGTTTACAGGTAGAGCGACCAAGGAAAGTTCGCCCATTTTATATAATAAAAGAGGTAATACAAAAATCTGTGTCGCTATTGTGGCTGTTGCGAACTCTCTAAACTGTAATTTTGAAGGAATAAACGATATATACTTATCTAGAAGTGGAGAAAAATGAATCAAACCAATTGTCGCAAGAAAAGAAAGTTGAAATGATGCATCATAAACCAATATCTTTGGATTATGTAAGACCATCAAAAAACCAGCAATTAATAATGCTTGTGTCATACCATATGTTTGCCCAGTAGCTCGCGCTAAAATCACAAACAACGCCATAATGCTTGCGCGCACTATAGTTGCTGACGCTCCTGTAATAAGAGCGAATAAAATTATCGATACTACACCAAGTGACATACCTGCTAACCTAGGAAGAAAAGAAAAAGTCCGCATGATAGCTTCCGCAACAATCGTCACATTGTACCCAGACAAAACAACAATGTGAATGATCCCTGTTTTACGAAAGTCATCTTGAAGTTCTTCACCCAGTGACTGCTTTGCTCCAACCACAAGTCCGCCGAGTAGCGCTACTTGGGGATCAGGTATTAACTTCTGGATTTTGTATAAAAACGCATTCTTAAAAGTAAATAAGTATTGTTTTGTAACATTACCATGACCTCCAGACACAAACTCTAATTCTGGAAACAACATCTGATAAAAAATATCGTCTTTAGATAGAAATGATGCATAGTCAAAATATTTTCCAGTGTCTGTTGTAAATCCTTCTGGTTTTTGTAATTCTCCTCTAATTACAACCTTGTCGCCATATGTAAGTTGAGGATACGAACTTGCTACTATGCGTACTTTCTCTGAAACATCTGCTCCAGAAATCTTCTGCAACTTAATTGTGTAGTTTGTACTTCGCTCTCGCACATCTGGTTCATCAACAACAATTCCCTCTGCTAAAATAGTTTTATTAATAAAACTATCTACCACTGCGCTACCTTGATGTATCAACGCTATATCATATCGCAGTAATCCAAGCGCCACAGAAATAACGAGTATGCTAACAAATAGTACCACCCGTTTATTTTCAAGAATAAATGAAGTCAAAAGTAGAAACATACCAAGCCCAAAAACAAATACGGAGAACCATATCCCAAAATCAAAAAAAGAGTGTAGAAACACCCCTATAACAAACCCACCGACAATTAGGTAGATAATGTTTTTCATATATTGCTCACTTGTTCCTATTTTTTATTTACCCCTATCCATCGCTTCGTTTGCTAGGCGATCAGCTTCTTTGTTTTCTTCTCTTGGAATATGAGTAAAAGTTACATTTTTAAAATATTTTTCTTGAAAATCTTTTATTCTAGCAAATTGTTCACGTAAAGCAGGTTCTTTAACTCTATAATTTCCTAAAATCTGTTGTTGTATTAGTTGACTATCAACTCTGAACTCTATTTCTCTTTCATTTAATCCAAGCTTTTTTGCTTCTTCAAAACCAAGAATCACAGCCTCATATTCTGCCCAATTATTGGTACGTTCCCCTAAATATTTCGATGATTCTTTAAGTACTTCACCGCTTTCATTGAAAATAATAGCCCCTGCCCCTGCCGGCCCAGGATTATTGCGAGCTCCACCGTCTGTATAAATAATTATCTTCTGCATAATATTCCATACTATATCATATCAATAATAAAATCACTGTATTTTATATCAATTTTAGTGCGATACATCGCACTAAAATAATCTTATTTTGAAGATTATTTATAATGTTTATTAAACCAGTCCCACCTATTTTTACCCATTGATGGCATACCAAACCTAATAATAACTTCTAAATTATCCCAGAGAATATCTCTGTTCTTTTTCTTATTACACACATTAACAAGATGGTCGAAACCACCACTATCCATCGTCTTGGCTGTGCGCGCGACAGTAGAGGAACTGACATTTAATGCTTGTCTGATACGATACTGTGATACTTCTTTAGCTAACATAAAAATAATCATGAGACGTTTCGCAAGCATGATTTGTTCTGTATCAGTAAGTAATTCGGAAACAAAAAACTTACCTCCTTTTACAGATCGTAATTTAACAATAGTGTGTACTAATTGTTGACTTAATTGAGTTTGAACTTCTTTCTTTAAAGGTTTCTTAGATACAAAAGCCATGTATACAGTATAGCACTATTTAGTGCGATGCATCGCACTAAATAGTGCTACTGGATGTTATATAATAGGTGGATGGAGGGTAAATGGATTGGCTTGTTAGATATAAATCATTACTTACAGGATTTCGACTAGGCGAAGACGGAGCTCTATTATGTTTCTGAATGTTGATTTTTCTATTGTTGCTATTAAGTCTATCTTATTCCCTTGTTTTAATTTCCCGTTAAAATCACTAATTGTTTTAAAAAATCCAATTACTGACACTTTACCACCTGACTCTTTCTTAAAATCAATCTGTAGGTGGTTTTTCTCTTTTCCGAAATCTCTAACGTCTTCTATCATTATGTTTTCAAAAAGAAATAGAGGTTTTTTGTTTCCTTGTCCAAATGGAGATAATTTTTCTAACACACTGTATGTATCCCAATTCACATCATCAAGTGACAACTTTTTATCTATAAACATTAGCTCTACTTCTTTGTTTTTATCTATCTTACCATAAGCTTTTAGAAGTCCTCCTTCTAGCTCATGGATCTTTTCGTGTGATACTGAGAACCCTCCTGAAAACGCATGTCCTCCAAACTCCAAAAGTAAACTGTTCTTTACGTTCGACATTAATTCCATCACATCTGTTATGTTTCCTGATCTACATGATCCTTTAAGGTGTTCACCTCCGTCTCTACCCCATAAAAATACAGGTCTTTTGTATAACTCAGAAATATTATTTGCCACTATACCAAGTAGCGGTGGCTTCCAGTCTGGATTACCCATAACTATCACTTCTTTAAGATTATCCTTGTCTATGCGTTTCTTTACCTCTCGTGTTGTAGCTCCAACTAAGCCTTTTCGTTTGTTATTAATTTTATCTAGATGAACTGAAAGGGTTCCTGCTTCTACTTCGTCATCTGTAGAAAGTAATTTAAATGCATCCATTGGTATGCCCATACGAGATGCTGCATTTATTCTTGGTGCAATCATAAATCCAACATCATCCTCTGTTATATTCCTCTGTTTTATATACATTTTTCTACATAACTGTATAAGCCCTAGACGTCTTGATTTACGCAAGACGAGTAACCCATAATGTGCGAGAACTCTGTTCTCCCCCGTAAGTGGAACCATGTCTGCAATTGTTGCAAGTCCAACCATATCGAGTAGCCACTTTTCCCAACCTTCTTTTATATTGAAACTTACACCACTATTTGTACTATTACCTTTTTCAATAAGTGCTTGTACTAACTTAAACGCAACTCCTGTACCACAAAGCATGCCGTATGGATACGTATCGTCTTTTTGTTTTGAGTTTAATATTGCAAACGCCTTAGGTAGTTTTTCACCAGTAACATGATGGTCTGTAATAATTACGTCTATTCCAAACTCGTTTGCTTTTTCAACTGGTAATATATCTGTAATTCCACAATCGACACTTATAAGAACATCAACTTTTTCTTTTCCAAACTCTTCCATTGCATGGATATTGAGACCATAACCTTCATCGTGTCTATGCGGAATATAGTTTATAAAGTTTTTATATTTTATCTTCTTAAAGAAATCATGGAGCAGTACTCCACCTGGAATACCGTCACAATCGTAGTCGCTATAAATCACTATTTTTTCTTTTTGTGAGATTGCTTTTAATATACGTCCAACAACTTTGTCCATATTTTTTATAAAAAATGGATCGTGAAGGTGTTTAACGTAATCTGGATTTAGAAAAATGTCCGCCTCTTTTTTTGTCTTAATTCCTCTATTTATTAATAGTTCTTGGAGTAATTCTGGATACATTTCCAGCTCTTTTTTGTCCTTGTCTTTATAGGTATCTTTTATTATATAAGAGTTCATTATATCTATCTGTTTTAAATTTTGGGTTTTCACGAATTCTAGCATACAATCATATATATGAATGATTTATTTTTAAAAATCATCAAAGGAGAGATTCCTTCTGAAAAGATATATGAGGACGATAAAACCTATGCTTTTCTTGATATAAATCCTAATAACATTGGACACACCTTGGTAATACCTAAAGTACACTCACGAAACATTCTTGATATCAAAGAAGAAGACTTTAAAGCTCTTATGAAAACTGTACGTAAACTTACTCCAATTATAAGAGAAGCTGTGAATGCAACTGGCATAAATGTATATATGAATAATGAAGCGTCAGCATTTCAAGAAGTGTTCCATACTCATGTACATATTATTCCACGCTATGATGAAGATGGATATCGTCCATGGAAAGGTACTCCATATAAAGACAATGAGATAGAAAAAATTGGATATAGTATTCGTAAGCTTATTTAATAACGAGAAAAGATGACCGTTCAAAAGTCATCTTTGTTAAGATCTCTAAAAATAGACTAAAATATCGTAACAGCTTGGCCAGATTGAACACATAATGGAAATTATATAAAAAATAAGAATCAATGTGCCTGTGAATCCACTTATTGATATTTTCTTTTTTTGTACATATGCACAACCTATACTACCTCTATTATTATCATCCATTGAAAAATCCTCCTAAAAACATTGTCTACTTTTTAGAATACACAAGTATAAACTAAAGTACAAATATTCTACTATTTTAGGGCTTCAATTCCAGGAAGAGTTCCGTGTAATAAAAACTCTAACATTGCACCTCCTCCAGTTGAAACAAATGAATACTTTTCTTCTATATTAAGGCTTTCTATCGCATTTAGTGTATCACCACCTCCTATAACAGAATAAGCTCTACTTTCAGCAATACTCACAGCCAGATCCTTAGTTGATTTATCGAAACCTATCTCATATTCTCCAAGAGGACCATTCCACACAACACAGTTCATATCTTTTATCTTTGCACTAAGTGTTGCTACTGTTTCTGGTCCAGCATCTACTATCTTCTCTCTTTTTAGGACTTCATTTGCTTTTTTTATCGTTGATTTACTACCCTCTCTTACAATAACGTCGCTTGGTATTAAAATCTTTTCATTATTGAGTAATGATGACATATCAACACTTCCATTTGAAGTAACAGACACCCCTGTTTCAAACCCCTTAGCTTTAAATATATCGTTTGCAAGAACACCACCAATAAATACATGGTCGTAAATAGTTAAAAACTTCTCTACTAAAGGTAATTTAGTTTCTATCTTCGCACCACTTAAAATGAACATAGATGGAGATTCAGGAGAAAGTATCTTAGAGAGTTCATCTATTTCTTTAAGTAGACGGAGCCCTGCGTAACTTGGTAAATATTTAGTAACACCAGCAATAGATGCGTGTTCTCTGTGCGAAACAGAGAAAGCATCGTTTACGTATATGTCAGCCAGACTTGCGAGCTCTTTTGAAAAAGCTTCGTCATTTTCCATCTCTCTTTTATCTCCTCGCACATTTTCTAACAACACTACTTCTCCATCTTGCATCTTATCTATACTAGTTTTTGCTATATCTCCAGTAATATCTGGTACGAAACTGAGTTCTATCTCTTTTTTTAAAATATCAAAAATCTTACTAGAAGATATATGTCCGTCTCTTCCTATATGCCCCAAGAGAATTGTGCGTGCTCCTGACATCTTTAAATAGGAAAGTGTTGGCTTAAGTGCTTCAACTGGAAGTGTATTTACGCCATGATCATCAATATCAATTCGTACAAGAACACTCTTTCCTTTTAAATCTCCAGCTTCTTTAATACTTTTCATTATATATTTTGTGCTATTTTCAGCATGTCATTAAACTCGGCTATTTTTAAACTTGCATGGCCTACTAACAATCCATCAACCATGCCTTCAGTTAGTAATGTTTTTGTATTACCTCTACCAGCTGATCCTCCATATAAAATTGGTACACTAAATGCAAGATTCTTGCCAAAAATACTAGTTAATATTTTCCTAATAAATATAACTGTCTCATGAAGCTCATCTCCTTTCATGGCATCTTCCTCACTCTTTCCTATAGCCCAAATTGGTTCATATGCAATTATAATTTTTAAAAGTTTGTTTTTTGATACACCTTTAAGTGCTGATTCTAATTGTGAAGTTAAAAAAGATAGGTGTGTACCATTTTTATGGTCACGATCAGACTCTCCAATACAAAGTATTGTAGTTAAATCTGTTTTAACAGAAGTAAGTACTTTTTGGTTTATTTCTTCGTCTCCTTCACCAAGTGCGCGACGTTCTGAATGACCCACAATAACATATGTTGCTCCACTGTCTTTAAGCATTGCGCTACTTATCTCTCCTGTAAATGAGCCTTTTTTCTCCCAAAATACATCTTGCGCTGCAAACTCAATCCTGTGACCACGATATAATTTACTGATTTCTGATAAATATACAAACGGAGTAGCTATGACTGTTTGTACGTTTGTTAGTTTACTTGCAACTTTCTTAACTCCAACAAAAAGCTCTTTTGCTTTTATCGCGCTCTCCGGATTCATCTTCCAGTTAGCTATGATGATCTTTTTATCTTTAGACATAATAGAGAATTGTATCATAGTTAATACTTACACATAAAATCAAGTATCTCAGCACAAATTACCTTGTGATCTAATTAACACAAAGTTAGATATATAAATATTATTCTATTTCACTCCACGAATCTATACTCCATCCTCCAGATGGTCCTGAAGAGAAAGTGGTGTTAGTTATACCCGACTCATAAGATACTGTGGAGTTATTATCAAGACGCAGTTTATAAGCTACAGCCGCAGAAACATTTACATTGTTATGCAGGTTTATCATTCCATTATTTGCGTAAAATATAGCTCCGCCAGAATTATTGTGTATATCCATAACTCCATCATGATGTGTGCACGAAGAAGAACCTTCTGAGCCAGTACACCCCTCTAGAGTAGATAAGAGCATTAGATAACTATCATCTTGCCCAGAACCAGAAAATGTAACGTTGTTTTTAACATGTATCCAACCATCAGAAATAATTACACAACTCTCACTTCCATACAAAGAATCACATTTTACCTCAGCACCACTACCGTCAATATCAATGTTTCCTGTTATATAAATAACACCTGTTACTATAAGAGTCTGATTACTTGATAGATTTAAATCTCCTTCGATCCTTTTAGGTCCTAATAGCAGAGTGTTTCCGCTTTCTATCTGACAAGCAGTATCTCCTGAATCACCACAGTCACCAGTAATTACACCTCCACTTGTTGCCTCATTTTTCCAATCTTCAATGTTTGAGTTTGACACTGGCATATTTATAACAGGAAAATCTCCACTTCCAGGATATTCTGTACCAGCTACTGTAGATCCAGATATAGTTTGATAGTATGCATCACCACCAATAGTGCTATCTATTATAGAATTAGCATAGACAGTACCATCAACAGTTACATTTTTTATGCTACTTATACCGCCACCTGAATATGTCTTAAAAGTAAGGTCTCCTAATATCTGTGTCCACGGATTGCTACTTTTATTCCACTTCTTGCTGTACTTTGCTTCACCAGAAGTATATCCATTATTAACACCAGAACACCACTCCCAATATTTATTGTCGTCTTTATCTGCATCGAATACTATCCAATATGTTTGTCCTTCAGTTAACATTGGTGGATCATTAAAAGTTACATCAATCCAACCGTAAGATATTCCTACTAAATTTTTATTTACAGTACCCTCTCCTATATCTTTATTTTTTGGGGAGCCGTCATCATCTTTGGTAATCTTAATTTTTCTACTTGATGGGTTGCCAACCTTTCTTATATATATACTTATCTTTGCAATAGATCCAGTAGAACTAGCTACAAAACTTTGTGCAAAGTCAATTTTTGGATTATCTTTTCCAACTAACTGATCTTCATTACACACTATTGATTGTGTTTGATTATTTTCTGCTATACCAGTTGCTATTATTACATCTCCAGTTATTGTAGCCCCGTTATTCCCTTTAATCGGACCATTTGAATATACGTTACCAACGGAACCATTTATTCCTTCTATTCTAGAATTGGAATCCATCTCTAGTCCTCCAACTCCAACCTGTGCACCATAAAAAAATGATACTCCTGTCGCTGTTGTAGTTAATTCTGTCTTTATTTTTCTGATTCTAGATGAAACATTCCCGTCAATTATTATTTCTTTCGAATTATTGCCAACATCTAGTATAGATATAGTGACTGTCCCATCAAGTAAATTTACTGTCTCAGGAGAAGATGTTTGTTTCCCTGAAATTATTCTATAGATAACATCTTCACCAGCTCCTTCTGTAAGATAATAGGTTTCATTAGAGATTTTTAAATTTAAAATTTCTTTAGTTTCAGTCAAAATAGTTGATGTGACCATACCAACAAACATTATACTAGCAGAGATAAATAATACTGTAACAATAAGAGTCTGTCCTTTATTATTTAAAGTTTTGTATTTCATAAATTAATAACCTCCTCTTATTACAGCACTAGAATAAAATGTCGCTGATTTAACTATTGAACTTACGTTTGTAATTAGATCGATATCTGTACGTACTATACTAGACTTTAAATTATTTGATGAATAAAAAATTAAATTACCAACTGTGACATCATCACGAGTCAATGCACCAACTTCAACTCCGTCTCTTTTCATTTTCAAAACTCCATTATCAAAATAAAAATCAACTACCGCAGAACTGCCTTTATAAAATGAATTTAATACTAATCTACCAGGATGTGTATTAAATTCACTGTTAACATAATCTATACTACTAGCTAGTTTAAGCTCTCTTGTTATACGATCAAGCACAACAACTGCTGATGAATTTATTCTACCTAACGCTTTAACATGTCTATATGAATCAATAAAAGAAGAAAAAATACTAACAGTAACGCCTATTACTAATGAGGCTATGGTTATAACTATTATTGTTTCCAATAATGTATATCCGTTTTTAAATTGTGGGTAATGCGAATTCATTATCAATTATTGAATATATCTGCTAAATAGGTAGACAGCCTCATCTCTCCTGAAAGTGGGTAATTAATTTTTACTGTTATTAGTCTTATGTTCGGATCAAATGTTTTTTCATCTGGAGAATCAAAAGAAACAATAGTGTCATCACTGTTTTTACGATATACGTCATATAAATTGACTTTTCTTGTAAATATAAATATTGGGGTTGCTGTTGTTGCTATACTCCAATCAGTTCCAGAAAAAACAATGTAATAATCTGTTGTTGTTGATAGATTACTTATATTAGACCAGCTATCATCCCTAAAATATCTCATAGCTTCTATCCCTTCTTCTAATAGAAATACTGATTGTATTTTTTCAGTATTAGCTAATCCATACTTAAGAAAATATTGATATGCAGAAATTATTATAAGCATAGCCGTTACAACTAGACCAATACTAACAACAGCCTCAATTAATCCTAATCCTGTATTAAATTTGTTATTTAATTTGTTAACCATAAATTAAAATTCAGACAATCCTGTTTTTCTAATAAAAATATCTTTAGTTTCTGTAGTATCAGATATTAAACGAATTGTTGTTGTTCCGGATTGACTTGTTTCTCCAGTTAATTTATCAAAAATAATATCATTACCACCTCCAACTAAATCTATATTAGAAATTTCAATAAAACCTGATAGGGTATATGTGGAATTATTAGGATCAAGATCTGCATAAACTCTGCCTTTAAATAAAGTTGCTGTGGTTTGTGTTAAATGGACACCATAAACATCTCCTTCTTTTGATGCGATAGTGTTTGAGCGTGCTATTTTAAGTAAATTTACTATTTTTTCTTGACCTATATTTAATGCATTATTTTTCCTAAAGCTTGAAAATATAAAAACTGCTACACTTACTGTTAACACTAACATCGCTATAACTATCATTATTTCTACTATAGTGAATCCGTGACTTTTTTTCATAATGTATTAAATTGACTCTGAAAGAGAATATATTGGAGAAATCATAGATAATGCGAAAAATCCTACAAACGCTCCAATAATAATCATTAGAAATGGTTCAACAATAGTGGACATGTTTTTTGTTTTTTGTTCAACTTCTGATTCGTAAAACTCAGCAACACGAAGTAGCATGTCCGGAAGTTTACCTGTCTCTTCTCCAACCGAAATCATCTCACCTACAAGTAATGGGTAAAGATGTTCGTTATCTGTAAAAGCTCTAGACAAAGGTGAACCTTTCTGCACATCATTTTGTGCTCGTAAGAGCACTTTTTTATAATATGAATTTTGCATTACTTCAGAGGTAATAGAAATAGCTGTTACTATCTCTACACCAGAAGAAAGCAACGACGCAAGTGTACGAGTAGTACGCGCTGATTGAATCTCTTTTACTAAATCTCCTATAATTGGTGTGTGTATTAATATAAAATTAAATACCTTACGACCTCTAGCTGTTCTTAATGCATAAAATATCAATGTAAAGAATGTTATCGGTATTAATATCGCAAGTATTGTGTGCTGTGTAAAGAAGTTACTTGCTGTGATTATTGCTTTTGTGCTTTTTGGCAAATCAGCTCCTAATTCATCAAATGTTTGAGTTAACGTTGGTACTACAAAAATAAGCATCAAAACAGCAATTATTACCATTGCGACCATTATAATACTTGGGTACATCATGGCCCCCTTTATCTT
This sequence comes from uncultured Candidatus Saccharibacteria bacterium, assembly GCA_964625905.1. GTDB lineage: Bacteria > Patescibacteriota > Minisyncoccia > Phycocordibacterales > JABMNX01 > JABMNX01. The sequence continues at coordinate 15,187 of CAZVBS010000001.1, read as the reverse complement.
TTTCTTTAAAGTATATGAACGCTCTAACTGTGCACCAATAAGATCAAGTGCGCCAGAAAGCTTCCCACTCTCTTCACCTGCACGAACCATGGATACAAAAAGTGGTGAAAATACTTTAGGAAACTTTTTTAATGCGGTGTGGAAATTGTTACCTTTTTTTATATCATTATTAACGCCAGCCAGAACAGTTTTTAATTTTTGGTTTTTGGTTTGTCGTTCAAGTACTGTAATCGCACGCGTTAGTGACAACCCTGCTCCAATCATTGCGCCGAGGTTGCGAGTAAGGATAACTTTTTCATGTTCTTTAATAGCACCGAATATCTCGTTAAATCTATCAATGGAGAATTTATTTTTTCCGCGTTCGTGTATTTCTATAATTTCTGAGCCGTCTTTCCTAATCTGATCATACAACTCAAACTTATCTTTAGCGGTTATTGTACTTTCGATTACTTCCCCGTCTTTATTTTTTATTTTATATGTAAATTGCATGAGTAAGCTTCAATTATATACTGTATAAAAATTATAACATTACTTAACATTTCTTACAGCTCACTTACTAATGTATAAAAACTCGCAAAATATTTCCAGTGTAGTTTAGAACGTGCGTCGCCAAATATAGTTCGAGGAGCACAAATTAAATAAAATGAGCTGTATTTCAATACTGTGAATTATATTTAATGACGTAGCGACGAAGAAATGTGTTGGCGACGTACGTTCTAGCTTTTTATTCAGATATAACGCGTAGTACCTCTTCAATAGTAGTAATACCTTTCACTGCCTTAAAGACCCCGTCTTCTATCATAGTCATCATACCTTCGCTCTTTGCTTGAGCTTCTATTTCTTCTGAAGTAGATCCTTTCATTATCAGATTTTTAATTGTGTCTGACATATATAAAATCTCGTGTATACCAAGCCTTCCACTAAATCCATCTTCACATTCTGTCGAAGGTTTCTCTTTATAAAAAGGAATATTCTTCCATGTTGCTTTACCGTCTACTATTTTTTCTTCCTTAAGCGCCTTTAACACAGCATCTAAATCAACAACTTTTCCGAGCTTCTTTATTTCTGAATCGGAAAGAGTATATTCTTCCTTTGAGTCACATAGTTGTCTAACAAGGCGTTGACCAATAATTACTTCAATAGTTGAAACGAGTAAAAATGGTTCTGAATCCATATCAATAAGACGTGGCATAGCACCAGCTGCAGAGTTTGTATGCAGAGTGGAGAGCACTAAGTGACCAGTAAGCGCAGCGTTAATAGCTAGAGATGCAGTTTCATTATCTCGTATCTCTCCAACCATAATTACATCAGGGTCTTGCCGTACCAGAGCTCGTAATCCTGTCGCAAATGTAAAGCCAATATCTGGTTTTACCTGCGTTTGATTTATCCTTGGCATTTGATATTCAATGGGATCCTCTATTGTAGAGATATTTACATCTGCAGTATTTAAAATATCTAAAATTGTATATAGTGTTGTGGTTTTACCAGAACCTGTTGGTCCTGTTGTGAGTATCATTCCTGTCTTACTACGCGTTGCTTTGTGAATCCTTTCAAGCCCTTCTCCATGAAAACCTAAACCTTCAAGAGTAAATCCTGAAATATCTTCACGTAACAGTCGCATTACTGTCTTTTCTCCATAGTAAGTTGGAAGTACTGAAACACGAAATGATACACGCTCACTTCCAGTCTCCATTTTAAAGCGACCATCTTGTGGGAGTCTTTTTTCATCAAGCTTTAAATTTGAAAGGACTTTTATTCGAGCAGTAATAGGTGACGCTGCCCTTTTAGGAAGAGTCATCGTGTCATGTAAAATACCGTCGATACGATACCTAATTAGTACTTGATTATCCATTGGCTCAATATGAATATCAGAAGCATTCTGGTTAGCAGCATGACGAAGAAGTGAATCTACAATACGAACCACAGGTAAGTCTTCAGCAAGTTTTTTAAGATCCTCACCAGACATATTTTCTTCCTCACCAGAAAACCCTTTAAGAGATGCTGACTCACGCATAATAATGTCACCAAACTCATCTTTAAGACTTTTTTGATACTGCTTGAGTACAAACTTAATAGAATCAGTGTCAGTAAGTCGTGGAAGTATCTTTAAATTTACTTTCTTTTTAATAAAATCGATTGCAGTTAGGTTGTCTGTATTTAGCATAGCAACCTCAAGACTCTCGTCGGTCTTTTTATACGCAACTATATTATGATTACGAGCTATTGGTTCAGGAATAAGAGAAAGTACATCAGTATCAACTCGTTTATTTTGAAGATTCACAAAAGGTATTCCAAGAATATATGCTTGTATCCTACGTAAATCATCTTCTGTAAAATCCCCATTACTCACAAGAATATCGCCGACAGATTGCTCTTTTTTCTTTGCTTCTTTTTCGGCTTCTGCGAAAGCTTTTTTAGATACCAAACCAGAATCAAGAATAAATTCTTTTAATTGTTTTTCGTTTATATACATAACTGCTTTATTGTTATTAAGTATATCAGTATATTCAGTGAAGATTTACCCTTATGCAGTTGAAAACTTATCTTTAAAACATTCTTACCTGCTTGATTTTGATATTTATTGACGAAATCAACTCTTTGTGATACACTTTTTGTATTGATGTCCGTTATTAACGGGCAATTTTTTTTAAAAATATTATAAGAGAACAACTAAATACACCATTATGTTTGACCTAAAAGTTATAAATTCAGTACTAGACCAGCTTGAAGAAGAGCGTGGTATTCCAAGAGAAAAAATTATTGATGCAATTGAAACGGCTCTCGCTACTGCATATAAAAAAGAATACGGGAAACGTGGACAAATAATCCGTTCTAAGTTTGATTTAACAACTGGAGATGTTGAATTCTTTCAAATAAAAATAGTTGTTGATGAAACACTTGTACGTAGTGAGGACGAGGACGATTCTGATTCCTCACAAGGAATCATGTCCAAAGACCAAGCAAAAACCGCGTCTGGAGACGCATCAGAAAATACAGAAGAAGATCTGCGTTCACGGTTTAATTCTGAACATCACATCATGATGGAAGATGCAAAGCGCATTAAAAAAGATGCGGAGCTTGATAGTGAAATCACATTCCCTCTTGAAACAAAAGACGATTTTGGACGTATATCAGCTCAAACAGCTAAGCAAGTTATTGTTCAAAAGATTCGAGAAGCAGAAAAAGTGTCTATTATGAAAGAATACGGGGAGCGCGAGGGTGATATTATTACTGGAACAGTGCAACGTATAGAACGAGGTAATATGTTTATCGATCTTGGACGTGCTACTGGTATTATTCCTTACGATGAACAAATTCCAGGAGAAAGATACCGACAAGGAGAACGTCTGCGTGCATACCTATATTCTGTAGAAGAAACTCATAGAGGTACGTTCCTCCGACTATCTCGCTCTCACCCAGACTTTCTTAAGAAACTTTTTGAAATGGAGGTGCCAGAACTTGTATCTGGAGCAGTTGAAATAAAAGAAGTTGCACGGGAGGCTGGGTCTCGCTCAAAAATTGCTGTTGTTTCCCACGACGAGCACATTGATCCTGTTGGATCACTTGTAGGACAACGTGGTATTAGAGTATCAGTAGTTATGGGTGAGCTTGGTGGTGAAAAAATCGACATAATCGAATGGTCAGATGATCCAAGAGAATTTATAGAAGGAGCTCTTTCACCAGCAAAAATATTAGATGTAGAAATAAATGAAGAAGAAAAACATGCAACAGTTGAAGTTGCAGAGGACCAACAATCCTTAGCAATTGGTAAAGGAGGACAAAATGTTCGACTTGCTGCAAAGCTTACAGGGTGGAGGATAGATATTCGCTCAGCTGCCGGGTCAACTCCACAAGAAAGCGACGATTCGCAAGATATTGTGTCTGGAGACGTTGTGCAAGAAACTACAGACTCGGAGAATCCAGAAACTAACACCGACGAAGTTGCAACAACTGATACTGAAACTCCCGAAACAGACACAACAAACGAATCAAAAGAAGCTGTGGACTCACCTCAAGATACTGAACTCGAAAACGACTCACCTTCAACAAATACCAACGAAGATACTAAAGAAAAAGAAGGCGATACTTCATCAAACAAAACTAAAGAAACCAAAGAAGAATCTACTGAAAAAGAAGAAAAGAAAGATAAATAATTCTCTTAAGTACAAAAACAAAAAACACTGAGTTTACTCAGTGTTTTTTGTTTTTGTACTTAAAAATAAGTAGTGATAACTACTTATTTTTATATCGCTCTATACATTCTTTAATAACATCAACAGCTTGATCTGCGTTACCGTAGCCAAAAACTTTTGTCGTTCCACGTTTTCTAAGATCCTTATAGGTATTAAAGTGATATTCCATCTTATTCTTCCACATCTCACCTAAATCATCCAATGTTTGAATCCTGTTACCAGTATCATAATCGGTTGCTGGCACACATATTATCTTGTGGTCTTTTTCACCATCATCTTCGAAGTTTAATACTCCTAATATCTTTGCTTCTACTACAACACCTGTTGGAATAGGTTCTGTGGTAACTATAAGAGTATCAAGTTCATCATTATCCTCGTCTAGTGTTGCAGGTATAAAGCCATAATTTGAAGGCTTCGCAAATATTGCAGGCTCTACTCTATCAAGTTCAAAAGTACATTTTTCTCTATTGTATTCAATCTTTAATATAGATTTCTCAGAGATCTCAACAACAGTGTTTATTTTAAAATCATCCAAATCGCCTGGTGTATATAGTTTATTGTAATCTGTCATATATTATAAGCCTTAATAGGCACGAAATATTACTTATATTTCGAAATTATATAGTGAGTTTAACTTAAATACAAACATTATTTGTATTTCACATTACAGTGGTGGTTTTATTTGTTGCGAAACAGTGACGAAGATGCTGACTAAGGAGACTTTGCACTGCTGTTTGCAAACCAATCGGCTATCGCCTCTTGAGCAAACAGGTAGTATACTTAATAATGTATTAAGAATTAACAACACTAAAAATATGAAACACCCGACACTACAATTTAGTATAATAAGTATAGTAATCGCGACAGTTGTTTTTTTTATAACAATTTCTACTGTGTTTGCTCAGACAGCAACACAACTTCGTCCAGCAACTACTGACATTGATAGAATTAAAGCTGAAAAATTAGAGGGAGCTAGAAGTACAACACGTACACGTGCTTTTCGAGATGAAACAAAAGATGAAAAAAATGACGATAAAAGACCTGGGGTTAGAGCTCGACTGATAGATAAACACGAGGAAGATAGAAAATCTGATTTAAAATCTAAAGACAGAGATGGCTCTATATTTGGTAACGTAAAAAGTAGAATCTTAGAGCGTCGAGATATTGATGCCGAAGACAATGATAATAATTTTAAAAAGCGACGTGTCAAAAGCTTAAACAGTCAACGTAGTGATATTGATGGAGATGATACAATACGAGAAAATAGGAGAAAAGAGCGTGCAGATGGAAAAGTTGGCCGTGATGAAAAATCAAAAGAGCGAAGACTGGAGCGTGTTTCAAGGTTCTTAGCTAATATAAATAGAAAAATGAACTCTGCTGTATCAAGACTTGAAAAACTATCAGAAAGAATCGAGTCAAGAATCAATAAGTTTGAGGAGCGTGGACTTGATATGACTGATGCAAAACAACTCCTAGATACTGCTAAAAATGATGTGAAGATTGCAGGAGAAAGTATAAATACAACAGTCGAACGAGCAAGGAATGCATTTGAAACCAATATATCACGAGACACATTTGGTGGAATCGTTTCTGAACTATCAAAAACAAAAGAAGTGCTCAAAACTGCACACAGATCACTGGTCGAAGTAATCAAAATTATGAGAGCAAGCTTAGTCAAAGATAATTCAGATGATGATCAAAACAATGAAGCGACCACTGACGATGGAACAACTGTCGAGGAAAATTAATAATTTATATCCTAATAAAGTAAAAATATGAACGAAGGAAATACAAACACACCAAATGGAGAGAACATAGAACAAAACGGCACCGCAACTGAAACGCAGCAAGATAACGTAGTAACTCCAACTTCAGAAGAAGTGCCAAACACTCTACAAGATAATTCTCCAGAACAAGGATCAACAGGACCTATAGTGGGTGTAGCAATCATTGTTATATTACTTATTGCAGGAGGAATATACTTTTGGAATACAACAACAAAAAATAGCACAGAACAACTTCAGGTTATTCAGTCTAATGAAGAAGCTGATACTATAGTAAACCAGCTAGAAACACAGGCTACTTCAGACGAAATCTCATCTATTGAAGAGGATCTAGGACTTACAGATTTTGAAAACTTAGACTCAGAACTCGACGCACTACTAAACGAGTTCTAGATTAGTTGTAAGTTTAAAAGTTAGAAAGTTGATAAGTTAGACTTGAAAAAACTATATAAAAAAATACCCTGTATACTTGGGGTATTTTTTTATGACTTATATCCTATTTTGAAGTAATAGTGTATAATCATGCCCATGGCAAAACGAGTAACAGGAATAGAAAAAGGTAAAGCATCACGTTCTAAAAAGACAGCGAAAAGACTTGCTATAAAACATAAAATGCTAGCAAAACGAGCAAGTAAGAAACGTAAGTAAACTATCGTCTACGATAGACCTCTTTTTATATATGAAATCCACCACTAACTATATTTGTGGTTTTTTTCTTTTTTTAAATATCCTACAAACAAACCTTTTGACATTACTATGTACAGACGGTAGACTAGGCAAACAATTTAATGAAGTACGTAGTCTACCCTGAGGTATACGACAATACTGAATTAACCAAACGTCACTTTTTACTGGTGTACACCAGTAAAAAGTGACGTTTGGTCTAAGATTTTCTAAAACTTATTATTATTGGTTAACAAAATCTAAAATGACAACTGAAACAGCAAAACTTTACGAAAATATAAATATAACCAAACTGGAGAACTCTGAAATAGAGATCGAGGGTGAAATACCTGTATCTGTAATACCTACATACAGAACAAAAGCTATTAAAAAACTGAGTAAAAATATAAAAATAGACGGATTTCGTAAGGGACATATACCTGAAAAAGTTCTAGTGGAGAAGATAGGAGAAGATGGACTTTTAGGAGAGGTAGCTGAGCTCGCTCTTGCAGATATGTACCCCACTTTAGTTACTGACGAGAATCTTAAAGTCATAGGAACTCCGCAAGTAACTCTTACAAAACTAACACCAGGTAATCCAATTGGTTTTAAGATTAAAAGTGCTGTGTTTCCAGAGTTTGATCTTCCAGACTACAAGAAAATTGCAAACGGTATTTCAGACGACAAGGATGCAGACATAGAAGTAACAGGCGCTGACGTTGATAAAGTCCTTACAGAAGTACGTCGTGGTAAGGCTAGGTTTGATAAAGCAAAAGAACACGATTCTTTGCGAAATATCACGTCCAAAGACGGATCATCATCACAAGACATCATATCTGATACCTTGCAAGGAATCATGTCCGGAGACCAAGACCAAGACGTTAAACAAGAAACCACAGACTCAGAAAACCCTGAGGCAAAAACCGAGGGCTCTAATGAAGAAGATTTACCAGAACTTGATGATGTATTTATTGCAACTCTTGGTGACTTTAAGACTGTTGCTGACTTCGAAGCTCGTGTTCGAGAGGATTTAGTAAAAGAAAAGACACATAAAGCACAAGAGAGGAAACGAATCAAGCTTTCTGAAGAATTAATTGAAAAAACTGATATAAAAGTACCAATAATATTAGTCTCTAGCGAATTAGACAAGATGGTAGCACAAATGAAAGACGACGTTGCTCGTATGAATATGAAATTTGAAGATTATCTTACACAAACAAAGAAGACTGTGGAAGATTTGCGAGATGAATGGAAAGATCAAGCGAGAAAGCGAGCAACACTACAACTACTTCTAAATAAAATTGCTGAGAAAGAAAGTATTACCCCTGATGAAGATAAAGTTCGTCATGAAATGGAACATATCTTGGAGCATCATAAAGATGCCAACAGTGATAACGTTCGTATATACGTAGAAACACAACTAGTAAACGAAGATGTGTTTAGATTTCTTGAAGGAGACAAAAAAGATGATACTGTTGAGAAAAAATAAGCGGTGCTTTATCAGTAGCACCGCTTTTATTTAAAGATATTAATTACTTATCCTTAACCAGTTCCCACCAACGAATAAAACAAAAACCGCAAAGTCTATAGGTAGCAAGAACTTTTTTACCATCCTTTATCACAAAACCTTCTTCTTCCATTTGATACATATCGCACCACCAAATTATAGAAATCCAAAACCTTCTTCTGTGGGACGGGATTGAGTGCGCAGACATGATGACCTCCTAAAATCTAAGTTAAAGTTCAAGTACTAAATACATCATACATAAAAAATTCATAAAACTATAATTATTGCCTCTTTATCAAAATCTGATATTATTGCGACATATGAAACATTCAAATATAATTAATCAGCTCGTCCCGATGGTGGTTGAAAAATCACAAGGTGGTGAACGAGCGTATGATATCTTTTCACGATTATTAAAAGAAAGGATTATTTTCTTAGCTGGTCCTATTGACGACCATACAGCGAATCTTATTATTGCCCAACTTCTATTCCTAGAATCAGAAGACCCTAAAAAAGATATCTCTTTCTATATTAACTCGCCAGGGGGAAGCGTCTCAGACGGACTTGCTATCTTAGACACAATGAACCACATTAAACCAGACGTTTCTACTGTATGTGTTGGTCTTGCCGCTTCAATGGGAGCGGTACTCTTGTCTGGAGGTAAAAAAGGAAAACGATTTGCGCTTCCAAATGCTGAAGTTATGATTCATCAACCATGGGGTGGAGCACAAGGACAAGCGTCTGATATTGAAATTACCGCAAAGCATATCCTAGGCATGCGCGAGAGACTCAACAAGATTCTATCTAAAAACACCAGTCAAAAATTAACTCAAATAGAAAAAGATGTTGACCGAGATTATTTTATGGATTCTGATGACGCTAAGAAATATGGCATTATCGATGAGGTTTTAAAATAATTCCGCAGAATTGCTTTAAAACTTAAAACAAGACCAATGTCTTATTTGTCGTCGATGATGAGGCGGAGCGATGTTTCAGTGTCCTTTTCCTAGGACACTGAAACCGCGAGCCCTGGCAGGAACCACTTAGTAAATCAGAGCTGAATGCGAATGATGAGCTTAGTGAGCTGACGCTCATTGACAAGGTACTTAAATAAGTTGAAAAATAATAGTTTCAAAGCAAAAAATAAACGGCTGGAGTACTCCAGCCGTTTATTAACGACGTAGAGCGAGGGAAATAACAAAAGTTTTACTTTTAATATTTCCTAGCCGAGGAGTTAATATGCAACCGACCTGTTCAAGAGTGAAGCGATTGAATACAGGTCGCAGTGCTTTAGTGTTTTTCATATTTTATTATAAAAACTACCCTGTTCGACAATACTTTAAACCTGTGATATATTCAGATTGTACATTATTTTAAATTAATTTCTGAAATCAAGCTTTTCTATTATATTTTCGCTTAGCTGACTATCCTTATTGAACGAAACACATCACAAAACAACGTTTTACGATATTTTCTACTACAAAACTTTGAAAATAATCGCCACAATATCTATAAAATAATTGAAAAGCGGGATTTCTCGCTTATATGTCATTAAAAGTAATACTTGTTCTACTATTAGTTGTAGGACTCATTGGTATCGTTATTGGATACCTACTTCGTTGGTTATATTCTATTGGAAGACGTGGCTCTATGGAGCTTGAGATAAAGCAAATGATGCTTGAGGCTCGAGAGGATGCAAAGCGCATTACTCAAGAAGCTGATTCAAAAGCTGAAGAGACAACAAATATTCTAAAGGTAGAATTAAAAGAAAAAGAAACTCAATTAAAAAAGACTGAGGACCGCCTTGTAACAAAGGAGGATGTTCTTGATAAACGACGAGTCACTATTGATTCTGATGTTGAGAGTATAAAGAAAAAAATAGAAGAGGTTCATATATTTAAAGAAAAAGCAGAGGTACTTATAGAAAAACGTCAATCAGAGCTCAGTAAAATAGCTCAATTAAGTAAAGAAGATGCTAAAGCAGAACTTCTAGAGGTTGTTGAGAAACAATTTGAAGAAGACATGCTTGTGCGCATGCAGAAACTTGAAATTAATGGGAAAGAACGTCTTGAAAGAAAAGCTAAAGATATTCTTACGACTTCAATACATCGACTTGGAAACTCAGTAATAGACGACATTATGTCAACATCTGTACAAATTCCGTCTGACGAAGTTAAGGGTAAAATAATCGGTAAGGAGGGAAGAAATATTAAAGCGTTCGAACGTGCTACTGGTGTTGATGTAATAATAGACGATACTCCAAACACTATTATCTTGTCATCATACGACCCTATTCGACGTCATGTTGCTAGAGTTGCTCTAGAAAACCTTATTATTGACGGCAGAATACAGCCAGCAAAAATAGAAAGTGTTGTGCAAAAAGCAAAGGACGAAATAAATAAAACAATAAAAGAAAAAGGTGAACAGGCAGCGTATGAGTCTGGTGTAAATAACTTAGATCCTAGAGTTATTGCAATATTAGGACGACTACACTTCAGAACAAGTTATGGTCAGAATGTGCTATACCACTCTATAGAGATGGCACATATTTCGGGAATGCTTGCTGAAGAACTCGGCGCAGACCCTTATGTAGCTCGCGCTGGTGCACTTCTACACGACATTGGTAAAGCTGTTGATCACGAAGTGCAAGGAACACACGTTGAAATTGGGCGACGTATATTACAAAAGTTTGGAGTTGATGAAAAAATAATTAAAGCACTTCAAGCTCACCACGAAGAATACCCATATGAAACTACTGAATCTATACTTGTTCAAGTAGCAGATGCTATTTCAGGAGGACGTCCTGGGGCAAGGCGAGATAGTGTTGAAAACTATATAAAACGACTTGAAGACCTTGAAGCTATTGCTAAAAACTTCACTGGAGTTGAAAAGAGTTATGCAATTCAAGCTGGGCGTGAAATACGAGTGTTTGTAACACCAGAAAAAGTTACAGATATTGAAGCTAAGAAAATGGCTCGTGATATAGCCCTACAAATCGAAGGTGAACTTAAATATCCTGGAGAAATTAAAGTAAATGTTATTAGAGAAAGTAGGTCCATAGAGTTTGCTAGATAAAGATCACTCTAACGGAAATGAAAATCGTAAAAACAACAAAAATGACTCTATAGAAGAGTCATTTTTGTTGTACGCTTGCATATTTATATTTAGAATACTTGATATGAGGAGATTTACTATGTTTTTTACGATACTCTTTAATCTCATGCCTTACCCAAAACATTTAACTTTCTTATTCGGGGTGGGTTACATCGCTTTTTATCACCAATGTAAGAGTAAAGCTATAGAATATCACGAGTCTAGACTTTCAAAGCTTGACTCAAGCTTTAAAATTTCTGAAGCTGGGCATAAACTCGTAAAGTTGAGAGAAGAAGCTATAAGAAATGGAGTAGGACCAATGGATCCAGAATATCCCGATTTATCTGATGTTTTGGACTAAGATGTCAAACCATAAAATTAACAAATCACCACTTTAAATATCTAAAGTGGTGATTTTTTATATAAGAATATAAATAAGAGTAAGATTTAGTTTTAAACATTCTATACAAAGTGAAAATCGAATTCTAAAAGCTGGAAAACTTATCCGATAGGGACATGTTGCACTTAAAATGGCGCTATGTATAATGATTGAGTAATTTAACAGTACAAAGTTATAAACGTTTGTGCTGGTTATACAAGCACAAGGTCGAGATTAACCGACTTTTAGAAAACCAAACTTATGAATAAAGCAGCAATCGTTGATAAAGTACATGAGACACTTGGTGGAACTAAGGCTGATGCAGAGCGCGCAGTTGATACAATGATCGGAAGTATTTTCGATGGCCTTAAAGGAGGTCAAGAAGTTTCAATCGCTGGTCTTGGTATCTTTGAAGCTAAGATGCGAAGCGCACGAACAGGACGAAACCCCCGTACTGGTGAATCTATCCAGATTCCAGCAATGCGTGTACCAAAGTTCCGCGCAGCAAAAGCGCTTAAGGACGCAGTCAAGCAAGGTTAAGTTTTAATTTTTAAACTTACCACTATCTATAAAAGCCTCACTAACGTGAGGCTTTTATAGTGTTGTTTGTTTGTTAAAAAAACCAAATACTAACGATTTCTAATTTTGGTAGAGGTAATCGAGTCACAAGTTGCTGGGTACTCTAGACCGTACGAGTATATATACTAAGTGATTGTTGATACTCTGCTGGGCGCAGGTTCGTAATTCACTGCGTTCATAACGACCTCCTGCCGGGGGCACTTCACCTGTTTTACTCAAGAAAAATCGCAAAACACGGCTCCGCCTCACAAAACTAGAAAAACACCCACAGGGGTGTTTTTCTTACATCTCTGGGGTCAAGTTTCTAAACTCACTATGCTTGTTAAGAACTTCCTCCCCAGACTCGCGGTTTTGTTTTCTAGTAAAAACGGAAAACAAAACATCGCTCCGTCTCACAAAAATGTAAGAAACCAGACGCAGGTCTGGTTTCTTACATTTTTGTGCGGGTAGAGGTAATCGAAACCTCGTCTACTGCTTGGAAGGCAGTCATTCTACCACTAAACTATACCCGCAAAAGTTGATTACTCACGTAACGAGGATAATCGTATCAAAAAACAACAAACCCCGCAATTGCGGGGTTTGTTGTTGAACGTTTAACGAACAGGTGTTTATACTATTTTGAATAAATTATCTAACTACCAACTAATCACTTGGAGTCGAACTAGCTGTAATTAATGAACCACCGGTTTCTGTTAAGTCTCCTCCACTACCAGTGTTAGTGAACCATGAAGTTACGGGATTAATTAATCGAAGGTGTGGTGAGCCATACGAACTTATGTCTACTGGCTTTAGTGTGCTTTGATCTATAAAGTTTGCTCTAACTGTCGAGCTAGATATATCAAGGAAGTTAGTGTGGTCAAACCACACGTCAGACAAAAATCCATCGAAAAAGCCTGCTCCAGTACGTGTTGCAAATACTCCCACCTGAGTAAGTGCTGGTATCGTACCAGTGGCTGTTACTGAGACACCAAATGAACTTATTTCGGTGTTATCAATATATATAGAGGCAGATGGAACAGAAAGTTCATAACTAAGTAAAATATTATACCAAGTATTAACTGATAATGTGCTCGTGTTAAGGACGCGGGTTAGTATTGCTGTACCTGAAGAATCCTTAGCAGATATAGAAATTCTACCTGAAGAAGCAGACCCGACAGAAAGTCGAGTGTTACTAGTAGATTCACGGAAATCAAACAAAGTCTGACTTGAATCTGGCCAACTAGCCGCATCTGAATACATCCAGAAACTCAAGGTTCCAGTCTGCGATGCAGAGCCACCACTATACCCAGTATTTGTACCATATACAATTCCTTGGTTATCTACCGCTATCGCAGCAAATGGTGGAGTTCCAACGTCAAAGCCATCACCGCTCACCACATCTGATTGATTGTCAGCGCTATCGTCATGAAGTATATGTACGTAATATCTGGTGTCAGTTGTAAGTCCTGTGATGCTGATATTTTGAGTACCAGTTGCAGACACTGTTTGCGATCCAAATTTTTCAGCACCCGTACCTGCCTTGAAAGCAGAAGAAGTAGTTGGCGGGACTGAGTTTGAAGACACAAACCAGTATAGAGTTCCGTTCCCTGCATCAGTCACAACAGTACTGGTTGCGGTAGTAGCACCAGTCCCCGTATCAACAATACTAGATAGGTAAGGAGGTGGATCATAAGTCGATGTATCCCAATTGTAATACCATGTACCTATATCTGCGCCAATGTCAGGATCAAGGCTACCACCTGTTGTTGGAGTAGTCGTTGAGACAAGTTCGTCAAAATCTGCAATAATCGCAGAACCAAATAAGGTACCGTCAAATAAAGCTGCGTAATCCGCGTCCTCATTGTCTGTCGAGAGCGAGCCATACTCATAATTACCGTATGCACTTGCTAAAGGAGAATTAGTAAGGGTAACAAGAGGAGCAACGTTATTAGCCGCCACAGCACTTCCTTGTGCGTCAATCAAAATAATCTTTGGAACATTCCCATCAGCTGACTTACTTGTATCAGATACTACAGTATTGTAAAACACTGTAGTAGCGGCACTCGGTCGTTCAATGTATATAGCATTCCCTGCCCTTGTCATTACGATGTTATTCTCAACAGCAAAAGTGGCATCTCCTGTAGTTTGATTTTCAATAAAGATACCTTGGACAGAATACTCCCTACCACCTTTTGACATAATCCTATTACCACGAATTGTAATAAGTGGGTGACTAGACGTAACTCCTACCATGTTAAATTGAAAAGCATCTGTATGTGGGTTTTGTGGGTCAGTAGACAAGCCCCATGCTCGTTGTATTGTGTTGTCTTCTATTAACCATGTACCTATAGCATCAATAGGAGCAACAGATATAAAATCAGCTGTTGCATCGGTAAATGTAGACCCTGTGATTGTAAGGTCATAGTATGTACCAGTTATGGCGCGAGAAAAATCATGAAAATTACTATCAACAACAGTCAAACTCTGTGGGTATGTAATACCACCGTCAGCAGACATAATTTTAAGTACTGCGACATTTCCACCTAAGAAATCTTGAGTGGACACATCGTCATCAGCATACGCTTCAACACGCGTTAGTGTGAGTTCGGAGCGACCAGAAGCATTATTACCAAAGTTAATGATTCGAGTGTTATCATTTGAATCTGTTCCACTAATGAAATAGTCGCGTATTGTTATGTCTGAAAACTCTACACTGCCAATATGCTTAATTGATAATCGACGCACAAAACTCTGATTATTAGAATCTTCTGAGGTAATAGTTAAAGCACTTGAAGAGAAATCAAGGGTTGTTGGGAAGCTGACTGTGGAGCCTATTGTCGTACCGCCAATATCTGCGGATGGTCTACCTTTTACTGTTTTTCCAGCTATGGTTGCAGAACCTAAATCAATAACTGCTTGGAGTTCTCCATATGAAACCGAATACACATCCGCCTCAACACTAATCGTGATAGTAGAAATATCTGTTTGTGTACCATCACCATACAGAACG